>CAYVZZ010000042.1:0-19036 GCA_964456185.1 uncultured Alcanivoracaceae bacterium
ACAACATCAGCACCAGACTAAACGCCAGTGAAAGACAGCCAAGTTGCAACAGCACACCCAACCGCTCGCGGTTTTGTGACTGAAAGGCGACAAACAACTCGCCAATAGTAATGGGCCGTTGTTGCTCCACGTTATACGCCATTTGTTGGAAGCCTGCGGCCAACAAGGGAGTCACCAACGCCGCCATCAAAATGCCGACAATCGGCACGGACGTCAGAATAAAGCGCAGCGCAAACATAATGAGCACGGCTAAAACAAACACCAACCAGCTGCGCGTAAAGATGTCCCAGGCTTGTTTAATCCAAGCCAAACCAGCTTGCGGTTCAAGCGCCTGGGGGTCAGTGAGTGTTAACACACCAGGCTGTTGAGGTGATGAATCAGTGGGAGTGGTCACGGTGTTTTACCTTGTCCGAGTCGTTTCAGCTTTGGCCAGCAATCTTCATTTCATCGAGCAACAGGCTGCCACAATGCACCCGGCTACGGGTGTCGATATCGGTGCCTGCAGCTTGCAGCCCCAGGAACATATCGCGCAGATTACCTGCCAAGGTGAATTCTTCAAGCGGCTCGGCAATTTCACCGCCCTCAACACGAAAGCCCGAGGCACCACGCGAATAATCGCCCGTTACCGGGTTAATCGCACGCCCCATTAATTCGGTAATGACCACGCCATCGCCCATGGTTTTGAGTAGATCGGCGTAATCCTGGTCACTGTGGGTAATGGTGAGGTTGTGTACTCCGCTGCCATTACCGGTTGGGGCCATATTTAATCGGCGCGCCGCATAAAGCCCCAGTGCGTAGCCCGAAAGCTGGCCTTCATTGACGAATGTCTGCTCACGCGTGGGCAGGCCATCGCCATCAAAAATTAACGAACTGCCATAGCCCGATAAACGGGGCCGCTCGCTGATGGTGACCCAGTCGGGGAAGATTTTTTCTCCCAATGAATCCCCCAGGAAGGAATTTTTTCGGTACAAGTTACCGCCGCTAATCGCCCCAACAAAATGCCCCAACAAGCCGCTGGCGACTTGTGGTGTAAACAACACCGGATAATTGCCCGTTTCCGGTTGGCGACCACCCAAGCGTGCCAGCACACGGCGGGCTGCTTCTTGACCAATGGCCTCGGCGGATTGCAACCGGTCGGCACGACAATTTGAGTCATACCAATAGTCGCGCTGCATGCCATTATCGTCACGGGCAATCAACACGCAGCTGCGCTGATGGCTACTGCCCTTATACCCCTGACTAAATCCTTGGCTATTGGCATACCAGGTGAGCCCCACGCCAGATGCCACATCAGCCCCTTCCGAGTTAACAATGCCCTGGTTGGCGCGTCCGGCTTGCTCACAAGCACGCGCCTGTGCAATCGCCTCATCTGGTGTCAGCGCCCAGGGATGGTAAACATCCAAGTCGGGAAAATCGGTAGCCAACAGTGACACATCAGCCAAGCCAGCGTAGGGGTCGGCCTCAGCTTCGCGGGCTATTGCCAACGCAGCTTCAACGGTGGTTTGTATGGCCGCATCACTATCGTCTGTGCTGCGCGCCACCCCACGACATTGACCAAGATAAACGGCCACTGTTAATTGACGGCTATGATGAAATTCCAATGCATCGACACTGTCGAGCCGCACCGATACACTTAGCCCCACGCTGTGGCTAATGCGCGTTTCTGCCGCACTGGCACCCAACCGTTTAGCCACTTGCAGTACCTTAGCGGCACTTTCTGCTGCTCGCGCTTCTTCACCGGCAGCAATTTCAGCGTGACCGGCATGTGATTGAGACAATGTGTCTGCCATAACTACCTACCCTATGATTCAACGCGCCCCAGTGTATAGCAGGATGGCGGTAACGTCTTCCGCTGCTTGCATCCGTCCCACTTTATGGAAAAATAGCCGCTCCGACCTAGCTGAAGCACAAGATGACAGACGAAACGCCTAGCCAGCGCCCCAACAAAACCCAGCACAAGCGCGAAGCCGACAACCTGCAAGATATTGGCTTGCAATTATTGGAGCTATCGCCTGACCAACTCGCGCGACTGTCGCCCACTCAATCACTGAAAGAGGCACTGACCGAGGCCAAGCGCATTACTCAACCAGAAGCGCGTCGCCGTCATGCGCAGTTTATTGGCAAGCTGATGCGCCAAGATGACAATCGTGAATTGGTCGAACGATTAGAACGGCTGCTCGACCCCAGCCGCAAGCAACGCCTGGCGCACTGGCTCAATCAATTTATTGCAACTGATGACAAGGCCACTCAACAAACACTCGTTAGCCAATTGTTGGATTGGTATCCACATATCGACCGGCAACACTTGCGTAATTTGATTCGCAACTTACAGAAACAACGCCCCACCGAACCGAGCGATGGGTTGCCACCCGCCTATAAAAAGGCGAAAAGCAAATTGCATCGCTATCTCAACACGGTAGACGACACCGCCGATTGGTGACAAAAAACGGCTTCTGTGTCACAAATTGTCAGTTATGTGATGCATTTCAAAGTCATCTTGTGCCCGACTTCCCTCTTCGCACCTGGCAAGTCCGTAGAATACGACCGTCAATGACAGGTTGTAATTTGCGCATTTGTGGAGCTGGCCATGATTGACCATTTCATCGCCAAAGTACCCAAACAGATTTGGGCTGAAGGACTCTCGTCTCGTCAACCAGTATGGGAAGCGTCTTACAATGTAGCCGGCTGGGTAAAAACGCTTGGCGGCCAAGGCCAAATTAGTCTCATTGTCGAGCATGAAGACGGTGCCGGGACACATCGCACCCTGGTCGATAACGCGCACGTCACCCGCGATGGAGACTCACTTCTGTCATCACAAGTTCGCTTGCGCTTCAAAGGGCAGGTAAAGTCAGTTAAGTTGTTGTTGCAACTGGAAAATGATGCCATGAAGCATCAGATGGAAGAGTTGTATATGCAGCGCCATCAAAGCAAAAAGCCCACCCGCAAGCTGATTTCCAACTTCTAAGCCCCCACTAGCCAACACGCAACCGAGATAGCTCGGCTTCAGGCTGAGATCTTTCTTGTAAAGGTTCGTCTGACTGGTCGGCACGGGGTGTCAACAATGACGTTGGCATCGTGGAAAACGCCAACCCAGTCTCCCGATTGAGTCGTGCCACCGCCCAATCCGGTGACCACTTTTCCAGCTCCAGTAATTGTCCCATGGTACGACTCCGGCGTGGTACGCAAATAACACACTTCCTGTGTCGGTAACACTTCCTTTTTGATGTCGCTATTTCGTAGCGACTCCATTAGTTATTCAGCAATATCTGTGCCAGAGAAAAACAATACATTGTAAAATAGCGTATATCGCCCTTTAATCCGACGTGACCAACTTGCCGGAAAAGGCCAAGCACGGTATGTTGACCCAACGCTATTGCGAGCCATTTCACCATGACAATTATCAAAATGAGCCCAGACCAATATTCGGCTTCGTTCGAATATGTGCCGCTATTGGTCGATATGATGCGGAAACGCGGCATTTCGGCTAACGAGCTGCTGAAGGGAATTGACCTACCTGATAAAAGCCGCTGGAATGAGCCCGGTTTACGCATCCTAGCCAATGAATACGAGCAGCTTATTCGGCGTGCCATTACCCTCAGCGGAGAACCTTGGCTGGGCTGGGAATTTGGCATGTCGATGAATGTATCGACCCACGGCTTCCTTGGCTATGCTGCCATGAGCAGCGCCACCTTGGGCGACGCAATTGATTTGGCGGTGCAATATTTCCGTACGCGCAGCACCATTGTCGCTTTGGAGTCGTTTGTCGATGGCGACCAAGCCGTCATTCAGGCCAACGAGCAGATCGCCCTAAACGATATCGCCAGCTTCAGCATGGAAAGTCTGTTCAGCAGCCTGTACTTCATGGCACAAAAAATGCTGATCGACAAACCGCTGGTTGGTGAAGTCCGTTTGGCTTATCCGCGCCCGAGTTATTTCGACAAACTAGAGCCGCTGCTCCCTGGCCCCGCCACTTTCGATTGCCCCCATCACCAATTACGCTTTGATGCCGCGCTGCTGCAAGAGCCGCTGCAATTCGCCGACCCGCGTTTATCGCAAATGGCACGTTCACAATGTGAAGAAGAAATGGTCGACATCAAAACGCCACCGGCCTTATTGGGACAAGTGAAGCGTATTGTCTTGGCCGAAGTCGGCAACTTCCCCAATGTGGATGAAGTAGCCGAGCAGCTTTACATGTCGTCGCGTACGCTGAAACGCAAGCTACAACAACTGGGCACTAGCTATCAGAAAATCCTTGATAGTTTACGCCGTGGCTTGGCCGTGGAATACCTCACGCGTAGTGAGCACACCATCGACGAAATCGCTGCACTTCTGGGCTATTCAGATGCCTCCAACTTTGCCCGCGCCTTTCGTCGCTGGACGGACAAAAACCCGTCGGATTATCGCCAATGAGTCAACTTGCTGCCCAGCTTGAGGCTGACACGCTTCCAGTGGCCGAAGATGATTTTATCTGGCTGCGCTATATGAACGACCAGCGCTTTGCCTGGCTCATTGTCGTGCCCAAGCAGCCAAACCTACGCGAATGGTATGAGCTGTCGCCAACTGACCAAAGCCGCTTATTGACGCGTGTTAATCAGCTAGCGCAACAGTTGCAAGACATCACTCAAGCCGACAAAATGAACCTGGGAGCGCTGGGTAACCTAGTGCCCCAGCTGCATATTCATATCATTGCCCGCCGCCAAGGCGATGCCTGCTGGCCGGGCTCGGTTTGGGGGCAAGGCCAACCGCAGCCCTATACCAACGGCGACACACCAGACTGGCTGGCCACTTTACAAGCCAATCTTTAGCCCATGATATAAGCTGTCATGGCAGCCACTTGCGGATTACGCCACACTAGCAGTCACTTCACACAGCCAATCGACGTTACTATGACTGATATTCTTCAAGAACAAGACGGCGCCATCTTGCGTTTACGCATTAACCGCCCGAAAAGCAAAAACGCCCTCACCCATGCCATGTATACCGCGCTGACCGACGGCCTAAAACAGGCGGCAGACGATAAATCGACCCGCGTTGTGTTGATTCAAGGTGTGGATGGCTGCTTCTGTGCCGGTAACGACATGAACGATTTTCTGGAGCACCCGCCAGAGAATCACGATAGCCCGGTCATGCAATTCCTTGCCACCTTAATGGCCTTTCCCAAGCCGGTGGTGGCGGCCGTGGAAGGCCCGGCAGTCGGCATTGGGACAACCATGCTGTTGCATTGCGATTTGGTATATGTGGCACCCGACGCCAAACTCAAGCTGCCGTTTGTCAGTTTGGGAGTTTGTCCGGAAGCCGGCTCCAGCATGATATTGCCCGCTTTGATGGGGCATCAACGCGCGGCCGAGCTATTGCTGTTAGGTGACACCATCAGCGGGGAAAAAGCAGCTGCTATTGGACTGGTTAATCGCGCCAGCGAACAATGTATTGCCGATGCCGAGAAAGCCGCACAACGGCTGGCCTCACTTCCCCCTTCGGCCATTCGACTCACCAAGCAATTAATGAAAACAGTGCCGCAAGACCCGTTGCAGCAACAAATGCGCTTGGAAGGAGATCATTTTTTCCAGCGTTTATCGTCGCCGGAAGCCCGCGAGGCCATGCAAGCGTTTGTGGAAAAACGCGCGCCCGACTTCAGCCAATTCGATTAAGGCTTAGTGGTGCTGGTCGCAGGTTCAGGAAGCGCCAGCGGCTGCACCATTGGTTCAATCGGTAGCGTGACATGATCACCCGAGTCGCGTTCAACAGAACCAGCAGATGTGGAATCGGTTGTGGCCGGAAGCAACGGCAACGCCTGCAAGTGCTGCAACAACAGCGGGTCATTCAATAGCTTGGTGAGCGCGCGAGACAGCACTTGATTCAGCATAGCCTGATTCTTCTCGGCGTCAGGCGTAAATGGCTGCTCGAACGTAATGCTACTCGTAAAGGTGCGGGTATATTGCCCTTTCACCGTGGCCAGCACCGCTTTCAAGGTGGCATCGACCACCACCCGATTGACGATACTGCCGCTGGCAGGCACATAATGCAGTGCCACCGGCCCCACCGTCAGCACCGCCGACTCCCCTCTTGCGTTCAGGGTATTAAACCCTCGGCTCTGCAGGTTATGACGCACCTTGTCGGCGATCAAATCAGCCACGTCATTGCTTGCGCGAATCAAACTGGTGTCGGCATAAATGCCACCACGTGAGCCAATAACCGTGTTGTCTCGCCAATCTTTGCCCACCACGCGTAGCGGTTGGTTATGCCCTATGCTGTTTTGTTCGACATGGTTAACACTAGGCGTCAACGTTACCCGTTGCGGACTTAGCGCACAGGCCGACAGAAAGGTCAGACAAACCAGGGGAATCAGATAATTCAGTTTCATGTGGCGTCCTCGTTCTCTGTTCATGCGTTAGTAAATTATGTATGACGGTCGACAGCTTGTGCGGCCAAATCTGCCAGCGCCTGACGATACGGGCTGTCAGGTACCGCATCGAGCTGTTGCAGTGCCAAGGCCGTTTGGTCGCGCGCCACTTTCAAGGTGTATTCCAGCCCACCAGACGCTTGCACCAACTCGACGATCTCATGGAGCGCCGACGCATCACCGGTTTTAATCGCATGGCGCACGGTATCAGCCGCCTGCTGACTGCCATTTTTCATGGTGTAGATCAGCGGCAGAGTGGGCTTGCCTTCGGCTAGATCATCGCCGACATTTTTACCCAGCTCTTCAGCAGTGCCGCGATAATCCAACACATCGTCAATGAGCTGAAAGGCCACACCCATATGGCATCCGTAAGCGGCCAATGCCATTTCTTGCTCAGCCGTTTCCTTTTTGTCGGCCAAGGCCAAAATCGCTCCAGTTTGAGCCGCCGCTTCAAACATTTTTGCCGTTTTATCATGAATCACACGCATGTAATGTGATTCAGTCGTATCCGGGTTGCGACAGTTAAGCAATTGCCACACTTCGCCCTCGGCAATAATGTTGGTACCGTTGGATAAAATCTCCAACAGGCGCATGTTGCCGATATTCACCGCCATCTGAAATGCACGCGAGATTAAAAAGTCGCCAACCAGCACACTGGGGCTATTACCCCACACTTGATTAACGGTGGGTCGACCTCGGCGTAACGCGGATTCATCCACCACATCGTCATGCAGCAAAGTGGCGGTATGCAGCAGCTCAACGACCGCTGCCAACTCAATATGTTTATGTCCTTCATACCCCAAGGAGCGGGCGCTAAGTAGCGCCATAAGCGGGCGCAATCGCTTGCCGCCAGCTTTGACAATATATTGCCCGACCTCACGTACCAAGGGCACGTTAGAATCGAGACTCGACACGATAAAGGCGTTGACCGCTGCAAAATCATCGGCAGCGACGGCACGCGGATCGGCAAATTCCATGAGAAAGCCACCAGCTAGAGACGGGGCAATGCTAACAATGCACCGCGTCGAGTCAAGGAAAGTGTTGTAATGAGTGCTTCCACTTGCTGCCACTCCTTGCTACAATCGCCGCCGCGCGCCAGTGGTGAAATTGGTAGACACGCTAGATTTAGGTTCTAGTGCCGAGAGGTGTGGGGGTTCAAGTCCCTCCTGGCGCACCACTTCCCTCCCCTGTTTTCATTTGCCTTTTTTGCTGGCATCCTTAGCCAAAACGCGGAATACTGTTGATGTCAGTTTTTAGCCTGGTTCGCTTTATTATTAATTAATCGGCACTGCGGTTCATGTCTCATCATTCAAAAAAGAAACCGACAAAGCGCACTCGTGTCAGCACCTCCCAATCAGGACGGTTGTGGCGGCTGACCGGAATGACCACGTCCATTGCCACCAAGGTGGCCTCGCAACGCTTCAAACGCGTTTTTCAATCTGAACAAGCAGCCGCCCAGTCCAAAGAAGAATTGATTGACCTGATTGGCAAGGAAGTAGCAGCCACCCTGGGCGAAATGAAAGGTGCGGTCATGAAAGTGGGGCAAATCGCCTCGCAAATGCAGGATGTTCTTCCCCCACAAGTCGCTGACGCGCTAGCCGTGTTGCAAAACGCTTCGGCTCCCATGCCCTTTAGCGTGATTCGTCGCCAAATACGCACCCAACTGGGCGACGAGCCCAGTAAGGTATTCAAGCAGTTTGACGAAACGCCCTTTGCCGCTGCTAGCATCGGTCAGGTACATCGTGCCACCACTCAAACGGGTCAGGATGTTATCGTCAAGGTGCAATATCCGGCGGTAAAAGAATCGATCGATTCCGACATGCGTCATCTGCGGCGTATTTTGCGGTTAGGTGGCCTATTGAAGGTCAGCGCCGACGTGCTGGACGAGCTGTTCCTGGAAATTAAACGGCAGCTACAAGAAGAGCTGGATTACCAGCAAGAGGCCGAGCACATTCGCCTGTTTCGCGCCTTCCACGCGGACGAACCCTGGATCGTCATTCCGGAGGTGGTCGATACACTCACCACCGACAAGGTGCTGACGCTGAGTTATGAACCGGGCGACAGCCTAGACGACATCGCCAACAACCCGGCTTACGACCAAGCCTTGCGCGACCAGCTGGGTATACGCCTGTTTGACATGATCGGCAAACAGATTTTTGGCCTCAATGCCGTACATAGCGATCCACACCCCGGCAATTTCGCCTTCCGTACCGATGGCTCTTTGGTGGTGTACGACTTCGGTGCCGTAAAACGCATTCAATCCGATGATATTCAATGGATATGCCAACTGATGCGCGCGGGCTTCGAGCGCGATTATGCCGCACTGGATGAAGCACTTATTGCCATCGAAGCGCGTAAGCCGGACGGCCCTGCAGTGTCCGATGACTTCTACGACGGCTGGCTTGATTTGCTTAACCCCCCCTTTGGAGACACCCCCTTCGATTTCGGGCATTCGACCCTGCACACTGCATTGGTAAAGAAAACCCGTGCCACGCCTTGGTCATACCTGCAATCCTTTCAGCCTTCGCCCCGCACCCTGCTTCTCAACCGTGTGATTAGCGGACATTACTGGACATTAAAGCAACTTGGCGTAACCGTTGCCTTCCACTCTCATCTAGAGAAGGCCATGGCACTGGCAGCACAATCCGTCGATTCGGCAAGTCATGCATAATCGCAGCCGCCTTTTCTCCTATGCCTGGTGCATTATCTTTTTGCTCTTGCCCTTGGCACCGCCCGCTATGGCCGCCTTGGCTGAACCCGTCACCATTACACCGCAATTCCAGCAAGCTTCTATTAGCTCACACATGATCTGGCTGAGTGACAAGCAGCATCTATCACCTCAGCAAGCATTGCAGCATTTATTAAAGAAAGGCGGGCATGCGGTAAACCGCACTTTTCCCAGCTATGGGTTTGTGTCGGGCGGCCGCTGGTTTTTGCTGGAAATACATAACCAGTCGTCGCGTCACGACTGGAGGTTGGAGGTAAGTCGTCCCTACACCAATCTCATCCAGGTCACCTACTTCAATAAAAATCGGCAAATTATCGACCAACAGCAAGCGGGTGATACCCTGCCCTTTGACCAGCGGCAGGTCAAACATGAACATTTTGTCTTTACGCCCCAGCTTGCGTCGGGCGTCACCTACATTCTGATTCGTTCCGCTGGCGGTAGTGCGCTAGACATGCCGGTAAGGCTGTACACACCAGCCGCTTTTGCACTGCATGATGCCCACCGCAACTTTTGGTATGGCATCTACTTTGGCAGCATTCTCATACTGTGTCTTTACAACCTGTTCATCTTCTTTTCGATTCGCGATAAGAGCTATCTGTTTTATGTGCTTTATTTAGGTAGCTTCGGGCTGGCATTATTTGCGCGAGAAGGGCTGGGGGTACGCTGGCTCTGGCCGGAGGCCACCCACTGGAATAATGTCTCGGCGGTGGCACTCAGCTTTACGACGCTGAGCTTCAATGCCCTCTTTGTCACCCACTTTCTGCGACTCGACCTTTACCGACACAAGACACACAGGGCATTACAGGCCTTTGCTGCTATCACCATGGTGCTGGCTTTCCTGTCGCTGTTTTTCTTCGAACAGCTTTTACCACTCGGCAGCGTGATCATTTTGCCTTGGCCCCTGGTGGTGGTGACTTTGGCCGTTCTCGTGCTGCGCCAAGGTCACAAGGCTGTCCGTTACTTTATTGTCTCCTTTGTCATCAATGGGCTGGCTGTTACGCTTTATATGGTCAAAATGCTGGGCTTTATCGGCAGCTCGTGGCTACTGGAAAACTCCATCCAAATCAGTGTGATGATCGAAGCGCTATTACTGTCTTTTGCCCTAGCGCATCGCCTCTCCTTCATCCAACACGATAGCGAATCCCGCCAGAAGGAGTCGCAGCGCAATCTGGAAATCGAGGTACGATCGCGCACCCGTGAGCTGCACAATGCCTTAGCTGCCCGCAGCCAGTTTATGGCGGTGATGAGCCATGAAATTCGCACACCATTAAACGGCATCATCGGCGCATCCGATCTGTTGCAAGCATCCGAACTCGACCCCAAACAAGCGCGTCACGCTCACATCATCGGTCGCAGCGGACGCAACTTGCTACAGCTGATTAACGACATCCTCGACTATTCACGGCTGGAGGCGGGCAAGATGCCATTGAACAAGTCCCGTTTTCGTGTCGTCGAGCTATTGCATGAATGCGAACAACTTTTTGAGCAATCGCTTGCCATTAATGGCACCAGCCTGCTATCTCACGTTGATGATGACTTGGGCACCTACGTCGAAGGCGACATGCAACGCGTTCGGCAGCTACTGAATAACCTGATCGGAAATGCGGTTAAGTTCACCCGCGGCGGGCGCATCGATATCGACGTTAAACGCGACACTGATCAGCCCGATTGCGTCTCGTTTTCCATCTCTGATACCGGCATTGGCATTGCCGACGACAAGCTCGCCATCTTGTTCAGCCCCTTCCAGCAGGTCGACAGCTCCACCAACCGACAATATGGCGGCACCGGCCTGGGGCTGGCGGTTTGCCAGCAGTTGGTCAACATCATGGGCGGCAAAATTGGCGTGGAAAGCACACAAGGAAAAGGCTCTACCTTTTGGTTTCAGATTCCTCTGCCCATTATAAAAGCCGCCCATCCACCAGCGGCTACTAAGCCTACCCATACTGCCGACAGCTTGCCGTTGCACATCTTAATTGTCGATGACAATAGCGTTAACCTCACCATCGCCAGCAGCCTGTGTGAAAAGCTGGGTCATCAAGTAGAAACCTGTGAAAGCGGAAGTGAGGCCATTGCGATTTTACTGCAAAAGCAGTACGACTTTGACATCATCCTGATGGATTGCGAAATGCCGCTAATGGACGGCTTTGAAACGACGCGGCGGGTGAAGCAGTTGCAGCGGGATGGACGCATTGACCCTGTGCCGATTATCGCGCTCACGGCGCACGCCATCCCGGAAAAAATACAAGCCTGTTATCAGTCTGGCATGGTGGGGCATATTGCCAAACCGATTACACTGAAAAAGCTCAATGCCGACCTCCAGGAATTTCGGCGCCACAAGGCGCAACGCCAAATCAGTGAACGGCAATTCAACGAGGAACGATCAAAAAAGTAAGACCGTCATATTGTTGATGGCAAACCTAATGAATCGTGACATTACCGGCCACGCAATCTTGGTGATGGATTGCTAAAGGCGCTTTCGTTTTGCGTGTCTGCACATCAAATCGCAAGGCGTCTACCTCACCATCCAACAACACGGCCAACTCATCGAGAAAATCGTCCATGGAGCCGGACGAAAAGTGCGTATTAAACGACGCAGAAGAATTCCAGCGTTGCCACACCACAATGGTGTCTGGCTGATCGGTGTGCCAATAGACTTCATAGGCCAAGCAACCACTCTCGTGGCGGAAGTGGCGCGCAAAGTCCTTGACTAGCGACATTGCCTCATCGCTATAAGCCCCTTTTACGGGGAAAGACCCTTTCACAATGACCATACCTGGCACCCAAAACTGCTCAAAAAGCGCGCTATTATAGCATAGACCCTAGAATTTTTCTGCCACATCTGCTCTATCACACCAGCTGCACTCTCCTTTGATTACCGAAAATCGGCGAATAATTACAGACTGCCACTGGAATTCCGTCACACAAGTGGTGAAAATACACACATTGTTCGCTTTTTTGTGCGACCTCCGAATAAGAACACACGATTACACTAACAACATTAGATATGAGGCTTTTATGAGATATTTCGTTACCGGTGCAACCGGCTTCATTGGTCGATTCATCGTTGCACGCCTACTTGCCCGCGACCCAGACAATCAAGTGTTTGCGCTAGTGCGAGCCGGTTCCGAATACAAAATTGACGCCATGCGTGAACGCCTGAACGTCGATGCACAACGCCTCGTACCGATTCGCGGCGACCTCACCAAGAAACTGTTGGGCGTATCCAAACGCAATCGTGATGACCTCACCGGCCGCGTCGATCATTTTTTCCATCTGGCCGCCATTTACAGCATTAACGCCGACGAAAAAACCCAACGCTACGTCAACATCGAGGGCACCCGCAGCGCACTCGATTTGGCCGAAACCCTCAAGGCAGGCTGCTTCCACCACGTCAGTTCCACCGCTGCCGCCGGCATCTATGATGGCTGCTTCACCGAAGATATGTTCGAAGAAGCCGGTGCCATGCCTAATCCTTACTTGCAGTCCAAACACGAATCCGAAGCCTTGGTTCGTCAGGAAAGCAAAGTGCCCTATCGCATTTATCGTCCTTCCATGGTGGTGGGTGATTCGGAAACCGGCGAAATGGACAAGGTGGACGGCCCTTATTACCTGTTTAAACTGGTTCAGAAGCTAGGCGATATTATTCCTACCTGGTTCCCCCTGATTAATGTCGAAGGCGGTTACTTCAACATTGTACCGGTCGACTTTGTGGCCGATGCCATGGTACACATTGCCCACCAGCCTGATTTGAATGGCGAGTGTTTCCACCTCACGGCGGATCGTCATTATCATTTGGGTGAGCTCATCAACCTTATTGCGGGCGTGGCCGATGCCCCCAAGGCACCTTGGCATGTTAAACAGCGCCTCATTGATGCCGTTCCCGGTGTGATCCGCAAGAGCGTAAAAAACCCGGTTAAGCTGTTTATGACGCAGGCATTGGAAAGCCTGGATATCCCAACGGATGCCCTACCCTTCCTGACCTACCCGACAACCTTTGATAACACCAAAGCCAAATTGGCACTGGCCGGCACCCATATCGAAGCCCCCGAGCTGGAAAGTTACGCCCAAGCGCTTTGGGATTTCTGGAGCAATCACCTTGATCCCGAACGCGACGAACGCGCTGAAGCACAAGCGCCTTCACGCAGCTTGGAGGAAAGCGTTAACGGCAAAGTCGTACTGGTTACCGGCTCCACCTCGGGGATCGGTAAAGCCACCGCCATGCGCTTATCACGCGCTGGTGCCAAGGTGATGCTGGCCGCACGAACGCCCGACAAGCTGGAAGAAACCCTGCACGAAATCGAGGAAATTGGCGGCCAAGCGTTTGCCTACCGCTGTGACCTTTCCAGCATGGAAGACTGTGACCTGCTTATCGATCAGATTCTCGCCGATCATGGTCAGATCGATGTATTGGTCAATAACGCCGGACGTTCTATTCGCCGGTCGGTCATACACGCACTAGACCGTTTCCACGATTTCGAGCGCACCATGCAGCTCAACTATTTCGGCGCCTTACGCCTTATTCTGCGTGCTTTGCCCTCCATGATGGAGCGTGGTGAAGGGCAAATCATCAACATTTCATCCATCGGGGTGCTCACCAGCGCGCCACGCTTTTCGGCTTATGTGGCCTCCAAAGCAGCCCTTGATGCTTTCTCACGCGTCGCTGCAGGCGAGCTCGCTCACATGGGCATACACTTCACCACGATCAACATGCCGTTGGTGCGTACGCCCATGATTGCGCCCACCAAACTGTACAATCATGTGCCTACCATTAGTCCCGGCCAAGCGGCAGATCTTGTTGGTGATGCCATCGTGCGTCAACCCAAGCGCATTGCCACCGGCCTGGGCATTCTGGGGCAGGTGTCACACTTCATCACCCCCAAGGTTACCGAAACCATCCTCAATACCGGCTACAAGATGTTTGCCGATTCCGCAGCGGCAATGGGCGGAAAAGAGCCCATTCCCAAACAGATTTCTCGCGAACAGGCCGTCTTTTCACGCCTTTTCAAGGGGATTCACTGGTAAGGTATGTAGCCACTTATGGCACCGGCACACATTTTGTGCCGGAAATTGCTACACTGAAGGCTCCTTAAGATAGGGGGTATTTTTTGACCAGCCAAAAGACCACATCAACACCCATTAGGCAATGGCTGGCCGAGCTACGGGACAACTACACCCCTAGCTATTTCCCCGTTGCCTGGAAAATGGGCATTACTCTGTCTATTTTGGTATTGGCCGGCATGTTGGTTTTGGGCAGCATCCTGGCCAATAGCCAAATGCAACGCATGCAGCGTCAGGCCAATATCTACGGCAATATTATTGCCACCCAATTGGCCGATAGCGCCCGCGAACCCTTGCTGGCAAAAGATCAGTTCACCTTAAAAATACTGGTTAACAACTTAACCCGTGATCAAGGGCTCAAGGGTGCCGCCATCTTTGATGTGCATGGCACCCTATTACAGAAAGCAGGCAAGATCCCCTCTCACATTGCCCCGGCCACCGGCCAGCCACCACTCGACTGGACACTGAAAAAAGATGCCTTTACCACCTACAAGGTGCCGGTGGTGGTCAAAGGCATGACTGCGGGTTTCGTCGCGGTCACGCTGTCGCAAAACACTATCATCCAAGCCCGCAAAAAAGTCTGGCAAACCTTCACCACCGCCACCATCATCATGGGGCTGTTGGTTATCTTTGCCGCCTTTCTGGTGGGGCATTGGCTCACCCGCCCCATTCAAGCGCTTGTGCAAGCCACCCAAGCCATCAAAACGGGCGACCTACATTTTCGGCTACATGAACGCCGCAACGACGAGCTGGGCGATCTCATCGACTCTTACAACCGCATGGCGTCGGGTTTACTGGAAAAACGCCAAGTTGAAAGCGTACTATCGCGCTTTGTCAGCCCCAGTGTAGCCACTCAAATGATGCGCGATATTGATCAGGTGAAACTGGGCGGTCGCCAAACGCCCGCGACAGTGTTGTTCGCTGACATCGCCGGTTTCACCAGCCTGTCCGAAAAAATGTCGCCGGATCAAATCGCCCACCTGCTGAATGATTACTTCAATGCCATCAGTTGCGCGGCCAATTTCTATCGAGGCACTATCGACAAATACGTTGGCGACTGCGCCATGATTGTATTCGGCGTACCCAATGACGACAGCGAGCACCTGTATCACGGCCTCTGTTGCGCCTTGATGACACAATCGCTAGTAAAACGTGTCAACGCACGTCGCGAGAAGCAGGGCTTGGTCACCGTTAACTTCCGCATTGGCATCAACAGCGGTGAAGTTTTGGCGGGCAACCTGGGCTCCAACGAGCGCATGCAATACACGGTGGTTGGCGATACCGTTAATCTGGCCTCACGCTTATCCAACATTGCCGCTGCCGGCGAAATCATTGTGCCCGAGCCGTTACTCGACAATTCAGATATTGCCTCGCGCTTCAATTTTAGCAGTGGCAATGAGATTCGTGTTCGCGGCAAACGTCAACCGGTTGCCACCGCGCGTCTGGAAAGCATGCATGCACAACTGGAAGTGCTCATGCAGCAACGAATCGACCAGTTTATGAGCGACCAAACCCTGCCGCCACTCTCTAGCGTGGAGGCGTCATGAAGGCTGTTGTCGTCTTCACCTTGATGCTGCTGGTAGCGGGTTGTTCAAGCCTAAAAATGCGCTTTAACGACCACCTGTTCGCCGATTTCCAACAAGCCATCGCACAACAGAATTTCAAAAAAGCCCAGCTCATCGCCACGGATGTACCTGTATCCCATCAGGATTACACCGCCATTCAGCATCACCTCGACGCGCTTGAGCAGGCCGAGGCAGCCTTTGCCAAACAACAGGCCACAACCGCCAAACAACTGGCGGCACAAGATCAGTGGCAAACCGCAATCGACCAGATCAATAAGGCACTCGCTCAACTGCCCACGCCACGCGCCCCGTTAACCTCGTTGCGCCAGCAGTTGCTCACCAAACAACACGCCATTACCACCCATCACATCACCCGTTTGCTAACAGCCAAAGCCTCGTTACTTTTGCAGCAACAAGAGGCCTTACAGCAGCTGGCGAAACAAGCACAAGATGTTCCCGCACAGCAGCAAGCGCAGCACCTGCTGCAGCAGCAAGACACGCTGGCACAACGGTTAATCGCGCTGGGGCTGACACACGCTAACAATGCCAATTGGCACGCCAGTCAGCGCTGCTTTAGCCTGGCGCGGCGCTTGGGCGCTACCAATGTGCCCACCGAAGCACAACATAAAGCCAAGCAACACCTGCAGCAGCGACACGCTTCTCAGCAGGCTCAACAACAACAGAAACAACAGTCTCACGCGCAAATGCTGGTCAATGCTTACGAAGCCAGCCATCAGCTTGACGACCTGCTCGCGGCTAGGCACTACCTTGCCCAACACAACAAGGATGGTCGCCTCGACACACTCGAACACCACTTACGCCAAGCCGCCCAAGAGCGCTTTCGCCAAGGTATGACTAAAGGCGATCGTCTCTATACTCGTGGCGAGTATGCCCAAGCGCTACAGGTATGGAAGCAGCTCAAACCGCTCTATCCGGACAATGCGGAATTAACAAAGAAACTCGAACGAGTCAACCAAGTATTGCACAGCCTCGACGCGCTAGAGCATTAAACGCTTCACATCGGAAAACCTAGTTCGCTCCCAAACAATGGTATCATGGCAACGCCACAATGGCGCAGTCACCCGTGATTCATAACGTTTTTTCATCTACCATAGACCGGCGAAAAACCGCTCCGCGCAAAAGAAATGCGCGACAGCACCAGCGAATCGCCTTTCCACCAGTGTCAGGATCTCCTTATGATTACACTGTCGACATTGCAAAAATACCAAGCCGAAGGCCGCAAATTCTCTTGTCTAACGGCCTATGACGCCAGCTTCGCTAAACTCATCAGCAATGCGGGTGTTGACGTGCTGCTTGTTGGCGACTCACTCGCCAATGTCATTCAAGGGCAAACGACCACCGTGCCAGTGACGCTGGAGCAAATGGTTTATCACACCCAATGCGTGAACCGCGGCAACCCCAACAGCCTCCTAGTTAGCGATATTCCCTTTATGCAGGCGGCCACACCCGAGTTGGCGATTCAAGCCGCCACTCAGCTCATGCAGGCTGGTGCTCAAGTCGTCAAATTGGAAGGTGGAGCCTGGCTCGCCGACACCATTCAACTGTTGAAGCGCAACGGAGTACCTAGCTGCGTTCACATGGGGCTCACGCCGCAATCGGTCAATGCCTTTGGTGGCTACCGCATTCAAGGACGCGAACAGGCCGCCGCCGACCAGCTGGTTGCCGATGCCAAGGCGCTCGACGAAGCCGGCACTGCCCTTTTCGTACTGGAATGCGTACCCGCCGCTTTGGGCAAACGCATCACCGACGCCGTTAGCGCCCCCGTCATCAGCTGCGGAGCCGGCCCCGATTGCGATGGCCAAGTCGTCGTCACCTACGACATGCTCGGCTTAACCGACGGCAAACCACCCAAATTTGTGAAAAACTTTATGGACACAACCGATGGCAGCGTGTCCGACGCCGTAGCGGCCTATCATCAAGCCGTTGTTGCCGGTGATTTCCCTGCTGCGGAACATTGTTACTAAGCCCATGAACATACATCATCAACGCGCCTCACTGGAACAACAGCTCGCGCCTTGGCGCAAAGCCGGTGACAGCATCGCCCTGGTACCCACCATGGGCAACCTGCACGCAGGTCACCTGGCCTTGGTCGAGGCTGCCAAACGCGAGGCCGACCATGTGGTGGTCAGCATCTTTGTTAATCCCACCCAGTTTGGCCCCAACGAAGACTTTGACAGCTACCCGCGCACCCTCGATGCCGACTGCGCCAAACTGGACGCCATCGGCACCGATGCCGTTTTTGCCCCCTCGGTAGAGGAGGTCTATCCACAGTCCAATCTGGCTTGGGTCGACATTGAACAACTCGGCGACAGCCTTTGTGGCGCCAAGCGTCCGGGGCATTTCCGTGGCGTCTGCACCGTGGTCAGCAAGCTATTTAATCTGGTGCGCCCGGATGTAGCCTGTTTTGGGGAAAAAGATTTCCAGCAGCTCGCTATCCTGCGCCGCATGACACAAGACCTCTGCTTCCCGATTCGTATTGTGGGCGTACCCACCGTGCGCGAAGAAGACGGCTTGGCGCTCAGCTCACGCAATGGCTACCTCAGTGCCGAAGAACGCGCCCTAGCGCCCAAATTGCAAGCCAACCTAAAGCAGCTGGCCACACATCTACAGCAAGGCAACACGGATTTCACCGCATTAACGAAAGAAGCCTCCCAACGACTCAATACGACCGGTTTCCGCGTCGATTATTTGTCTATCATAAGCGCCGACACCTTAGCGCCTGCCACCGCGAGCGATAAACAATTGTTAGTGGCAGCTGCCGCCTATCTAGGCAACACCCGATTGATAGACAATATCGCCGTCAACATTGATTGTGACCGGTGATTCACGCATAATCAGCGCCCGATCGTGGTGCTGTAACCACGCTTGTAAGTGAGGAAATTCTTATGCAACGTACCCTGTTGAAAGGCAAACTGCATCGCGCCCGCGTTACCCATGCGGATGTGGATTACGAAGGCTCATGCGCCATTGATGGCGAGTTGCTAGAGCTGGCCGGTATCCGCGAATACGAGCAAATTGACATCTACAATGTCAACAATGGCAAGCGTTTCACCACCTATGCCATTCGTGCTGAAGAAGGCTCCAAAATTATTTCGGTTAACGGCGCTGCTGCTTTTCGTGCACAGCCGGGCGACAAGGTGATTATTTGCGCCTATGTCTCCATGAGCGAAGCCGAAGCCGACGAGCACCGTCCCAGCCTCGTCTATCTTGACGAAGGCAACATCGTCAAAGACACGCGCAACATCACACCGGTACAAGTGGCCT
>CAYVZZ010000043.1:0-7723 GCA_964456185.1 uncultured Alcanivoracaceae bacterium
CGCCACCGGCCACCCCAGCCGCATCATGGACGGTTCTTTTGCCAACCAAACGCTGGCGCAAATCCACCTCTTCAAACAAGCTTTTGCCGACCAATCGGCCGACAAACAAGCCGAGTTGCTGACGGTAGAGATTCTGCCTAAGCAGCTGGACGAAGAAGTGGCACGCTACATGGTGCAAGGCTTTGGCGGTGTGATGACCAAGCTCACCCAAGAGCAGGCCGACTACATCGACGTGCCGGTAGACGGCCCTTACAAGCCAGAACATTACAAGTATTAAGACCCAAGCAAGGCGCCACATTCTTTTCCGTGTGGCGCTTTTTGCCCGATCCTGTTAGACCGGACGCCGCCGACTATGAAACACATCAGCTTTGAATTTTTTCCGCCCAAGACCGACAAAGGGCTGGAAAAACTATTGGCCACCCAAGACGCCCTGATCACCCGTCAACCAGAGTTTTTCTCCTGCACTTTTGGTGCGGGTGGCTCGACTCGCGATCGCACCATTAACGCAGTTGAAGCCTTGCATCAGCGCTTTGATGATACCGCACCCCACATCAGCTGCATGGGGCAGAGCAAGGAAGAAATCATCGAGCTGTTGAACCACTATCAACAGCGTGGCGTCAGCCGTTTGGTGGTACTGCGCGGCGACATGCCCAGCGGCATGGGGCCGGTAGAAAGCGACCTGCGCTTCGCCGACGAGCTGGTGGCGCTAATCCGCGAACACAGCGGTGACCATTTCACGCTGGAAGTGGCCGCCTACCCGGAAAAGCACCCCCAAGCACGCAGCTTCGCCGACGACATCGCCCATTTTAAGCGTAAAATCGACGCCGGTGCTGATCACGGCATCACCCAATACTTCTACAACGCCGATGCCTATGCGTTCTACATGGATGAAGTGCGACGCTTAGGCTGCGATGCGCCCGTCTTCCCGGGCATCATGCCCATCCTCAATGCCGCCAATCTAAAGCGCTTCTCCGCTAATTGTGGTGCCGACATCCCGCGTTGGCTGGGCGAGCGATTGGATGATCTCAAGGATGATCCCGAAGGGGTCAAAGCCTACGGAGAAGAAGTGGTCACACGGCTTTGTGAACGGTTGTTGGCGTTGGGCGCGCCCGGGCTGCATTTTTACACCATGAATCAAGCCAAACCAGTGGTTCGTATTCTTGATCAATTAGGGCTGTAGTGCCTTGATTAGCACTGGGCCAGCATTTGCGAATTTTTACGAAAGATGCGTGATAGATGTCACATTTAGAATATATCTAAGTAGAAAGTATGAATGGCAAAAGGCAGAATTGAGCACGATCGTCCTACCCTGCTAATAAAAGGATAGTTGCTCAATGAAGCCTGTTGTTTTGTTTTTATTGTTAATCGCCTCGCTTGGCTTGACTGCCTGTAATAGCGATAGCGATCCCATTTCGCCTTCCGACCTCAATACGAATGGTTCTACTGAACAGGTGCCTCCAAATGGTGATGGCTCGACCGATACCAACGGCTCAACCGACGGTAACAATCCGGTAGAACCCGATTATGCGGAACCCGCTCCAACAGCGCAGCTTCCTTATCCCAACGACACGACTCTAGGGTTTTATGACTACACCCGTCAGGGAGAAAAGCGCCCTGTACGCCATGATACGGTTGGTTCCTTGCCTGCCATGATCCAGTTTGCACAGAACCTGACGGTCGACCCTACAGGCAACGAGGCCAAGCACATGCCGCGATTGGTCACCGATCGGGTCGCTTTGTTACTGGTGACTCCCGATCCTGACTTGGGTGACATTTCACAGCTCATACTGCACGTGACGATTGATGGAAAAACAAAGCCACCATCTTTAATGCGCGCGCCAAGTAATATTTTTAAGGCGGATAGAACCCAACAAGATGAACGGCCTGATGTGGTGTATTCCAAACGCGCCTGGACAGCTGAACTGCCTTGGAATTGGGTGCGCGCCGGCCTCGCCATTACGGTGACAGATGAACAAGGACGCAGTGGCACGTTATCGGCTAACGCCATAGATTTTGCCGTGCCGGGGTTGCTGGTGTTAAACCAAATCCGTCTGGGCATGCTTTCTGAGCCACCTGCTTTGAGCAATGGTATGGCCATGCTGAAACGCCCTGCGGCTGCGGTATCGGACTATTTTCAGACCATTCCGGCTGCACAGATGATTGTTGGCAAATATGAACCGGCGATGCTGAAAACTGTCATGGTGTCTGATGGCACTATTTATCATTACCCCGGGCATAGCAGCACAGAAGGCAGCGTTTACGCCGGTGACATGCGCTCGGATGTGGCTAAATCGACTTACAGCACCGGTATTAATCTCGCCAATTGGGGCATCACCAGTGCAGGAATGAGAAGCCAAAGCCAACCGCAATTGACACAGCGGGCAGTGGTACACCACGCGCAGGGTAAGTATACCAACGGTATAGCACGCCATGGCTTAAGTGGTGGTAACGGCATCCTCACGTTAATGGGAACGACGGGCAACGAATTTAGCCACGAAATAGGGCATCACTATGGCTTGGGACATTACCCGGGCAAGAATATTACTGAGCCCGAGACGGATTTCTGGAATCGTCACCATGCTGACAGCGGCTGGGGATATATTGCCTATCGCAACCGCTTTCGGGCCAATCTCAACTGGAATGACCAAGCGTACGACGATAAACCGGCTTCCTATGCCTTTTTGGGGCTCTATCCCTACGATCGCGATGCCATGTCCGGCGGCTACGGCTCCAGCAGCCTATCCGATTACACCCTCTATACCGGCTACAGCACACAAACTAAAATCCAACCGGCTTTTGACAAATACCAATATCGCTGTAATCCGATGACGCACGAAGGGCAGGCGATCATTAAATGGAACACGACCAGTCGCCAGATGGAAGTTGCCACGCCGGTGATGCCAAACAGCTTCCGTGGTGATGTTTGGTATTACCCCACGGGCGCTGATTACCGAATCCCGCGACTCTGTGGCGTGCCCGGTTATACGCTGTTGGGTGGCTACATCCCCGAGACCAATACTGCTGTTTTCTATCCGCCGGCGCGTACCAATTGGGTGAATGTATTTGACCTGCCAGCCCCTAAACCCAATGCCAATAGCCGTCAATGCTGGATGAAAATTGAGTTTCAGTCCAAGCCCGCTATCAAAGTGGCCTTGGCACCAAAGGCGTTGGGTAGCGTTGCCAACAAGTTTGCGGTCAATGTGGCGGCAGCCGCAGAGCCGACGGCCGCGTCGCTTTGGTGTCAACAGCCAGGCGAGGCAGCAGTATTGCTGACTGACGATACAGGACAGGAAGCGCGCGTCAGTATGAATCCCGATTTGCCACCGATGGAGCCGGCCATGGTTGTTGGCAAAGAAGCGGGTTATCAGGCGTTACGGGCGAAGGAGTTGCCACAGCTGGAAGCGGCTCTGGAAGCCCTGCAAGACGATGCCATTCCTCTGCTCACTCGTCATGAAGCCCTTCTTTACAACAGTTGGAAGTCACAAGTGGAGGCATTGTCTGCTGTAGCCCAAGAGCAGTTGGATCGATATCAATCAATGCAGTCACGCATTAAGCGCGTCAATCGTTGGATGTTTGCGTATCATGACGACCTGGTGGCCAACGATCCTGCAGCTGAAAAGGCGTTAATTGCCTTTATTAACAAGCTGCAGCTGATGCCGCAAAGTGGCGGTTTGCTAGCCGATAGCAGCGTGATGAAAGTCGGCGGAAGCAACTGTTTGAAGGCGCAGTATGAAAACGGGGAAATCACCGACATTTATATTTCAGGCCCTGACGGTTGTACGGGTGCGACTAATCAACAGTGGATTGTCGATGCGAATCAGCATATCCACAATGGCCAAGACATTTCCCAGTGTTTGGTCTCTTCCAACCCTGTAACAGCCGCCAAATGCGACGTTTATGCACCGAATCAGACCTGGGACTTGAGCCACCCACCCAGTATTCGCAAAGGTAATAACTGCCTCGACATGGCTAATGGTTTTCTTACCAACGGTAAAGCCGATTTGATCTTGTACTCCTGTACGGGGGGGCGAAATCAGCAGTGGACGAATATTGCCCAGGACGCGACCAATAAGCTGCTACCTTTATTGCATCCATTAAATCTGACCCTGCTTCAGCATTTGGATGCCCGTTTGGATGCGGTGTCTGCACCAAACAGTCCTTAGGAACCTCTGAATAAGTCCATATCCGTCATTCCCGCTTTGCGGGAATCCGGTGTCTTTTAGAGTAACTCAATGAACTCAAAAGACACTGGATCCTCGCGCTACGCGCAAGGATGACACATCACAGGCTTGTTCAGAGAGTCCCTTAGTTGCCTTGCCGACTTTAGCGGTCGGCAAGGCGTTGATGAAACGCCTGCAGGTTGGCTTCAATATCGGCTTCCAGCTGAATGCCCGCATTGATCAAAAAGCCGGCGACCATTTCATAATGTCCCACCAAAATCATGATCTCGATCAGGCGCGCTTGGGAGTAATGCTCACTGAGCGCTTGCCAGGTGGCTTCGCTGATGAGTTTTTGTTGGCAGATATCGTCACAAGCTTGCATTAGCAGGGCATCTTGTGGCGACAAAGCGGCGGGATCTTGCGCCAGCTTGACGATCTCGTCGTCACTCACTCCTTCGGTTTGGGCGATTTCCAAATGCTGCCCCCATTCATAACGGCTGCGGCAGTTCCAGGCGGTGCGCAAAATGAGCTTTTCGCGGGTAGCGGCGGGCAGGCGGCCAAAGGGCATTAGGCGGGAAGCAAAAAACAGCCAGGCCCAAAACAAGCGCGGGTTGATATTGAAGACAGGGAAAATGGCGGGCAATTGCGGCCGGCCAAACCAACCGGATACTTTTGACAAGGCGCGAAAGGGCAGGCCGCGCTGGGCTTCCGGTGGTGCCGGTAAGCGCTCGCTTTCGGGCTCGGCCCAGCCGTCTTTGGGTTGTAACGGGTCTTGGGGCATGGTTGGCTTTCCTTGTTTGTGGTTGTCTTGTGGTTATATTGACCGATAAATGGCGTTATTGGCCACTGCAGCTGACGCCATTTCCTGCTAGGTTGCTAGTTTATTCTCACCATAAAGCACTCATGTCATGAAATCATTCCATAACAAAATTTGTTTTATCACCGGCGCGGCCAGCGGCATTGGCAAGTCGACGGCCTTGGCTTGTGCCGCAGAAGGGGCGCGCTTGGCATTGACGGACGTTAATGAAGCCGGTTTGGCAGCCACGGTTAAAGAAATACAGGCCGCAGGTGGCGAGGTGTTGGCCTCGCAAGCCTTGGACGTTGCCGACTTTGATGCCGTGAAAGCGTTTGCCGATGACTTTACTGCCCAACATGGTAGCTGCGATGTCATGATGAATATCGCCGGTATTGCCATTTGGGGAGATATCACCAAATTACAGCACGAGCATTGGCGCTCGGTCATCGATGTGAACTTGATGGGGCCGATTAACGTCATGGAATGTCTGGTGCCGCCCATGGTGGAAGCCGGACGAGGCGGGCATATTGTCAATGTGGCATCAGCCGCCGGGCTTTTCCCTTTGCCCTGGCATGGCGCTTATTCGGCCAGCAAGTTTGGTCTGCGCGGTTTGTCCGAAGTGCTGCGTTTCGATTTGAAGCGCCACCACATCAAGGTGCATGTGGTGTGTCCCGGCGCGGTGGATACCGGCCTGGTGCGTACCATCAAGGTGGTGGGCATCAACATGGAAGACCCTGAAGTCAAAGCCATGCGCGACCGCTTTCAAGGACATGCGGTGACACCGGCCAAGGCGGCGGCTGCTATTCTCAAAGGCGTGAAGAAGAACCGTTTTATTGTCTACACCTCGCCGGATATTCGTGTCGGTTATTGGTTTAAACGCAAGTTTGCCCTGCCTTATGAAATGGTCATTGGCTACATGAGCAGCCGCATGATGAAGCTGGCGGACAAACAATGGAAAAAAGACGGCAAGTGATTGGCCTGCCGTCTTTGGGTGCAATTAAGCGCTAATGTTGTTCACCCGCCCCTTGGTGCGCCAGAGCTGGTCCATTTCGCCTTCGTAATAGGCTTCCACCCGCGGGTTCATCACCTTGCGCCATAAGGGCGGGAAGAAGGCCAGTACATACATGCCGGCATAACCGGCCGGTAATTGCGGGCTGTCCTCATGATGTCGCAACACCTGATAACGGCGCTTGGCATAGGCGTGATGGTCGCTGTGACGTTGCAATTGGAACAGTGCAATATTGGTCAGGAAGTAGTTGGAGTTCCAGCTGTGCGCCGGGGTGGTGCGCTCATAACGGCCATTGTCTTTTAGGCGGCGGTGCAAGCCGTAATGCTCGACGTAGTTAATCACTTCGAGTGTAAAGGCGGCCACAAACCCTTGCGCCACAAAGAAGAGCGCGCCTTGCCAGCCCAGCCAAAGGCCAAAAACCACGGCCAATAGTGTCGAAATGCTGTACCACCAGATGAGTTCGTTGTGCACGCTGATGTTGGCGTGGCCTTTACGCTGAAGGTATTTTTTCTCCAGCGCCCAAGCATTGCGGAAGTTGTGGTAAAAGGCGTGTGGTAAGAAATTATACAACGACTGGTTGTACTGCGAGGAAGATGCATCTTCCGGCGTGGAAACATTCACATGGTGCCCACGCACATGCTCGACCTTAAAACCGGCATAGCACACCGACGCCAGCAGCAGCCCACCCGACCAGTTTTCGATACGCGGGGTTTTGTGTACCAGCTCATGCGCCAGATTGATGGCAATGATGCCGCCTACCGTGCCGACGGAGACAATCCAGCCAATTTGTCCGATGAGGTTGTAGTCGTTGTGCACAAACAGCCAGCCCGACCAGAAAAGCACCACAAGCCAGAGCGCCCCCATGGCGAGGGTAAACACGCGATATAAGATTTCCTCGCTCATGGCGGGCACTTGAGTCTCTTCGTCCGGGTTGGACGGGTCTTGTCCAATCAGGAAGTCGGCCAAAGGAATAGCACCGAAGATAAAGAAATAGAGAAACCAAGCCCAGGCATTTTGGCTGCCGTTTTCTCCCAGGGTGCCGGCCAGGTACCAGAGGGGTAGCATGGTGGCCCAAAACAAAGGGTAAGCCCACTTTTTCAGCTTGAGCATTAATTGTGGATCGACTTTGTCTATCATGGCGACCTCCGTTAAAAGTCACTGTTACATTGATTAATGTCGAAATAACTATAAACATGAATTCTTGAGTTGTAAAACAATTCAAGTAAGATGTCGGACATAAAAGTGAAACAAGGAGGCGGAAATGCCATTGCAAACCGTCAATCTCAGCGAACAAATCGCCGCGCATTTGGGTAAGTTGATCATTCAGGGAGAGTTGCAGCCGGGTGATCGGTTGCCGGAAAGTGACTGGGCGAAAACATTATCGGTGAGCACTAACTCGCTTCGCGAGGCGTTTCATTTGCTGGAGCAGCGCCACTTAATCGAGTGGAAACCCCGCCGTGGTGCCAGTGTGCGTCGTATCACGCAGGATGATGTGACTGATCTCTACGACTTCTTGTTCCTACTGTTATCGCAATTGGCAGGCAGGGCGGCAAAAAATTGGCAGCCGGGTCAAATTGAAGATTTGGTGGCCATGCTGCCAAGGTTGCAGCAATTTTATCAGCAGGATGATATTGCCAGCGCCCACAAGCTGGCTTTCGATTTGGTTTACAAGGCAGTAGAGCGCTTTGCGGGCAACCGTTATCTGAGCGAGGATATTATGGATTTACTGCCGCTATTGCAGCGGTTTTCTTACATGGC
>CAYVZZ010000043.1:7733-18599 GCA_964456185.1 uncultured Alcanivoracaceae bacterium
ACATGGCTTTGCAGGAAGAAACCACCGAGTTTGACGAATCGCTGAAGAGTTTCCAGCAGTTGATGGAAAACGTCATGGGACGGCGAGTGGAACAGGCGGCCGCCGATATTCGTGCCTATGGCGATAACCAGTGCGGCATTGTGCTGCGGGCACTGGCGAAACAGCAGGGTTAACCAGCGCTCCTTAGATGGGTTGCAAGCGCTCGCCAATGCGGCCGGTGGCCAACAATTCGCGAAATTCGTCGCCCAAGCGTTCGCTTTCGGCGATGGCCTTGTTCCAATAGCTGATGCGGGCTTCGTCGTTGCCGGCGTAGGTTTTGAAATCTGCGCGGTTCGGCAGTTTGCCATTGGGCAGGCTTTGCAAATACTCCTCCGAGGGCGCAATCAGCAGGGTGTGTGATTGGCGTTGAGCGTCACCGTTACGCCATTTCAGCAGCTTGTCGAACCAGCCGGGAATGATGCGGTCGGTGAAGTGGGGATAGAGCACAATGCCTTCATCTTGCCAAGCCAAGTCCAAGTGGTAGTCCAGCAGGCCACCATCCCGGTAAATGCCATCAGGCGCATCAGCAATTTTGCTCACCCCTTCCAGTACCAACGGAATCGACGCGCTGGCCATGAGAAAGTCATGCAGGTTGTCGGCAGTGATAGAGGATTGCTTGATGGGAAAAAGCCCGTCATGACCAATTGGCAAGGCCTCTGTGCCCACCGCAGCGAGGACGCGGTCGGCAAAACGACCGGTGGCCTTGCGTGATACCAGATTGGTAAAGGCAAAGCCGATAATACCCAGGATTAACGACAAGGGGTTTTCGCTGGCCAGTAGGCCGCGACTGCGGTCGGTGGCGGCAACCAGACGCCAATCACTGTTGCTAAGAATGTTGCCTTCATTGCCGTCGAGCACATCGTGTAGCATCTTGCGGCACTGGGCGCTGATGCCATCACGTTTGATGCCTTTGGGAAAACGTTGTTCGGTGTACAGATGCGCCAAGCGTTCCAAGTGACTAACACTTTCTGCGGCATTTGTACCGGAGGCCACGGCTGCAAAGCGCCAACATCCGACCGACGAGCCTACCAGCGTGCGACGTCGTTTGGCTTGCGGCAAGAAGTCGCCGAAAATCGCACGATCCAGCCCCAAAATGCCCACGCCTTTGGGGCCGCCAGCGCCGCCCGGCAGGATGCCGACATCGGCTGCGTTGAGGTCGTTTTTAAGGATATGTTCGCGCGCCCAACTACCGGCTTTGATAATCAGGGATGAGGACTTGCTATGTATGGCGGTCATGTTTGTCGTTGTGCCCAGTTAAATGCAGCCGGTAAGGAGTCCACCACAGCCGTGGCGGGTATGTCGCTCAAAGGGGTGGTGCCGTGGTAGCCATAGGGCAATATGAGCCCGGGAATGCCGGCATTTTGCGCGGCCTTGGCATCGGTAACCGAATCACCTACAAAGAGCGCCTTGCTGGCGCTACTGCCCAATTGTTGCAGGGCAAAATAAATTGGTTCGGGGTCGGGTTTGCGCTTGCTGCAGGTGTCGCCGCTTACCACTACGCCGAAATAATCGTCTAGCTGCAGCTTGCGCAGCAACGGCATAGTATAAACTTTGTCCTTGTTCGTCACCACTCCTAATTTGGCACCAGCGTTCCGAAACATCTCGAGGCCGCCCAAGACGCCATCATAGAGTCGGCTTTTCGTGCCATTAAGCGCTTTGTAATGTTTGGCAAAATGCGCCATGCCTTGCGTCAGGGTGGCCTCGTCCGGCTGTTGTAGGGCGCGGGCAATCATGGCATGCACGCCATTGCCCACATAAGTGGCCACCGTGGCCTCACTCAACGTATCGCGCCCCATGTCGGTTAGCATGGCGTTGGTGGCAGCCGCCAGGTCGGGGATGGTGTTGGCAAGAGTGCCGTCTAGGTCGAAAAGAATGGTGTCGAATTTCATTCGCGCCATGATACACCGATGACTCGCTTACCCGTAGGGGCATACTAAGGAGGGGCCGAATGAGCCCCCATCCGTCATTCCCGCTAAGTGGGAATCCAGCGCCTTATAGCGTCACTCATTGAACTCGAAAGACACTGGATCCTCGCGCTACGCGCAAGGATGACGCATTACAGTCTTATTCCGGCCTTCCTTAAGAATAGGGCTGATTGAGCCGATTAGCACTTCTATTCGGCTCACACTCTGAGCCGAATAACGTTTCTTTCTGCGTGCCGGCAGCACACGCTTTTGCTTTGTCCGGATTACACGGAGTTCCACTCACCTTGCTGGTAACGCCAAAGCTGACCGTTTTCATACTGCCATAGGGTCATCCAGCTGTTATTGAAGAGCTGTTGCAAAACGTCATGGCGGGCAATACAGGCCTCGATGGCGCGGCGCGGCGCGGCGATGACGGTGGTTTGCCGCAAGGGTTCGTGTCGCCAGCCTTGTTCATCAAAGAGAGATTGTTTGGGTAGGCCGATGCGTAAATCGCCGCCGTTGCCTTCGAAAACACCAATGCGGCCACCCACCACATTGTGCAGCACCTTGTTACCGGCACCATAGTGCTGCGGGTCGCTGGTGGAGGCGTGATATTGCCAGTTGAGCCAGTGGGTGACGAGTAGGGGGCCGGTCATTAAACGGTCTAGCAGGGTGAAGTCGTTGTCGGTGCTGGCGTCGTAATCGTGCAGGTAACAGCGGGAAAATGGCTGTTGTTGCGTCAGTGAACGTGGGCCGATGATGAAACCGGCATTGCCGGTTAGTCCCCATTCGGGGCGGGTTTCGGCGCCGTTGTTAGCGCGCCGGCGAAATTGCCGTAGCAGGATGTCGGCGTCACCGCGGTTGTCCATCCACAAGGTGGGGGCGCGTTCGCGGCGCGCACGGTCACCGGCGGCCTTGAGGGTGGTTTGCAGTTGTTGCCAGTGCGCTTGCTGCGTGTCGGGCAGTCTGTCGACATCGAAGCCGGTGATTTCATCGGTGGTCGTGTTGTGCAGGGCAGGCAGGAAGGTGCTGGCAGTAATGTCCAGCCCGTCTGCTGCCAGTGCCTGACGCACTTCGTCGTCATTGAGTAATGCCGCAAGGGCGCGCACATTGGCCTCGCCGGATTGGCCGCCACAAGCACCACAATCCAAAGTCGAGGCGTGGGCGTTGTTGGTGGTTTGGCTGGCATGCCCGCAGAGAATCACCAAAGGGGCGGCCGAGTGGTTTAGTCCCATGACCTCTAGTGCATTGTGTGCCAAGGCCGTTTTGTCGGCTAAAGATAGCCCCACTAGCTGCGGGCGCAATCGATGCCGCTGGCGGCCAACACCGGCATGGTCAGCGTTCCGCCGCGCCCGACGAGAGGGGAGAAGCCATCGCCACAAACGCGGCAAATAACCAAAGCCCACTGCTTCGACAAAAGAGAAGGTGGCGTTTGGCCAATCGACGGTGGTTTGCCATTGCTGGCGGCTGGCCAGACGACGGCGGCGATTATCTTTGGCAGCACGCTTGTCGTGAATATCGGTAGCTTCTATAGAAGGCTTGGCCAAGCCGGGCAGTTGCGGGCGCTTGATTGCGGTTTGCCAAGGGCGATAGCTCATGGGCAGGCTGAAGTTACCGGCGGTGCCCCCGGTTTTAATGCGGGGGTCAACCGTTTCTAGCGCGCGGCGGATAATCTCTGAACGGGTGTCAATGCAGAAAATCATCTGCACATCTTGCGCGGCGGGCGCCGGTGTCGCTTTGCCGTCGGTAGCATTTAGTTTGGTAGCCAATTGGCGCTGAAAGCCGATTTCCAGTGCGGTTTGCCAGATGGCGTCAAAAGCGATGCTGTGCTTGGCGTCGGCGAGACGGTCGGGCAGCTGCTGCCAGCCGAGGTGCAGTTGAGATAGGGTGCCGCTTTGCTGCTCTGGGTGGCAGGCCAAGAGTAACGCCTCCCACACCAGCCGCATCGCCAGTAAGTCGTATAGATGTTGGCTTGTCGCCGCGTCTTGTGTTTGGTCATCTAGCCAGGTACACCAAGAGGCCCAGCCGTTTACGGTGAGTAGCAGGGCTTCCAAATAGGCCTGCCAGTTATCGCCTAAATCGCCAAGCTGTGTTGCCGCCCATTGAATGGCGTCATCGGCGTTAGTGGGCACATTTTTCAACTGGCGGTGAAGATGGCGTAGCCCCATTACCGTGCCACTGCCACGGTCGTGCCAGAGGGTGGCATACCAAAAGGCATAAAGGCCGTGATGCGCCTGCGGCAGCCAGTGGCCCTGGTCTTTATCGAAATAGGCACCACAAATTTGCCCCAGTTGAAAGGTGATGGCGTCTCGCCAGGGCAGGTGGTGGCCATCTTTTAATGTGTCCGATAGCAGATCCACCACCAACGGCATAATCGGGCGGTCGTCGGTATGCAGTGCTTTAATACAATCGGAAATTGTGTGGTGATAGGGGCTGTTATCCAAAGCTTGCTGTAAGTCTGCCTTGGTAATGCGCCCTGACTGCCAACATGAGGCGATGTCATCGTGGGCCGGGAAAACGTGAAAGCCACCTAATAATCCAAGGCGCGCGGCGACGTCTTCTACTGGCTGTTCGATACGCCGCCAATGCGGATTCACAGCAACCGCCTGGTCTAGCGGCCAACTCGGCGTGATGGTGCGCAGTGCGGCGTTGATGGTGGTTGCGGACAAGGGGCGGGGGGTTGTCATGCGTTGGCACTCGCTTCATTGGCCGGGGCATCGGTGGCGACAAGAGGTGCTGCCGCCTGCTGGTGGTCGGCCCAGCGATTCGGCCAAAGTCGCAGGGCGATCAGGGTGTAAATCTCGTCCAGATAAAAACCGGCATATATCCAATGGCGCATACCGATCAGTTGGCGCGGGAATAGCTGCCAGCCCACGAAGCCCAGGTACATAAAGAGCATGCCGCCAAGCGCCAACCAGCCGCCCAAGTTGAAGGGTGATAAGCTCGCCCCCAAGGGTAAATACTCAACCAGCGTGGCGGCTAAGGTGAAAACAGCCGCCATTACCATGCCGATTAAGAGGCGCTGCAGGCCATGACGTGCGGGCGTCCATAATAGAGGTGCCCAAGCCAGCGCTAACACGCCAATCCACCAGAGTGGCCAAGGGTTGGGTGCAAGCCATTGGGTGCCAGCAACGACCAGCCCCAAGGTAATGAAAGGCGCGATTAAAAAGATCCAGGCACTGTTGCGGCCATGACCATAGAGGCGTTGCCGCCGAGTGGTTTTGACAACAGATGAGGCCGATAAAAAGGAATGGGCCTTATATAAGGAGTGTCCTAATAAATGCAGCGCGGCAAAGGCGTACAGCCCCAGCCCGCATTCCAGCAACATGAACCCCATTTGCGCTAGCGTCGACCAGGCCAGATGCACTTTGATACTAATGCGCGTCAGCATTACCGTGCCGCCCAAAACAGCACTGGCCAGACCAACCCCAATTAACAGCCAACGCGATATATCTGATATCCCCAGTAGAGGAGCAAAAAATACTAAAATGTAACCACCCAAATTCACCACGCCTGCGTGCAAAAGGGCGGATACCGGCGTCGGTGCTTCCATCACCTGAATGATCCAGCCGTGTACCGGCAGTAGGGCGGTGCGCAGGATGACCGCCAGTGTCAGCAGCACGCCACTGAGCGATAACAACCAAGAACTTTGTCCGGCCTCGATGCGGGCAAACAAAACCGCCAGCGAGCCGCTGCCGACGACCCACCAGGCACAGCCAGCCGCCGCCAATAGCAACAAGTCGGCAGCGCGGTCGGCCACACGTTTCTTGTGCGCAGCCAGCTGGGCAAAAGGGCGCTTCGGGTAAAAGACAAGCAGCTTGTGCATGGCCATGCCGATGGCCGCCCAAGCGGCAATGAGCACCAGCCAATGGTTGGCCAGCAACAAGAAATGCACAGCCGCCAGCACCGAGGCCAATGCGGCAATGTAGACGGGTTGGTTGGGTTCGCCGCGCAGATGGCGCATGGAATAGAAGCCAATCACACAGCCCAGAAACTGCACCAATACGCTTACCCAGGCACCAAAGAGATTGGGGAGCAACAAAATATCCAGCGGCAATTTCCAGGCCAGGTGTTGAGCCTGTACGGCCAGCTGGAAACCCAGTGCGGCAATGGAGCAAAGCAGAGCAATAACGGCCAAATGAAGGAAGCTGGACCACAGAAAAGCCAGTTGGTTGGGCTGCATCTTGATCATGCTGGCCGCCAATACCATTAGTAGAGCGGGTAAGAGGGCGGTGACATAATCAAGCAGTAGCAGCATGGCGAACTCCACTAGTAGACGGCGTCATGATGGCGACAAATCATTATTACGTAAAATACATTTATATGTCCGTAATGTTTGATAAAATCGAACGATGGACATTAAACAGCTCAACTTTCGTCATTTATTCGCCTTTTGGAATGTCGCGCGCGAGGCGCACCTCACCCGCGCAGCCGAACAACTGCATGTGTCGCAATCCACCCTTTCTACGCAAATCCGCACCTTGGAAGAGCGCCTTGGTGAAACCCTATTTGAGCGACGCGGCAAACAACTGTTGCTCACCGCTACCGGGCAACGCGTGTTTGATTACGCCGAGAATATCTTTGGTTTAGGCGAAGAGATGCTCGGCTGGCTAGACGGCCACTACCAAGGCATGGTGCGCGTGCGTATTGGCGGTGTCGCCACCATGTCGCGTAACTATCAAGAAAACCTCTACCGCCCGCTAATGGCCGACGACAGCGTCATCCTCACCGTCGAATCCGGCCAGTTGGATTGGCTAGTCGAGCGGCTATTACAACACAAGCTGGACGTGGTGCTGGCCAATTCCCCGGTGCCTTCTACCCCCGAACGCCCACTGCATTCCCAGTTTTTGGGGAGTCAGGCGATTTCCCTAGTGGGTCCTGCCAATAAATGGCGCGGCAAAAAACTGCGTATTCCCGACGACTTGCACCGCGAGCCAATTGCCTTGCCCGGCGCACGCCACACCCTGCGCGCCGAATTTGACGCCCTCTGCGCCAATGCGGGCGTCACCCCGCAATTACGTGCTGAAATCGACGACATGACCATGCTGCGCTTGGTGGCGCGCGATTCGGGCTGGCTAACCGTGTTGCCCGAAGTGGTCGTGCAAGATGAGCTGGAAAGTGGCGAGCTGGTGATTGTGGGGCAATCGGAACGACTGAGAGAACAGTTTTATGCCATTACCACACAGCGAAATCGTGGGCTGAAGCCGTTGGAAAGGTGGTTGGAAGAAAATGGGATGCAGTCTGGTTATACCGATTAAAAAGGTGGCATTGGCGAATGGCTTACATCTAAAAGGTGACTCTAACCGCCATCTCTAATATGTTGTATTGACAAAATAAAATTGGGTTTGAAAAAAGGTGTAATTTATAATAACGTATCGCCGTCCAGCTTCACGGCTGGCTGATCCATCTGGGGAAATTCACTTGGGTTGCCTCGGTTTAGCGGAAGGCATTTCGCTGATCAGATACAGAGCTGACAAAGGATTAGTCAAGATAGCTCAGGCAGGAAGCCGAAGAGTAAACAGGGAACGCGTGCGTTTGCTGTTAACGACCTGCCGATTCAACTTTTCGGGTTGAAGAGCTGGCGTGAAGTTGGTCGTTTAACACGTACGTTAGTTTACTCATTCCTTAAGGAGAAGGAACAATGAAACACGCGAAGTTCAGGAAGACTAGCTTGGCAGCCGCCATTGCGCTGGTTTCCGGTACCATGATGCTGTCAGGCTGTAACCTGGCCGAAGGTGACAGCAGCACCAGCACTGCCTACACTGCCGACACCACTAACGTGGCTGGCAGCCTACAAGCCGCAACCGGTACTATTTACGGTCAGGTTCAAGACACTAACGGTCATGCCATTGCTGGCGCAACTGTATCAGCGGCTGGCCAAACCGTTACTACCGATGCCTCTGGTAGCTATGCATTGAGCGGTGTCAAAGTTGGTCCAAACTCTCACCTGCAAGTCCGCGTAGCGCCGCCTGCCGGTTACCTAGCGGGCACAGTCACCGTGTCCCCCGACGCTTACATTATCTATAAAGGTAATGTTGGTGGTGCCGCCGGTTCCAGCATTCAAGCTATCCAAGGTTGGACTGAGCAGGCAGGGACTGCCGTTCTTCCCGCTATTGGTGCCAGCTTCACCGGTGTGTTGCGTAACCAGTTGACCCAAGAGCCTATTGCCAACACTCGTGTTGCATTGGATCTGGTTAGCGTAGGTTCAAACATCCGTGCCGGTCAAAATGGCGCTAATGGCAATCAAACTGGCCAAGAGATCGACGACAACGATGTCGGTACCTCTTACGCCACAGCAGAATACATCGCCACAACCAACGCCGCTGGTGAATTCACTTTCGAAAACCTGCCAGAAGACAGCACCTACCGTTTGCGCGTTGAAGGTAACTGGTCTGATCCTAACGCACTTTACGACACAGAAGACGAAGATATCGTGACTCAAATGGGTGACGTCTACGTTCAGCCTGTCGCGCTGCAAGACACTGTTGCACCAGTGGTTGCTAAAGTCGTTGACGTACAGGACGGTGGCACCAAAGGTATTCTTAACCGTGACGCAACCAACCCGAATACACTCGTGGTGGTATTCTCCGAGCAAGTGACTGATGAAATTGATGCTGGTGACCTGACGGTAACAAGCCAGTTGGGTAGTACACCTGAAGCCTACTTGAACGTCACTAGCGCCACTTTGGCGAACGATGGTCGCACGCTAACCATCAAGCTGGATCAGCCGTTACAGCAAGGTGCCGATATCACTGTTGCCTTCCCGTATGAAGAAATTCAGGATTTGGCTGGCAACCGCTTAAGCGATGGTAACGTTGGTTCTGTGGGTATCACTTATGATGGTATTACCGGCGTTTACGAGAAGATCTACTTAGGCGTTACCGGTAACGTGGAAACTGCCGGTGAGGTAATCAACCTGCAGCGCGTTAACCATGCTCCCTTGACAGATCAGTTCCCGCAATTGGCCAATGCTAACGACGCCTTGGTAGACGTTGTAAATGGTTCAGCGAATGCTATTCAACAGTTGAACCACCAGGACGGTCAGGCTGCTGCACGTTTGCAAGCGCTTGCCGACCAGTTGGACGGTGACCTGAACGGAGCATGGAACTCTCTTAGTACCGTTGTAACCAATGTCGCTCATGCCACTTTTGATGCGTCTAAGACTGGCGGCTATGAAGTTCGCTTGTTCGACCAAAATGGTGTTGATCAAACTAATGCATTTGGCGTTAATATCATGGTAGATGGTGTATCGAGCCCGGGTATCTTCTCGCTTGCCCAAGGCGATACAGCCGATGTTGTTGTTACTGGCGTTCAGCCCGGCTGGACTCTAAAAGCACGTGGTACCGATGCCTTGGGCATTGGCGGTGCTTGGGCTACTTTGTCTCTGACGGATAACGTTGAGCCAACTACCGTACTGCAGCCTGCTTATGGCGTTGGTGACGACACTCAGGGCGGTACCGCGCTGACTTACGGTGGTGGTGCTGAATTGGTTGGTCAAGATGGTGGTTTGATCCCCGCTCTGCCTATCTTTGACGTAACGCCTTACCTTCTGTCTGGCAGCAATGCCAATGTACAAGTTGGTACCACTGATTCAGTATTGGGTAACCTGACTGATGGCTTTGCCAACGATGTCACCCAAGACGCTATCAATAACAGCGTATTGTCTGCATTCAATAAAGATGAAATCTACGATGCTGACGACTACGCCGGCCTTAACAAAGGCGCACGCATTGGTGTGGCTTTCTCTGAGCAGCTAGCAACCGTTAATGGTAACGTTGGTTACACTGGCACAAATGCCTCTCTGGGGCAGTTCTCTGTGCTAAACGACACAACGGACTTTAGCGGTCAGCCAGCAGATGTTGTTGCCTTTGATGTCGACAGTGTGCTGGATCTAGCAGCCGATCAAGGCGCACGCATCGACTTCACTGCCGCTGTAACAGATACAGCCGGTAATGCAGCCGGTAGCGACGCTCAGGTTATTATCGAAGACAAGTTGCCTCCGTTCGTTACTAGTGCAACATACAATAACCTGAAGTTGACCGTTCGCTTCAATGAGAAAACCTATGTGGATGTGGGACAACTGGAGCTATACGGGCCAACTGGTACTGTTGTTGCCAGCAACACCGAAGCAGGTATTGCTGACTCGGCAAACAACTACACGTTGACACTAGACGTTGCAGCAGGCGCAGGTGCAACCGTGCCGCTTGACCAAGACGACTTCATCAACGTGGGTACTACTTCTACACCGGTATACCGTGCTGTACTTGGCTTCGACACTGTCGAAGATGCTCATGGTGGTTTGGAGCAACCTAATAACTACAACACTTGGAGCGACTACGCGGGTGACTTCAACGCGCCTCAGTTCTTGGCCGTTGCCAACTTGCCGCCTGTCCTGACAGGTCTGCTGGTAACCACCAATAGTGTTGCGGGTGATTCCAAACTGGTTGCTAATGTCGACTTCGCACCGCAAGGTATCGAAGTACAGAGCAGTGTTACAGCCAGCCAGCTGGAAAGCAAGATTGTGTTCACCTATAACGGTAGCACTATTGCGCAATCTAACTACACTGTCAGCATCAACACTGACGGTAGCTTTACTCTGGAATACGTACATGCAGTAGCATCTGGTGACACCTACGATATCCAAGTCAACGACCCGGATAGCGTATTGACTGTTGCTAGCAGCTCCACCAGCAAGAACGGTGGTGGTACTATCCAGTAAGCGCTAAGCGTCATCTGACCTTAAAAAGGTCAGGCTGATACAACAAGCCCGCTCTCAAAAGGAGCGGGCTTGTTTCTTTATATGAAACTGTATTCCCCACCTTTCTCCAACGCCTGCTTATTAGCTGGCCGCTCATGCACCTGCTTAAGCCAAGCTGCAATATGCGGATAGTCATCCAACAACCCAGGCAAAGTCGATACTGCT
>CAYVZZ010000044.1:0-1195 GCA_964456185.1 uncultured Alcanivoracaceae bacterium
TTTGCTCTGGCCGTGACGGACCAAAACCAGTTTGTAAGTCATGTTGCTGCCTATGGGTGATGGTTGAGGCGCAAAGGATACCAAATACGGCTTGGGGACAGAAGTTGAGCGAGCCTTTCAATTGGCAGTGGTTTACGCATAATGCGCCCATGACAAGTGAATATGTATGGATTGATCACCTGAGCGATCTACCTGACAGCCTGTTGAATGAGTCTGTTTGGTACTTGGATACCGAGTTTATGCGTGAGCGCACTTTTTATGCCCAGCTGGCGCTGGTGCAAGTGCGAGCGGCCGGTCAGACGGTGTTGATGGATGCCACGCAATTGGTGAACACGGCCAAGCTGGGCGATATGCTGGCGGAGCGCACCTTGGTGATGCATGCCTGTTCTGAAGACATTGATGTGCTCTCTCATGCCACTAGCCGACCGCCGGTCCAGATGGAAGATACCCAGCTGGGCGCGGCCTTGGCCGGTTTTCCGCTGCAATTAAGTTATCAGAAGTTAGTCGCCGAAATATGCGAAGTGGATTTGCCCAAAAGCGCCACGCGCAGTAACTGGCTGAAGCGGCCGTTATCGCCTATACAGCTGGAGTACGCCGCGGACGATGTGCTCTATTTGCCGGCCATTCGCGACGCACTGCGTGAGCGCTTACAAACATTGGGGCGCTTGGATTGGTGGCAAGAAGAAAACCAGCGTCAGCTAAATCAGGTGGTTGAAACCTTGCCCGACGATGGCCAGTGGCGAAAGGTGAAAGGGGCGGGCAGCTTGAATGGTGTCGAAAGAGGGCGCTTGCAAGCCTTGGCGGCATGGCGTGAAGCACAAGCCCGTCAGCGGGATTTGCCGCGTTCATTTGTGGCGAAAAATGGCGACCTGCTAAAGCTGGCGCGCCAAGCGCCGACCAGTCGGCGACAATTGCAGTCTATGGATCTACCACGCGGCCTGCTTAAGCATCAGGGGGATCGGCTGTTACAGCTGATGCAACAGATTGATCCCGATAATATCCCTACCGCCTTGCCTGCGCCGCTGGATGACAAGCAAAAACAAACGCTAAAGCGCTTGAAAAAGGTGGTGGGTCAGGTGGCTGATGAAATGGGGGTGGTGAAAGAAGTGCTGGCGCGCCGCCGTTGGTTGGAAAATTTGATTCGGCAGCCGGACGAATTGCCCGCCCCCATGGCAGGGTGGCGCAAAGAGGTGAT
>CAYVZZ010000044.1:1205-9589 GCA_964456185.1 uncultured Alcanivoracaceae bacterium
GCTTAACGCCTTGTAACGGCAATCCGGCAGCCGCTTATTGCACCATGGCCAGCATAGTGCCCTGTTCGCCAAAGGCGTTTTCTGCCCAAACCAGCAGGTTGTAATAGTGGCGAATGTGGTCGACATAGCGCACGGCTTGCTTGCCGTCGGCCATTCCATAGCGTAGGAAGTTGCCGTATTCCGGTACACCCAATAAAGGCAAACGTTGCTCTACGTCCGACCAGTCATCCGGGTCACCGCCTTGGGATTCTGTCAGCACGCGCGCATCTTCCAAATGGCCGGGGCCAATGTTGTAGGCGGCAATGGCCATCCATAGGCGGTCGGGCTGTTCGATGTCGGCCGGCAAACTATTCATCAGATAACGCAAGTAACGCGCACCGCCTTTAATGCTTTGCTGCGGGTTATTGCGATTAACCCCAAGTGATGTGGCGGTGGTCTGCGTGAGCATCATCAAACCTTCAACGCCAGTAGGTGACACGGCATCCGGATCCCAATGGGATTCCTGATAGCTCATGGCTGCCAGTAAACGCCAATCAAACTGATTTTTCTGACCGGCCGCATAGAAAGTAGCAGAATACTTCGGCAGACGATTATTCAAATGACGAATGAAGACTCGGGCGGCATAAAGGTTGAATGGGTTATGGTCGCCGTAAAACTGGGCGGCCAAGGTTTTGATGGTGCCGTTTTGCTGGGCGTGGGTCAGGAAACGATTAACGGCCGTAAACAGGCTGGGATCGGTCGACTTGTTGATTGCCCAAGCAAAGTGCTGTGGTTTCGACGTTGCAAAAGCAGCGGATAATTCAGGGAATAGCATGTGCTGCAGGGTGAAAGCCTGCTGGTTAACCAGAGCATAATCGGCTTGGCCGTTGTCGACGCTAGCCAATACATTGGCCGTGTCGGCGGCGTTGATGGGCTTAATGTGGATGTTTAAGCCGCCATCTACCAGCGCGTTTAGGTGGTGAGCCGCACTACTGTTAGCAAGCACCGCGACAGAATGCCCGTTGAGATCGTCCAGAGAGGAGGGGGCTGGCTCCCCCTTGCGGTAGACAAAGCGGTTGCCGGTGGCTAAATAGCCTTGGCTAAAGACGATCTGCTGCGAATGATAGGTGTTGGCGGTGAGCCCTGCTGCGGCAAGGTCCGCTTTACCCTCGTTCAGCAGTTGGTAAATATCGGCCAGGTTGGTCGCTTTGATGATTTTCAGCTCTACGCCCAGAGATTGGGCAAAACGCTGAGCCAGTTCGTATTCAAAGCCAGTGTCGCCGAGGTGATCTTGATAATAGGCGACTGGGTCGGTGCGCGTCACAACGACCAGTTGACCGCGATCCAGGATGCTTTGCAGGCCAGACTTGTCGCCCTGCAAAAAGGTCGTGGCAACCAATACAATGCATAACAAAGGCAACACCCATAGCCCAGCGAAACGACACCACAAAGGTGCGCGCGCTTTACTTGTCTGTGTCAGATATCGAATGACGTGCATCATCCTGCCCTTGGTTGCCTGGTGCCTGCCGCATGGATGTGGCTAAAAATGCGCACAAATGAGATGCAGGTCACATAATTTGTGCGCACTTTAGCAAAGCTTGTGCAGATATTGAGCGCTCTTTGTCCAACAATAGACGGCATTTTACGTCAATTTTCTGGCTGAAATGACCGTCAGTAGCTGTCAAAAATGCCAAAATCCCGTATCATGACCAGCCCTGCCAACCTGTCGGGATAACCTCATGCTGATTCTTCATGCCGGTGTCGCATTATCTGCTTTTCGTCAACAGAAGTTGTTGGCCGATTTACCCCAGTTAGCGGCTATTACCGCCCATTACGTGTATTTTGCCGACTTTAGCCAAAAGCCGGATGCGGCAATGCGCGAGCGTTTGCAGTCGCTATTGCCCGATGTAGGCGACGCCCCTGAAGCGATGAGTGAACAGTTTTTGGTGCTGCCCCGATTTGGCACCTTGTCGGCTTGGTCAACTAAGGCCACCGACATTTGTCATCACGCCGGATTAAATCAGCTCAAACGGGTAGAGCGTGGTGTGGTGTATCAGGTGAAATTTCAAAGCGAGCCGGATGAGGCGGCTCGCCAGGCGGTAATGGAAGCCATTCATGACCGCATGACGCAAACTGTCGTATCGTCCGAACAAGAAGCCGATGCCTTGTTTTCCCAGCAGTCACCGCGTGCCTTGCAGCGGGTGCCTCTCTTGGAAGACGGTCGGGACGCCTTGGTTAACGCCAACACCAGCCTCGGCTTGGCTTTATCAGCCGATGAAATCGATTATTTGGTGGAACAATTTACCCAGCTAAAGCGTAACCCCAGCGACACCGAGTTGATGATGTTCGCCCAGGCCAACTCCGAGCACTGCCGCCACAAGATTTTCAACGCCGACTGGCTCATTGACGGCAAGCCGCAAGAGCGCAGTCTGTTCGGCATGATTCGCAACACCCACAAAGCGCACCCGACCGGCGTCTTGTCGGCTTACAGCGACAACTCGGCGGTTATCGAAGGCTACGAAGCCGCGCGTTTTTATCCCGATGGCGCACACCAATACGGCTACACCACCGAGCCCGCCCATATTTTGATGAAGGTGGAAACCCACAACCATCCCACCGCCATTGCCCCGCATCCCGGTGCCAGTACCGGTAATGGCGGCGAGATTCGTGACGAAGGCGCCACCGGTCGTGGTGGCAAGCCCAAAGCCGGGCTTTGCGGTTTTTCGGTATCCGGCCTGCATATTCCCGATTTCGAACAGCCGTGGGAAATCAACTACGGCAAACCGGCGCATATTGCCAGCCCCTTGAGCATTATGCTGGAAGGGCCTATCGGGGCGGCTGCCTTCAACAACGAATTTGGTCGTCCCAATTTGTGCGGCTATTTCCGCACCTTGGAAATTGAAGCCAATGGCGTCGCCGGTCGTGATATTCGCGGCTACCACAAGCCGATTATGATTGCCGGTGGCATGGGCAACATTCGCCCCAATCATGTAGAGAAAAATGCCATTCCTGCCGGTGCCAAGGTAATTGTGCTGGGCGGCCCTGCCATGTTGATTGGATTGGGTGGCGGTGCCGCTTCCAGCATGGAAAGCGGGCAGAGTGATGCAGCGTTGGATTTCGCCTCGGTGCAACGCGACAACCCGGAAATGGAGCGCCGTTGTCAGGAAGTCATCGACCGTTGCTGGGAGCAGGGCGACGCCAACCCGATTATTTCCATTCACGATGTGGGCGCGGGCGGCTTGTCCAACGCCTTGCCGGAATTGGTGCACGACCATGACCGTGGTGCCAAGTTGTCACTGCGTGAAGTGCCTTGCGATGAACCCGGTATGAGCCCAGTGGAAATCTGGTGTAACGAAGCGCAAGAGCGTTATGTGTTGGCGGTATCCGGCGATGATTTGCCCCGTTTCGAAGCCATTTGTCAGCGTGAACGCGCGCCTTTCGCCGTGCTGGGTGAGGCCACCGAAGAAGAGCATTTGCTACTGGATGACAGCTTGCTAAAAGACGATCCGGTGGATCTGCCCATGTCGGTGCTGTTTGGCAAACCGCCGAAAATGCAACGCGAATTCGATTACAGCGATTACCAACGCCAGCCAGTTGACCTTAGCGGCATTGAGCTCACTGATGCGGTCGGCCGCGTATTGCGTCTGCCTGCGGTCGCCTCGAAAAGTTTCCTGATTACCATCGGCGACCGTTCGGTAACCGGCTTGGTGCACCGCGACCAAATGGTCGGCCCCTGGCAGGTGCCGGTAGCCGATGCGGCAGTAACGTTATCCGGTCACCAAGATTATTGTGGGGAAGCCATGGCCATGGGTGAACGGGCACCCGTGGCTTTGGTCGATGCCGCCGCTTCCGGTCGTATGGCCATCGGTGAGGCACTGACCAATATTTGCAGTGCCCCCATTGCCGACATTCGCCAAGTGCGCCTGTCGGCCAACTGGATGGCGGCAGCCGGTCAACCCGGTGAAGACCAAGCCTTGTTTGATACCGTCAAAGCGGTTGGTATGGAACTGTGCCCCGCGTTGGGACTGGCCATTCCGGTGGGTAAAGATTCCCTTTCCATGCGCACCCAATGGCGTGAAAACGGCATCGAAAAATCCGTCACTGCCCCCTTGTCATTGGTGATTTCAGCCTTTGCCCCGGTCACCGATGTGCGCCACAGCGTGACCCCGCAACTGCAGTCGGAATTGGGGCGTCTACTGCTGGTGGACTTGGGCGCAGGCAAGAACCGCCTGGGCGGCTCTGCCTTGGCGCAAGTGTATAACCAGGTAGGCGAGCAGGCACCAGACGTGGATGATGCCGCTCAACTGCGTGCTTTCTTCGGGGTGGTGCAACAACTCTTGCAAGATGGATTGCTGCTGGCGTACCACGACCGTTCCGATGGCGGCTTGTTTACCACCCTAGCAGAAATGAGCTTTGCTGGCCGTTTGGGGCTTGATATTCACCTCGATACCTTGGCAGGCGACAGCCAGGAAGTGCTGGAAGCCCTGTTCAACGAAGAACTCGGCGCCGTGTTACAAGTGGCCGAAGACAATCTGGTGACGGTTAACCAGCGTTTCGCCGAAGCCGGTCTGGGGCACTTGGTACACGACATTGGTAGCCCCTGCGTTGATCGCAACATCACCTTTAGCTTGGGCGGCGTGATTCGCTATCGTCAAACCCGTGCTGTGTTGCAGCAAGCCTGGGCCGAAACCAGCTACCGCATGCAAGCCCTGCGTGACAATCCCGCCTGTGCGCAACAAGAATTTAACACCATTGCCGATGATGACGACCCGGGCCTGAATGTCGCCCTGACGTTCGACATAGAAGACAACCCGGCAGCGCCTTACCTGAAAGTGCCGGCCAGCAAGCGCCCCCGTATGGCCGTGTTGCGCGAGCAGGGCGTAAATGGCCACTTGGAAATGGCTGCGGCTTTCGACCGCGTCGGTTTCGCTGCTCAAGATGTGCACATGAGCGACCTGCTGGAAGGCCGTGCCGATTTGGCCGATTTCACCGGCTTGGTCGCTTGCGGTGGTTTCTCTTATGGTGACGTGCTGGGCGCCGGTGGCGGCTGGGCTAAAACTATTCTGTTCAATGATAAGTTGCGGCAAATGTTTGCCGATTTCTTTGCCCGTGAAACCACTTTTGCACTAGGTGTGTGTAACGGCTGCCAAATGCTATCGGCCTTGAAAGAGCTGATTCCCGGCACCGACCATTGGCCACGCTTCTTGCGCAACGAAAGCGAGCAATTTGAAGCCCGCACCGCCTTGCTGGAAGTGCAAGAATCCGCCTCCATTATGCTCAAAGGCATGGCCGGCTCCCGCTTGCCCATCGCCGTCGCCCACGGTGAAGGCCGCGCGGTCTTTGCCGATGTGGCCCAACAGCAAGCTTGTGCCAGCCAAGTGGCGCTGCGCTATGTGGACAACCGCGGTCAGGCCACCGAGCAATATCCTGCCAACCCCAACGGCAGCCCGGCCGGGCAAACCGGTTTCTGTAGCGCCGATGGCCGCGTCACTATCATGATGCCGCACCCCGAGCGTGTCATCCGTGTGGTGCAAAACAGCTGGTATCCTGATGCTTGGAACGGCTTCGCCGATGGCCCCTGGCTGCGCTTGTTTGCCAATGCGCGCGCTTGGGTGGGTTAAAAGGAATAGTTCATTTTATGACATCATCGGCCGACCAATGCCAAACCGACATGGTGACCAATCGACTGAGCAGTTTCTTATGGTGGGGGCTGCCCAGTTTGGTCATCGTGGGTGCCATCTTCCTGCCTGACAGGGTAGCCGAAATATTGTGGGTCACTTGCTTTGCCATTATGGCGATAGGCTGCGCGCGTAATGCTAAACATTGCGGCCGCGTGCATTGCCACTACACGGCCCCTTGGTTTGCATTCATCTCGTTGGTCATTGCATTGATGGCGTTAAAGTGGATACCGGCATGGTGCGCCCCGAGCACCTTGGCAATAAGCGGCCTGGTGGGTTTGGTTGTTATCTGGCTAGTGACCGAAAAACTCTGGGGCCGTTACCGCCACTAAGAAACAGACGAAGGTTCAACCCGTAGGAGCGAACCCTGTCCGCGGCAAAACACTCAACCCAACGCCAAACGCAAAAGCTTTTGCAGCGCTTCAGGCAATTGCTTAACCAACGTCAACGCAACCTCTTGCCCCCTCCCAGACATTTTTCCCCAAGTGCGGCGCATAATGCGTAACCAACGTTCCTGATCATAATCGGCCTTCTGCTGATGAAATCCCGCAAGGTAGTGCTCCAGAAAAACCAGACAAGCCACGTCTTCCAGCAGTTGGGTTTCGGCATCGTTCCGCAGCTTGCGCTTGGAAATTATCGTTTTAACGCGCGCACAGTCTTCTGCCGGATAACCGCACTCTTTCATAATCTCCGCCGCGCGCGAGGCGTGCATTTCATTACACGCCATACGCCATTGATAATACGCCTTGCGTCCTTCCGGATAGTCACTCCGCGGCATCGTCCAGCGCTCAATATGTTGCGCACGACAGGCAATCTGCATCATCTCTGATGGCGCCGGCTCCAGCTTGAATAACCAGCACGTCATGCGCTCACTGTACACATATTCTTTGGGCTGGAGTATGCCATCCAGCATTTCTTGGTTAGGGTCAGCCAAATTGGCCTGGTCAATCTGTTTTAGTGCGCAAGCTAGTAGGTTGTCGGCGGTCATATCTGGACTCGTTTGATTGGAGAGTAATCAGTTTAATCGGCTAATATTAACAGGCAAAATTTGTGCCTTTGTTTCATTTACCTTCGGGGGGGATTTGTGGACATCCTTAAAGCCTTTGGGCTATTCGTGCTAACGGCGGTGATGGAGATTGCCGGTTGTTACTTTCCCTACCTTTGGTTGAAGCAGGGCTTTAGTGCTTGGTGGCTGGTGCCGGGAGCCTTGTTTTTGGTGGCGTTTGCCGGGTTATTGACGCTGCACCCGCAGGCGGCGGGGCGGGTTTATGCGGCTTATGGCGGTATTTATGTCAGCGTGGCGCTGTGCTGGCTGTGGCTGGTGGATGGCGTTCGTCCCACCATGACTGATTTCGTAGGTGTTGCGCTTTGTTTACTGGGTATGGCGGTGATTCTTTTTGGCTCGCGTTATGCCTGAGCCAGATTAAGAAAGCACTAATTCGGGTGTACAATGCGCGCTCTATCTGAGGAGGCCGCATGTCACAGCCCGTTGCATCAACACAACATCAAGATAACTCTACCCAATATGCCTTGTGGGGCATCATCGCATTTATTGTTATTGCGGTGGTGGGGTTGTTTTATGTGAAGTGGTTTCCCTATTACGGTAAGGCCATGCATGCGGCGGCCAGCCATTCCATTGGCGGCTCGATTTTAACCGCCGATGGCGGCATGACGGCGTCTCCTTCGTGGCAGGCTGCCTGGGGCTATGCCCTGAGCTATGGCGCATCCATTTGGCAGGCGCTGGTGCTTGGGCTGCTTTTGGGCTCTGCCGTTCAGGTGTTGATTCCCCGCGCTTGGGTGTCGCGGTTATTGGGCGATGCGGGCTATGGTGGCGTGGTGCGCGGTGGCATTTTGGCGATTCCCAGCATGATGTGCACCTGTTGTTCTGCGCCGGTGATTCGCGGCTTGCGTCAAGCCAATGCCGGGCCAGGTGGAGCGGTGGCCTATTGGTTGGGTAACACCATGTTAAACCCGGCTACGCTGGTGTTTATGGGCTTTGTGCTGGGTTGGCATTGGGCCGGGCTACGGGTTGCCGTGGGCATTGTGATGGTGTTTGGCCTGGGCTGGGTGGTGCGGCGTCTGAGCCGTCAGGAGGCGTGCCGGGAAACGGCTGTGCCATTGCCGGATGAAACCCTTGCCCAGAAAGGCACTTTGTTAATGCGCTGGTTGCGCACTCTGGGTGCCATGACGCTGCGCTTGGTGCCGGAATATGCGGTGATTGTGCTGTTGTTGGGCGCGGCCAGAGGTTGGCTGTTTCCGTCCATGGGGTTGGAGGTTGATAACACATTATTGTGGATTGTCGGCTTGGCGATTGCCGGTACTTTATTTGTCATCCCGACGGCGGGCGAAGTGCCTATCGTGCAGGCAGCCTTGGCGTTGGGCATGGCAACGGGGCCTGCGGCTGCTTTGTTGGTTACGTTACCGCCGGTGAGTCTGCCGTCTTTGGCAATGGTGGCGAAATCTTTCCGTTTGCGGGAGTTGTTGGCGTTGGTGGTTGGAGTGGCTTTGCTTGGGGTGGTCACGGCTGGTGTGGCGATTTTGTTGGGGTTTTGACGGGTCGCGGACAGGGTCCGCTCCTACAGGATGGGGCGGCGTTTCTGGCTGTGGGTGTGGCGTCTTCTTGGTGGGTCGCGGACAGGGTTCGCGCCAAAAAAAATGGCTGTTTAATAAGTTCGAGCGGACCCAGTCCCCCCCAAGATGCGGTTAAAAAACACAACCCAAACGCGT
>CAYVZZ010000044.1:9599-18014 GCA_964456185.1 uncultured Alcanivoracaceae bacterium
CCCCCATTAATTTTTGGGTTTTTTTTGTTTTTGGCGCCCCCCCCCCCCGCGACAAGATGCGTTGAATTACCTCAACCAATCCGCTTCATCAAAACCCACCAATACCCTGCCGTTTTTCACCAATATCGGCCGCTTCAATAAGGTCGGGGTGGCTTCGCACAGCGCTAGGGCTTGTTGGTTATTTGCAATATCTCGTTGCCTTTCATCCAGCTGGCGCCAGCTACGGCTGCGGCGGTTGATTAATGTTTCCCAACCCAGCTCGTTTAGCCAGTCTGACAAATCAGCAGGCAGGCCTTGTTTGCGGTAATCGTGGAATTGATAGTCGATTTGCTGTGCGTCGAGCCATTTTTTGGCGGCGCGGATTTTGTCGCAGTTGGCGATGCCGTAAAGGGTGGTCATATCGTATAGCTGTCGGGTTCGTTGTCGGATAGGGCGTCCAGGCCATGTTCGAGACGCTGCTGTAATGCCTTGCAGAAGGCGGGGTCATTCAAGGGGCTACCGTCTTTGTCGGTGACAAAGAAGCTGTCTTCCACGCGCTCGCCTTGGGTGGCGATGCGGGCGTTTTGCACCAGTAGATTAAACTCGCTGAAGATGTAGCCAATGTGGGCCAGCAGGCCGGGGTGGTCGAGGGCTTCAATGTCGATGACGGTGAAGTCGTTACGCAGGTTATTGCTGAGCACCACTTTGGTTGGCACATCGAAATGCCGGTAGCGGCGCGGCTGATGGCGCTGCACGGTGTGCCGATAGCGGCTGGGGTCCTTTAGGGTTTCCTGCAGCTGCTCGCGAATATGGTTGAGGCGGGTGGGGTCGTCAATGGGTTGGCCTTTTTCGTCCAGCACGATATAGGTGTCGAGGCTGAAGCCCGTGCTGGAGGTGATGATGTTGGCGTCGACGATGGTCAGGTCGAGGTGGTCCAAGGCGTTTACTGTTACTGCGAAAAGGTTGTCGCTATCCGGCGTGTAGATAAAGATTTGCGTGCCACTGCGGGTGCCGCCCAAACTGGCATCGCGCAATAGCACCAGCGGTTGGTTGCAGTCTGGTTCTGGCCGTTTCATTTGCTCCAGAATGGCTTCGGTGTGCCAAGCGATGTCGCTGGCGTTTTCTTGCAGGAAGTAGTCGTCGCCGAGACGCGCCAGAAGTGCGGTGGTGTCTTGCGATGAAATGCCTTGCTCTTGCAGCAGTTGCACCGCTTCGTTGCGGGTTTCACGAATCCACTCTTGTTTGCCGATGGGTTTGTCGAGGCCACGCCGTAGGGCACGGGTGGTTTCGGTGTGCAGCTGGGTGAGTAGCGATTCGCGCCAGCTGTTCCAGAGTGACGGGTTGGTGGCGCTAATGTCGGCAATGGTGAGAATGAAGAGGTAATCAAGACGCACCAGGTCGCCTACCTGGCGCGCGAAGTCGTGTACCACCTGCGGGTCGGAAATGTCTTTGCGCTGTGCGGTGGACGACATGAGCAGATGCTGTTCGACCAGCCAAACGACTAGCTCGATATCTCGTTGCTCCAGCCCGTGACGACGCCCAAAGGCGCGCACATCGGCGGCACCCAGTTCGGAGTGGTCGCCGTCTCGCCCTTTGGCGATGTCGTGATAAAGCGCGGCGACATACAGAAGCGATGGCTTGGGCAGTCGGTAAATAATGCGAGCCGTTAGCGACAAGGGCGCGCCCGGCTCGGTGTCTTGCAAACGGCGCAGGTTGCGAATGACCAGCAGAATGTGGGTGTCCACTGTGTAGAGGTGAAACAGGTCGTATTGCATCATGCCGATGATGCGGCCAAATTCCGGTAGATACTGCGCCAAAATGCCATAACGCTTCATTTGTAGCAGAAGCGGGTAGGGATTATCGGTGGCGAGCAGCTGCATAAACAGTTGGCCGTTGGCGGGTGATTCGCGGAAGGCATCGTCCATGACATGGCGCGCTTCGAACATGCTGCGGATGGTGGCCGCGCGAATGCCTTTAATGGCGGGGTTGTCGGCTTGCAGCAGAAAGGCTTCCAGCAGGGCGGCCGGATGGGTCTGAAAAAGGTTGTTGTCGACGGCTTCCAGATAATCGTTATGCACCTGGAAGTGACGATTGAGCGGCGTGATGCGCTGCTCCTCGTCGATTTCCAAAATGGCTTCTTCAAACAGTTGCAGCAGCAATTCGTTGAGAACCGAAATGGCCAGTGCCGAACGGTAATAGTTGCGCATCAAATGCTCGACTGCCATGTTGGTGCCGTCGTCGTCATAGCCCAAGCGTTTGGCGACATCGCGTTGATAATCAAACAATAGCCGGTTTTCGTTGCGTCCGGCTTGTTGGTGCAAAGCCCAACGAATGCGCCAGAGGGTGTTGCGCGCATACATCAAATAGGAAAACTCACGCTGGGTGAGAAAGCCGGTTTCGACCAGCTCTTCCAGTGTTTCCGCGTGGAAGTAGCGGCGTGTCACCCAGGTGATCGTCTGCAAGTCGCGCAGGCCGCCCGGTGCCCGTTTCAGGTCGGGCTCCAGATTGTATTCGGTGTCGTTGAAATGGTGATGACGGCGATATTGCTCTTCACGCTTGGCCGAGAAAAAGTCGGCAACCGGCCAGATGTGTTGCGGGCTGGTGAGTGATAACAGCCGGGGGAGCAACTGGTTGGCACCACACAGGGTGCGTGCCTCCATGATGTTGGTGGCGACTTTGATTTCTTGTTTGGCCAAAGCAGCACATTGTTCGAGAGAGCGCACCGCATGGCCGATTTCCAGACCGGCATCCCATAACAACGCAATAAACTGCTCGACATGGCTGCGCTCGGGGCTGTCATCGGCAATGGGGTCGCGGCTGAGTAACAGCAGGTCGACGTCGGAATAGGGGTGCAGCTGTCCGCGCCCGTAACCGCCCACAGCCAGTAGTGCCAAATCGGAAAATTGCTCCAGCTGGCAGTGCCGCCAGAGTGCGCAAAGCACATTGTCGATTAAGCGGCTGCGCCCTTCGACCAACGCCTCGATATCCAGATGGTCAAAGTCGGCATCCAGTTGTTGCTGGCCGAGCTGGATTTGACGGCGTGCGCACAGCCCCGGCTGCTCGCTTTGTTGCAGGCTATCGCACAGTGCGTCGGTGGCGCAGCAATCCGGCAGAAGGGGCAGGTCGGAGGCCATCTTTAGGATAGGTCGTTTTCATCACTGCGCTTGGTGAGCACTTCCACGCCATCGGCGGTGACGGCCATCATGTGCTCCCATTGGGCAGATAGCTTGTGGTCTTTGGTGACCACTGTCCAGCCGTCGGGCAGCTGGCGGGTGTGGCGTTTGCCGGCGTTAATCATCGGCTCGATGGTAAAGGTCATGCCCTCTTCCAGCACCAGGCCAGTACCGGGTTTACCGTAGTGCAGCACCTGCGGTTCTTCGTGGAAGCCCAAGCCAATGCCGTGACCGCAATATTCGCGTACCACTGAAAAGCGTTGGGATTCGGCATATTCTTGAATGACGTGACCAATATCGCCCAGCGTGGTGCCGGGTTTAACCATTTCGATGCCTTTCAACATGCACTCGCGGGTGACGCGAATCAGGCGTTCGGCCAGGGGGCTGACCTTGCCGACGGTAAACATCTTGCTGGTATCGCCATGCCAGCCGTCTTTGATGACGGTGACGTCGATGTTGATGATGTCGCCTTTTTTCAGTTTCTTTTTGGGGGACGGAATGCCATGACACACCACATGGTTGACCGAGGTGCAGATGGACTTGGGAAAGCCATGGTAGTTGAGCGGCGCCGGAATGGTGCCCTGCTCATTGACCATATAGTTGTGGCAAATAGTGTCCAGCTCTTCGGTGGTGACACCCGGTTGCACATGCGGGCCAATCATTTCCAAGACATCGGCGGCCAGTTTGCCGGCCACACGCATGGCGGCGATTTCTTCGGGAGACTTAATAGAGACGGACATGAATCAACTCGATACTGATGAAATTGTCTCGAATTGTACTCGCATATTCCGCTAGTGAGAAATGCGCCCCGCTTCCGCTAAAGGAAATGGGGCGACCTAGTTTGGATTGGCAGTTTAAGGTGCGATTTTCTTTTTCAGCGCACGAGTGACAGGCAGCGGCAGATTGGGCACGGCCTTTAACATCCAAGGCATTAATTTACGTTTCATGCCAGTAAGCGACTCGGGAATGGTGGCATCAATGAGATGCGGTCCGGGTTCGTTTAAGGCATGTTTCAGCGCTTCGTTCATGCCCTCGGCGGTGGATACGCGAGTGCCGTGTACGCCCATGCCCTGCGCCAGCAGTGCATAGTCAGTAACAGGGCCGTGTAAATCCAACTGCGATTTGGCCTTTTCGCCGATGGATTCGGCGCCTACGCGTTCGATCTCGATGTTGAGAATGGAATACATGGCATTGTTGAAAATAATCACCGTGACGTTTTGATTTTCACGCGCCATGGTCCATAAGGCTTGAATGGTGTACATGGCCGTGCCATCGCCAATAAGCGCCAAAACAGGACGATCGGGGCAGGCGGTTGCCGCGCCCACGGCGTTGGGTAGGCCTTGGCCGATAGCGCCACCTGTCAGGGTGATGAGGTCATGGCGGGGCGCGCCTTGGGTCATCACTGGCAGCATTAAGCTGGAAGTTTGGCCTTCATCCACGAGAATGGTGTTTTCCGGCATGAAATGCCCTACTGCTTGGCAGACTTTTTCAGCGGTGAGCTTGCCGCTGGGTGCCGCCGGGCGGCTTTTCTTTTGCAGTACCGGCTGGGCTGTATCAGCACCTAACGCTTTGGCGAGTTTTTCTAGAGAGGCGGCAGCGGCTTGCTCTGGAGTGGCTAGCGTATGCACCTCGCACGCATCGGGCACCAGATAACTTTTTTTGCCGGGGTAGGCAAAGAAAGACACCGGCGCTTTAACATCGACCAAAATAAGATTCTTGATGTCGCCGAGTTGCACGCCTGCCAGCTCGGCAAGATAGGCCAAGCGTTCAACAGGGGGGAGGCCAGCACCACGCGTCAGGCGTGGTGGGAAGGTTTCCGACAGCAGGTGCACATTGTCGAACTTGGCGGCAATGTGCGCGGCCGCCCGCAACGCAGGTTCGCGCAAGGCCAGACCACCGAGGAAAAGGGTGGTTTTTTTGCCGCCACGAATCACATTCACCAGCTTGTCGATGGTGTCGTCACTGGCCACTTTCGGCTCGGGAATTTGCGGTGCCGGTGCGGGCTTGGCGTTGTCGCCCCAAGATACATCGGCCGGCAAAATCAAAGTGGATACGGTGCCGGGCAGGGTGCGCGCGCTGACGATGGCATTGGTGGCGTCGGTGGCGAGGTCGTCAACACTTTTCGATGTATAGGTGAATTCCGGTGAGACATTGCGTGCGGCCGTTTCAATATCCGACTGCAGCTGGGCGTCATATTGCACATGATAGGTGGCATGGTCGCCGACAATGTTGACGATGGGTGTTTTGGCTTTGCGTGCGTTGTGCAGATTGGCCATGCCGTTGGCAAGGCCGGGGCCTAAGTGCAATAATACCGCAGCCGGTTTGTCGGCCATGCGCGCATAGCCGTCGGCAGCGCCCGTGGCCACGCCTTCAAACAGCGCCAGCACGGCCTTCATTTTGGGTTCGCTGTCGAGAGCGGCCACAAAGTGCATTTCACTGGTGCCCGGGTTGGAGAAGCAGACATCAATGCCTGCGTCCACCAAAGTTTTCATCAACGCATGAGCGCCGTTCATAGCATATCTCCCAAATGGTCGTTATTTGCCGGTGATAATAGAGCGGGCCGCAGCACGCGCCGTCAAGATACAGCCGGGTAAGAAGGTGCCTTCCAGCGAACGTTTGCCGTTGCTGCCACCGCCGCCGAAACCGGCCGCTTCGCCGACGCAATACAGTCCTTCAATGGGTTGGTCGTTGGCATCCAGTACGCGGCTTTGCAAATCGGTGCGCAACCCACCCAGACTCTTGCGGGTAATCAGCTGGGTCTTGATGGCAATAAATGGCCCCGCGCCTTTTTGCTGAAGGGGAGCTGGCTTGCAGGTGCGTAGCTTGTCCGCCTTCCATTGACGGCAATGATTGATTAAACGAATCTGCGGATCATTTTGTAATGCCGTGCCGTTTTGGAAATTGGCATCGAAGCGGTCAAGCGTCGCTTGTAGTGTATTGATATCAATATCGTTGGTGCCGGTGAGCTTGTTCATCTTGTCGGCCAGCTGCGGCAGGGTATCGGCTACCAGGAAATGGTCGCTTTCGTTTTGCATTTGGCGCACCAGGCGATGATTGCCGCGCAGTAGCTCAACTACAAAATGCAGGAATTTTTTCTCGCGCACATATTTATTGTGCTCGGCGCCGGAAATGGCAAATTCTTTGGCGGCAATGCGCCAGTTAAGCACCTGCCAGCTCCAGGGCTTTTCTTGAGCGGCCACGCGCTGGCACAACCAATGGGTGTCGAAACCGGTAACCAGTGGCTCGGGGCCGATGCGATGACCACGGTGGTTCAGCCAAAGTGCCGATTTGCAGGGAATCAGCGATAGCCCATGGCCTTCAAAATGCGGGAAGGGGTGAGGCACGCCCGCGGCATAATTCCACATTTCACCGGCGTGGGTGATTTGGCCGCCCAGATTGTCGGCTGTCCAGTGGTGCAGCTTGCCGTCGGCCAGCGGGTTCATGCCGTTGAGCAGGGTGGCAGGTTGCGGGCGGTCTTTCGGCCAGTTGGCACGGGCTTCGTCCAGGCTGCCGTTAATACCTCCCATGGCTAGCACCACGTTGGGTGCAAAGAAACGTATTTCTTCGCCCGTCGTTTCGTCGGTGGCCACAGCGCCACATACCTTGCCGCCTTCGTGGTCAAGCGAGGTAATGCAGTGCTGGTGGAAAATCTTCAACTGGTCTTTACCTGCCGCATCTTTCATGGCGCGAGTGAGCTGCAATACCATTTCCCGCGAGGTGCCCCAGATAATATGGTAGCGTGGCACGGAGTTGCCGTTGCCGTTACGGCCGCGTTCCACCCAGTTAACGGCGGGCATAAATTTCAGGCCTTCATTTTTTAGCCAGTCGTGGGCTTCCGAGCAGGAGTTTTCGACGTAATATTGCGCCCATTGCATGGGGTAGGTGTCGTTGGGGTCTAGTTCGCCAAAGCGCATCCAGTCGGCCATTGCCAGCTCGGGGGTGTCGTTGATTTTCATGCGCTTTTGTAATGGCGTGCCAATCAATGCCATGCCGCCAAAGGCCCAATACGCCATGCCACCAAAGCGTTCTTCGGTATCCCGATTGACGATAACCACACGTTTACCAGCACGCACAGCCTCAAGTGCGGTGACAATACCGGCCAGTCCACCACCGGCAATAAGTAAATCGGATTGGATTGCGGTGCTCATGGATACCCCGTCCTTCGCTATTCGAGTTGTTACCCATGACCATACACGGTTAGACTAAAGTCGCTATTAGCTTTGGAGGCCAAAAAATTGACATTAGAGGCCAGTGTGTCCATGGGGTGGGTCGGCACCGTTATGGCAGCGGCAGAGAGTACCGGGTTGGATGCCGATTATCTGCTGAAGGTTGCCGGCATCGAGACAGATGCGCTGCAGTGGCAACGCTGGCAGGTGGATTATATTACCCGTCTTTGGCATGCCGCCGAGCAGCTCACTCAAGATAGCGGCTTTGGCTTGAAAGTGGGGCAGCAGGTTACACCGGCCAGTTTGAATGTGGTGGGGTTGACCTTGCAGGCGGCCAGTACCTTGCGAGAGGTGGTGACGTTGGTGCAGCAATATCAGCCCTTGATTTCGGATGGCGGCCGCTTTCAATTGCTCACCGGCAGTAAAAGCACCTGGATTGTCTATCACCCACGACAAGGGCGTTTGGCATTTAGTCCGCATCAAATCGAGGCGGTGTTGGCGGCGGTGGTGCATTTGGCGGGGTGGCTGACAGGACAAGTGTTGAAACCCATTAAAGCGCAATTCAGTCAGGCGCAGCTTGGCGGTATGCAGGGGTATCGGCAAGCCTTTCGGTGTCCGGTGGAGTTTGAGCAGGCGTTTAGTGGCCTGTTGGTGGACAACGCTGTAATGGATCGCCCTTTGCCCCAAGCAGATGAAGCCTTGTCACGGCTTCAACGACAACATGTCGAAGCTCGGCTTGCTGCATTGACTGATGACGTCTCAGCGGAAACGATTGGCAAATGGATTAGCGCTAATCTGGGTTCGGATGCGCCGCGACGGCGACGGGCAGCAGCGGCATTTGGTATAAGTGAGCGTACCTTGTCCCGACGTTTACATGACGAAGGCACTAGCTTTCGGCAGCTTTTGGATGTGGCTCGTCACCATCAAGCCGTACAAGAATTAGCTGGTACAACACGCAGCATGGCCGACATTGCTCATGGGCTGGGGTTTACCGAGGTCAGCACCTTTTATCGTACGTTTAAACGCTGGGAAGGGCTGCCGCCACAACGTTGGCGGCAGCAGATTACTAAGGCAGAGTAATGGTAATGCTGGCCGTT
>CAYVZZ010000045.1:0-17439 GCA_964456185.1 uncultured Alcanivoracaceae bacterium
CGTCGCTATATCTACATTCACGGCACACCTGACAGCGAGCCCATGGGGGTACCCGGTTCCATTGGCTGCATCCGCATGCGCGATGATGCCTTGATGGAATTGTTTGATTTGGTACCGGCAGGCTGTCCGGTGAATATTAAGGAATAACATGGCTAACCCGATTCAACCTCTGGTGATGCTCGATATCGAGGGCACCGAGCTGACAGCCGCCGACCGCGAGCTACTGCAACATCCGGCGGTTGGCGGCATTATTTTCTTCTCGCGCAACATTGAAGACCGCACCCAACTTTGCGGGTTAAGTAGTCAGGTAAGGGCCTTGCGCCCCGAACTGTTACAGGCTGTCGACCAAGAGGGCGGTCGTGTGCAACGGTTGCGCGATGGGGTGGTGCGCCTGCCGCCGATGGGGCGTATTGACGAGGTGTTTGAGGGTGACCAGGCAAAAGTTGCCAGCTATTGCTTGGGGCGCTTGATGGCCAGCGAGGTGGTCGCCAATGGGCTGGACATCAGTTTTGCGCCGGTACTGGATTTGAATTATGGCCACTCCGAGATTATTGGTGATCGCAGTTTTGGGCGCAATCCGGAGCGAGTGGCGGCATTGGCGTTGAGCTTTATTGAAGGCATGAATCTGGCCGGTATGCAGGCCACGGGCAAGCATTTTCCGGGCCATGGCTATGTGGCGGCAGACTCCCACTTGGCATTACCCCGTGACGAGCGCGACCTGGCGGCCATTCAAGCGGCGGATTTAATTCCCTTTGCTTGGTTGTCGCAGCACTTGGCGGGCATTATGCCGGCTCACATTGTGTATGAGCAGGTGGACAGCCAACCGGCAGGTTTTTCAAGCTATTGGCTTCAGCAGGTGCTACGCGATGAGCTGGGCTTTGAAGGCGTTATCTTTAGTGACGATTTGAGCATGGCAGGCGCACAGGCAGCGGGCAGTACCGTGGCGGCGTGTCAGGCGGCATTGGAGGCGGGCTGCGATATGGTGTTGGCATGCAATGATCGGTCGGCGGCTGAAGCGGTTGTGGATGAAGTCGAGCGCTTGTGTGCGGCCGGTGAAGTCAGCCCACGGCGTCCGGCGACGGCATTACTGGCAGGAAGTGGTCAGGCTATGCAGCCGGCAGAATATTACGAAGCCGAGCAATACGCGCTCAAACTGGCGGAATAACCGCTTTTCTTACACCGCGCAGGGCATTGCCCAGTTCCAGTTCGTCGGCTTCAGCCAGTTGGGCAGGGGTTAGCGGTTTCTCAACCAGATTGGGACGGCAGGCCAGTAGATGCCGCCGCATGACGCCATCTAGTAAACCGCTCGACAAGGGTGGTGTCACCCAACGGTCGCCAAAGCGGGCAAACAGGCTATGCCGACTGGCTTCGGTGACTTCACCTTTTTCATTGGTAAACAAGATTTCGTCATAACCCTGCGCCTGTGCCGCTTTGAATGCTTCATCAAATAATTGGCGGCGGGTGGTTTTGTGTTGCAGCAAGCCGTCGTTGCTATTTACCCGGGAGTTGGCCCAAGTACATTGCAATGTGACTGCTTCAGTGGGCAGGGCGAATTTTGCGGTGGTGACATCGATTGTTCCGTCAACAGAAAGCAATAGACGCACCCGCAACCCATTATAGGATTGACTTGAAATAGCGATTTTAAGTAACTCTTTTGCCTTGTTTATGTTGCAAATAAAGCCGAGTCTATCAGCCGATTTTTTCAATCGGTCCAAATGCAAATCCAGCAGGTAAAAGCCACCGGACTTTGTCCAACGCAAGGTCTCGATTAATTGCAGGTCGGCAGGTAGATTGGACTCACTCACTGGATAAGCTCCGCTTCTGTGTCAAATAGTTGCGTCAAAAACTGCCCTTTTAGCAAACATTCATCATATTCGGCTGCCGCATCCGAATCGGCAACGATGCCACTGCCAATACCCAGTTCACCTTGTCCTTTGTTGTCCACAAACAAGGTGCGAATGGCAACATTGAGGCTAATGTCGCCATTGGGGGCAAAATAACCCAGGCTGCCGGTATAGGCGCCACGCGCATCCGTTTCCAGTTCCCGAATGATTTCCATGGCACGAATCTTCGGCGCGCCGGTAATCGAACCGCAGGGAAAAAGGGTGGTGAGCAGCTGTTTGGCACTGAGATTCGCGGGCAGCTGGCCGGTGACAGTGGAGGTCATCTGGTGCAAGGTCGGGTAGCTTTCTACCTCGAAAAGGCGGGGCACTTGTACGCTACCGGGTAGCGCCAAGCGCCCCAAGTCATTGCGCATCAAGTCGAGAATCATCAGGTTTTCGGCTCGATTTTTCGTGTCTCGCTGTAATGCCTGACGCTGCTCGGCATCGCGTTGCGGGTTGGCGTGACGGGCGGCGGTGCCTTTCATGGGCTTGAGTCTGGCCTGTCCTTGGTGGGCGGTCATAAACAGTTCGGGCGAGAGCGACAAAAGCTGGCATTCGCCATTATCCAGGTAGCCGCCATGGGAAACAGGCTGTTTGCCGTCCAATTGCTGATATAGCGCTAGCGGGTCGCCGTTGAGTTGGCAACGTTGCCGCAAGGTCAGGTTGACTTGGTAAATGTCGCCTGCAGCGATGTAGTCTTTAACACGCGCCACCGCCTGCAAATAATCGTCGCGTGTTTGTGACAGGCCGTTATTTTCCAGCTTGGCGGTTTCACCCGCTTGCTGTTGCAACCAATCGACTCGTGCTTGCCGGCTCAAAGGGTAGGGAGCCTGGCAAAGCATGAACCAACATAAGGGTTGCCGCCTTTGTGTAGGCAATAACGGGCGTAGCTTCGGCTCCAGACAGTAGCCTAGCTCATAGGAGAAAAATCCGGCGGCATAAAGCCCGTCTTTTAAGCCGGCATCCAATGCGTCCAGGGCGCTGTCGACTTCCTCCGGATGCCAGCACTGGATAATGCGTTCTGGTTGTTGAAACAACAAAGCGGCGTTTTGGGCGGAGGCATCAGCCGGGGCATTGTCCAGCAGCAGAAAGGGCGGTTGTGTCATCGATTCAACCCAGTCGTGCCAAGAGACTGGTGATATCCAGTTCGCCCTTGCCGTCATCCACTAGCTGACGATAAAAGCTGTCGATAAGCCGCGTGCTGGGTAGGGGAGTGCCCTGTGCCTCGGCTTCTTTCAGGCAAATGGCTAAATCTTTTGCCATCCAGCGGTTACTGAATTTGGGGGAAAAATCGCCCTCCAGCATGCTTTGCCAGCGATGCTGCATCTGCCAGGAACCGGCCGCACCTTGCGAGATAGCCTCCATGACTTTGGGCACATCCAGCGATAAATCTTGTGCCAGTTTTAAGCCTTCGGCGAGGCTTTGCAGGACACCGACCACGCAGACCTGGTTAATCATTTTGGCGGCTTGCCCCGACCCGATTGCACCAATATGGGTCACCTTGCGGCCATAGCAAGCCAGTAATGGCTCCCATTGTTGAAACACATCCGGAGTGGCTCCGCACATGATGGTGAGACAGGCATTTTTTGCGCCTTCGGCACCACCGGACACTGGCGCATCCATGAAGTCGATTTGCTGTTGTTGGCAGGCTGCGGCCAGCTCCTTGGCGAGACTCGGGCTGGCCGTCGTATGGTCGATTAAGACGGCTCTTGTGCGCATTCCAGCCAGTGCGCCCTTGGTGCCCAACACCACATCACGCACGTCATCATCATTGCCGACACAGGTTAATACCACGTCGGCATCTTGTGCGGCTTCCGCCGGTGAAGCCGCCATTCGGCCTTGATACTCAGCGACCCATTTTTCGGCTTTTTCAGTGGTGCGGTTGTACACCGTGACCTGATGGCTTTGTTGTAAATGGCCGGCCAGAGGATAGCCCAAAGTGCCTAGCCCAATAAATGCAATTTTGCTCATGGAAGCGGCGCCGGTTGTGGGTTTAGAGGATATTTCAGGCTCGCATTGTAGCAGATTGCTGCGTTGCGGGGCAATTGATTCCCAACGGTGCAGGCCATTGTCGGCAATTTGGGTAGAAATTGGCTGGGAAACAAAACCAAAACATCAATAAAAACAATTAATTAACTAAAAATACCCAAAGTTGGCAAGGTTTTGGCAATAGGCCAAGTGTCACGCGTCTTAACCCGGGAAGACGTCTGAACACTTAATCCATTATGACCAGGAGTCATGTTATGAAAGCGTCAACACTTGCCCGCACTGCACTTGCCATGTCATTGGTCGCAGCCGGCACATCAGCCATTGCGGACGAGAGCCAGCACGTGACCAGCAGTGCGTCTCTTTCGTTTACCAGCGACTATCTATTTCGCGGAGTGAGCCAATCATCGGGGACGGCAGCTGTACAAGGTGGTATCACCATCTCACACGATTCGGGAGCCTATGTCGGGTTATGGGGCAGCAGCATTGCCTTTGCCCAGGGGTTAGAGCTCGACCCATCCATTGGTTTTGCCAATTCCGTGGGTGAGGTGAGCTACGACGTATCGGTGGTTCACTATGGCTACCCGGGATACACCGACGAGCATCTACCATTCACCGAACTAAAAGGCAGTGTCTCATGGAAGGGAGCAACCGCCGGTGTGGCCTGGACGGATAATTACTATGGCGATACCGGTAAAGCGATCTATACCTATCTGGGCTATGGCACTAGCGTGGCCGGTGTCGGGTTGTCCTTAAAAGTGGGGCGCAGTGACTTTGATGACGAGCAGCTGCCGGTTGCCGATGAGTATGTGGATTACAGCGTGGGGGTAAGCAAGACATTGGCTGGCTTTAACCTGGGGCTGGCCTACATCGATAGCTCATTGGATGACTCGGAATGCGCCACCTTTACTGGCGGCTCACCGCATAACTGCAGTGGGCGGGCTGTCTTTACCTTAAGCAAAAGCCTTTAAAGGAGTGATGTCATGAAATTGGTGATTGCCATTGTTAAGCCGTTCAAGCTGGATGACGTGCGTGATGCGCTCTCCGAGATAGGCGTACAAGGGATTACGGTGACCGAAGTGAAGGGCTTTGGCCGCCAAAAGGGACACACCGAGCTATATCGCGGTGCCGAGTATGTGGTGGATTTTCTGCCCAAAGTGCGTATCGAGATTGCGGTGACCTCGGATCTGGTTGAGCAGGTAACTGAAGCCATTATCCGCTCGGCGCGAACCGGCAAGATTGGCGACGGCAAGATTTTCGTTACCGGTCTGAGTGAAACCGTCCGGATTCGTACCGGTGAAACCGGTAGCGATGCCATCTAGTTGAGGGAGTAAAACAATGAAACGGTTATATGCTTTATTTGCAGGGGGTGCCTTGCTGATGGCAAGCGCACCGGCACTGGCAGCAGGCGCCGACTCGGGCGATACCGCCTGGTTGCTGACCGCCACACTGCTGGTGATTATGATGACGTTGCCTGGCTTGGCGCTGTTTTATGGCGGCATGGTACGGCGCAAAAATGCCTTGTCGGTGTTGTTGCAGGTGTTTGCGGTCTTTTCTCTAGTGGCGATTTTGTGGGCCTTTTATGGCTACAGCTTGGCCTTTAAGGGTGATGGCTCAATCATTGGCGACCTGTCGGCGCTGTTCCTTTCCGGCATTGATGTGTCCAGCCTGACGGGTAGCATTCCGGAATATGTGTTCTTTGCCTTCCAGGCCGCCTTCGCCTGTATCACGGTAGCCTTGGTCGTGGGCAGCTTTGCCGAGCGCATCCGCTTTGCGGCGGTGATGGTGTTCACGGTGGTGTGGTTCACGCTGTGCTATCTGCCCATTGCTCACATGGTGTGGGGTGGCGGCTGGCTGTTTAACGATGGCGCCATGGACTTTGCCGGTGGTACGGTGATTCACATCAATGCCGGTGTGGCCTCTTTGGTCGCGGCCTTCATGGTGGGGCGTCGTAAAGGCTTTAGCCGCGTTCCCATGCCGCCTCACTCGTTGGCACTGACCATGGTCGGCGCTTCGCTGCTTTGGGTGGGCTGGTTTGGCTTTAACGCCGGTTCGGCGGTAGCCGCTAACGGCACAGCAGGCTTGGCATTTGTGAATACACTAGTGGCGACTGCCGCTGCGGTATTGTCCTGGTTACTGGTGGAAAGCGTTATTAAAGGACAGCCGTCCGCCCTGGGTGCCGCATCTGGTGCGGTTGCTGGCTTGGTGGTGGTGACCCCCGCCTGTGGCTGGGTGGGTCCGATGGGCTCCATCGTACTTGGACTGTTGGCCGGCCCCGTGTGCTTCTGGGGGGTGACAGGCTTCAAGAAGATGACCGGCCTGGATGACTCTTGCGATGTGTTTGGTATTCACGGCTTGGGTGGCATTCTGGGTGCTTTGGGCACCGGTGTGCTGGCAGATGCCTCCTTGGGCGGTGTTGGCTATGCCGAAGGCGTGAGCATGCTTGAGCAGCTTTGGGTGCAAAGCGAGAGCGTACTGGTTACCTGCGTGGTGAGTGCGGTGGCGGCAGTTATTGCCTTTAAGCTGGCCGACGTGCTTGTTGGGCTGCGGGTAAGTGACGAGCATGAGCAGAAAGGATTGGATCTGGCCTGCCATGGCGAGCGTGCTTACAACGACTAGTCGTAATGGGTAACTCACCCGAAACAAAACCGGCCACCTTTCTGTCAAGGTGGCCGGTTTCTTTTGCTTTAGGCTTTCTTTCTGGGCGGATCGTTGAGAGTGACGTTCACTTCAAGCGTTTCGCAGCCGTTACTATTGCCCATTTGTACGTTAATGGAATCCAAGTCTACTTCAACATACTTGCGCACGACATTAAGTAGCTCTTCGCGCATTTGCGGCAAGTAGTCGGGCCCGCCGCGGATACCACGCTCGTGGGCAACCAGAATTTGCAGCCGCTCTTTGGCTAGGCCTGCGCTGGTTTGTTTTTTGGGGATAAGGTAACTGAATATGCTCATGATTAGCTCCCAAACAGACGGCCAAAGAAGCCTTTTTTGTTGGCATCAATGAAACGTAATGGTGTTTGGTTGCCTAGCAGACGGTTGCTGGCATCGCTATAAGCTTGACCGGCATCGCTTTGCTCGTCGAGGATAACCGGCGCACCGGCATTACTGGCATTAAGCACGGCTTGTGATTCTGGTATAACGCCGAGCACGTCAATGGCGAGAATGTCTTGCACGTCTTCTAACGATAGCATTTCGCCACGGCTAACACGCTCAGGATCATAACGTGTCAGTAGCAGGCGGGCAGGGATGTCGTCTTCTCCTAGCTCGGCCTTGCGTGTTCGGCTGGCCAAGATGCCGAGAATACGATCGGAGTCACGCACGCTGGAGACTTCGGGGTTAGTGACGACAATGGCTTCATCGGCAAAGTAGGACGCCATTAATGCGCCTTTCTCGATGCCCGCAGGGCTATCGCAAATGATGTAATCCATCTCCAAGTCATCGGTGAGGTCTTTGAGAATACCCTCAACACCTGACTGGGTGAGTGCGTCTTTGTCGCGAGTTTGCGAGGCGGCAAGAATGAATAGGTTGTCGACCCGTTTGTCTTTAATCAGCGCCTGGCGCAGGTTGGCATCGCCATTAATGACATTAACCAAGTCATACACAACACGCCGTTCACAGCCCATGACCAAGTCCAGGTTGCGCAGGCCGATATCAAAGTCGATGACGGTGGTTTTGTAGCCTTGTCGGGCAAGCCCTACCGCGAGTGAGGCGCTGCTGGTGGTTTTGCCAACGCCTCCCTTTCCGGATGTTACGACGATAATCTGGGTCACATTATGCTCCTTGTCTTAAAGTAGGGGAGTGAAACTTAAGTTTTCGCCATCAAAACCGATTTTGACGGCTTCTTGCCGGCTGGTTTCGGGCAAGTTTTCGGCTACGCGGTAATGGCCAGCAACCGCGACCAGCTCCGCGTTAAGACGTTGGCAATAAATTCGTGCAGATTCATTATCCGGCGCACCAGCCAGTGCACGACCGCGCAAATTGCCATAAATATGAATGTTGCCTGCTGCTATAGCTTCGGCACCTTCACCAACCGACGACGTGATAATCAGGTCACCTTCGCTGTAAATACGCTGACCAGAACGCACCGGCTTATCGAGTGTCAGTGTGGGCTTTGGGGCGGCCGCTTGTTGTGGAGCGGCTGTTGTTGCAGGCTCTTGCGGTGACTGGGGTGTGCGTTGGCGTTTCGAGCCGAGATGAATATGCGGCAACCCCTGTGTTTGGGTGCTGTCATCCTCAGGCTGAAAACCGGCCAAGCCCAGCAAATTTAACGATAGTTCCTTTAACCCGCTGATTAGCGTAGGTAGCGCGCCTTCAATGTTGTCACCGGCCTCACTGACATCAAGCACCAATGGCATGGCGCGAACCCAGTCGTTGCTGTCGCTTAGGTGCGCATTGAGTTGCTGCGTGACTAATTCGGGGTCGGTGGTATGCAAGCGCAGGACGGTCACCATCAACATGCGTCCCTTAAATTCAATCACGGCTTTGTCGTTGATTGCTTCCGCCATCGTGTCGGTTCCTTGCAGTAAGATTTCCGTCGCGAAGCCTAACCGAAGGCGCGGTTGAAGAACACGAACTAACGCGCAATTTATCATCAGCGATTGTAACCATTTGTGCCGTTCATCGGCTTTGTGAAAAAAATGATTGCCTAGGCAAAAAAGCGGCTCTAGAATCCGCGCGCCCTAAAGGATCTGCTTTGAAATGGTGGTTTTCAGCTGGTCATAAAGGGCATGGGGTACCAGTTTAAATGGTGCTTTTTATTGACAGGGGTTTCCCCTGAAGAAGGAAGATATCGACATGCGCCTTGCCAACTATTACGCGGATGACGAGTGGAACAAAATCAAAACGTTGGCCGACACATTGGAAACGCCATTTCTGGTTGTCGACCTGTCCCTAATCAAACAAAAATACGATGAATTAAAGCAGTGCTTCCCGATGGCGAATATCCATTACGCTTTAAAAGCCAACCCGGCGTTGCCCGTGGTCGAGCTGTTGCGCGATGCCGGTTCCAATTTTGATATTGCTTCAATCTACGAATTGGACCGGGTATTGGGTGCAGGCGTGCCGGCAGAAAGGATTTCTTATGGCAATACCATCAAGAAGGCAGCGCATATTCGCTATGCTTACGAAAAAGGTATTCGCCTATTCGCAACAGACTCCAAGCAGGATCTGCGTGCTTTAGCGGATAATGCGCCAGGGGCACGGGTGTTCGTGCGCATTCTGGTCGATGGCAGCGAAACATCCGATTGGCCGCTATCGCGCAAGTTTGGCTGTCATCCCGATATGGCGGTCGACTTGTTGGTGATGGCAAAGCAGCTTGGTTTGGAGCCCTACGGTATCTCTTTCCATGTGGGCTCGCAGCAGCGTGATATTGCCAGCTGGGATGCGGCATTGACAAAGGTGAAATACATTTTCGATTGGATGCGCTTGGAAGAAGATATTCAGCTGAAGATGATCAATATGGGCGGCGGCTTTCCGGCAAAATACTTGTCGGAAATGAACCCATTGCAAACCTATGCTGACGAGATCCTGCGTTACCTTGGCAACGATTATGGTAGTCAGCTGCCAGAGATTATTCTCGAGCCAGGGCGCTCTCTGGTCGCAGAATCGGGTGTGCTGGTCTCTGAAGTGGTGCTGGCGGCACGCAAATCGCGTACCGATTTAAGTCGCTGGGTGTACTTGGATGTCGGGCTGTTTGGCGGCTTGATGGAAACCCTGGGCGAATCAATTAAATACCCCATCTATACCGAAAAGCTGGAAGGCCAACCGGAAATGGGCAGTGTGGTTTTGGCAGGGCCGACTTGTGACTCCACCGATATTCTCTATGAGCAATCGGATTATCAGCTACCACTAAGCCTGGCGGCGGGCGATCGCCTGTATTGGCTATGCACGGGAGCCTATACCAACTCGTATAGCTCGGTGGAATTTAACGGCTTTCCGCCGTTGAAAACCTACTTTGTGGAGTAATCTCAACGTAAAACGCCCGGTTAATGTCGAACTAGCTGGGCGTTTTTTAGGCCGCTTTGGCGGGATACAACCGCTTACGCCATTTGGCGATGAGATGGCTGTCGTCTTTGTCCCAAGGGTGAAAGCCCGGCTTTAGGTAGCTGAGGTAGTCGGGAATCATGCTGCTGATGAAGCCTTTGTAGCCGAACAGCGCCCAGAAGCCTTTGGCGTAAACGGTGGGGTTTAGATGCAGGCCGTCTGCTTTGAGAAGCGCATAGGTGTAGCGGCTGGTGTAGCCCATGAGGAACCAGCTGGCCAGTAGGAAGATGCGCGCCCGCATGTAGTAATCGCCGGATATGTCTTGATAGAGATCGTAGGCAACGGCTTTGTGTTCGGTTTCTTCAATGGCGTGCCATACCCAGAGATCGCGTACGCTGGGGTCGATTTTAGCGATTTTTTGCGGGTTGCTGAGCAGTTGGTGCGCCAAGATGGCGGTGATGTGTTCTAGCCCGGCGGTACCTGCCAGCTGCAGTAGAGGCGACATATGCTTACGGCCACGCCCAATGAGGTAGCGGGCAAGCTTCTGTCCGCCAGCGGCTTGTTTTTCATAGCCTTGGGCGATGAGATAGTGGTTGAAGGTGTCATGCTCTAGTGAATGCATGGCTTCTTGGCCGATGAAGCCGCTGATGTCTTTTTGCCGTTGCGGGTCTTTTACTGCGTCGCGATAGGTGCGTACCGAGTCCACAAAGAAACGTTCGCCATCGGGAAAGGTAAGAGACAGCGCATTAAGAAAGTGCGTGAGTAATGGGTTGTCATCAAACCAGTGACGTGGCACATCGCGAAATTCAAAATTCATGCGATGCGGTGTGATGGTCGGGTGGGGACGGCGTTGTTTGCGGCGTAACATAGATCAGCTCCATAAGTTATGCCTTCAGTGTGCCGCAAATAGTTGGCCAAGGTCTGGTGAAATGGGGTCAAAAGATAGCCAAAAAAACCCGGGTGAAGCACCCGGGTTTTGATGAAGGCAGGAACCGGTTAGCTCAACTGAGCTACCGGGATGCTAGCCTTGTCGGCTGCTTCCTGATATTCCTCCATTTGATCGAAGTTCATGTAGTCATAAATCTCATCACTCATGGAATCGATCGTGTTGGCGTACTCCATGTACTCTTCCTTGGTCGGCAGGCGACCGAGGATGGAAGCGACACTGGCCAGCTCGGCAGATGCCAAGAAGACGTTAGCGCCTTGGCCCATGCGGTTGGGGAAGTTGCGCGTGGAGGTAGAAACCGCAGTTGACTTGGACTTGATGCGGGCTTGGTTACCCATACACAGTGAACAGCCCGGCAGCTCGGTGCGCGCACCGGCACGGCCGTAGATGTTGTAGTAGCCTTCGTCGGACAGTTTCTTCTGGTCCATCTTGGTCGGCGGTGCAATCCACAGACGTGTGGGCAGAGAACCACTTTCGATTTTATCGAGCAGCTTACCGGCGGCGCGGAAGTGACCAATGTTGGTCATACAGCTGCCGATGAAGACTTCATCAATACCGGTGCCAGCCACGTCGGCCAATGTCTTGGCATCGTCCGGGTCGTTCGGGCAGCAAAGCACAGGCTCTTTGATTTCGTCCATGTTGATTTCGATGACTTCAGCGTACTCGGCGTCTTCGTCGGCACGCATCAGGCTTGGGTTATCCAGCCATTCTTGCATCTTGCCGATACGACGCTCGATGGTACGCGCATCGCCGTAACCGTTGGAAATCATCCACTTCAACATGGTGATGTTGGAACGCAGGTATTCGGCCACTTTCTCTTCGGAAAGCGTGATGGTACAACCGGCGCAAGAGCGCTCGGCAGAGGCATCAGACAGCTCGAATGCTTGCTCGACGGTGAAGCCTTCCAGGCCTTCGATTTCGAGGATGCGGCCGTTGAAGACATTCTTCTTGCCTTCTTTCTCGACGGTCAGCAGACCACGTTCGATGGCTTTCAGCGGAATGGCGTGTACCAAGTCGCGCAGGGTGATACCTGGTTGGCGTGTACCGGTGAAACGTACCAGTACCGATTCCGGCATATCCAACGGCATGACACCGGTAGCAGCAGCAAAGGCCACCAGACCAGAACCCGCAGGGAAGGAAATACCCATGGGGAAACGGGTGTGGGAGTCACCGCCGGTGCCCACGGTATCAGGCAGCAGCATACGGTTCATCCAAGAGTGGATGATGCCGTCGCCCGGGTGCAGGGCAACGCCGCCACGGTTCATGATGAAGTCGGGCAGCTTGTGCTGCATTTCCACGTCGATTGGCTTGGGATAAGCGGCCGTGTGGCAGAAAGACTGCATAACGAGGTCGGCTTGGAAGCCCAAGCAAGCCAGGTCTTTCAGCTCGTCACGAGTCATCGGGCCGGTAGTGTCCTGAGAACCGACTGTGGTCATCTTCGGCTCGCAGTACATGCCAGGACGAACGCCTTCCAAACCACAAGCTTTACCAACCAGCTTCTGAGCCAGCGTGTAGCCTTTGCCGTTGTCGGCAGGCTGCTCGGGCTTACGGAACAGATCGCTGTCGCCCAGACCGAGAGATCCGCGGGCTTTTTCAGTCAAGCCACGGCCAATGATTAGCGGAATACGGCCACCGGCGCGTACTTCGTCGAGCAATACTTGGCTACGCAGTTTGAATTCAGAGATGACTTCGCCGTCTTTTTCGACTTTACCTTCGAAAGGATACAGATCGATGACGTCACCCATGCCCATTTTAGAGGGATCACATTCGATGGGCAGGGCACCGGAATCTTCCATGGTGTTGAAGAAGATAGGCGCAATGTTAAGGCCGATGCAGACACCGCCAGCGCGCTTGTTGGGCACGTTGGGAATGTCGTCGCCGAAGTGCCAGATAACCGAGTTAGTGGCCGATTTACGGCTTGAGCCGGTGCCCACTACGTCGCCAACGTAAGCAACCGGGTTGCCTTTGGCTTTGATGTCGGCGATTTGCTTCATCGGGCCGATTTCGCCTTCTGCGTCCGGGTTGATGCCGTCGCGCGCGTTTTTCAGCATGGCATTGGCATGCAGCGGAATATCGGGGCGGCTCCAGGCGTCCTGTGCAGGAGACAGGTCGTCGGTGTTGGTTTCGCCAGTTACCTTGAATACGGTCAAGGTCATTTTTTCCGGCAGGTCGGGGCGGCTGGTGAACCATTCACCGTCGGCCCAGCTTTGAATCACTTCTTTAGCCAGCTCGTTACCGGCTTTGGCTTTGTCTTCCACGTCGTGGAAGGCATCAAAAATCAGCAGGGTGTGCTTGAGCGCTTCGGCGGCTGTTTGGCCAAGCTCTTTGCTGTCGAGCAATTCAATGAGCGGCTCGACGTTGTAACCACCTTGCATGGTGCCGAGCAGTTCGACAGCACGCTGCGGGGTGATTAACGGAGAGGCGGCTTTGCCTTTGGCGATATCGGCCAAGAAAGCGGCTTTAACGTAAGCAGCTTGGTCAACACCCGGTGGAATGCGGTTTTCCAGTAGGTCGACAATGAATTCTTCTTCGCCTGCAGGCGGATTCTTCAGCAGCTCGATTAGCTCGGCAGTTTGCTGTTCGTCCAGCGGCAGGGGAACAACGCCTTCTGCGGCGCGCTCTTCAACGTGTTTACGATAAGCTTCAAGCACAGTTTATCCCTCTCAGTATTCGGATGATAAAAATCATGAGGCCACATGAGCCATGTGGCCTATCTGATTTGGCGCACGAATTATAGTGGAATTGGCCTGTCTTTGACAGTCATTGTGCTGAGTAATGTTTCCACGTTAGATTGAGGCGGTACATATCAGCAGACTGGATTAAAGCGGATGTCAGATAAACAGGAAGCATTACGTGAAGATGTGAAGCTGTTGGGGCGAATGCTTGGCAAGGTGCTGCGCCAACAAGAAGGTGAGCCGCTTTATCAGCGCATTGAGCAGCTTAGGCAGGTGTCTGTCACGGGGCGTCAGCAAGGCGAAGTGCAAATTAATGATTTAACGTCTTTGTTGAAGCATTACGACGATGAGCAGTTGCTCACTGTGGCACGCGCCTTTAGCCAGTTTCTCAATTTGGCGAACCTGGCTGATCAACGCCATCGTGTGCGCCTGTTTAGGCAACACCAGCAATATAACGGTGAAACAGGCAGCACCGAGCAGTTGCGCGATGTGATTAAGCGTTTAATGGAGGCGGGGCACGAACAGGCGGCGATTCGCGAGACCTTGGCTTCTATGTCCATTGAATTGGTAATGACGGCACACCCGACGGAAGTGATGCGTCGTACGCTCATTCGCAAATATTCCTGGCTTATCGAGTTGCTCGGCGAGGGTGAAAGAGGCGATTTGACAGATGATCAGCGTCAACGCCTGCACAATAAAATGTACCAAACCATGTTGGCCTCTTGGTGTACTGACGAAATCCGCAAGCACCGCCCGACGCCGGTTGACGAGGCAAAATGGGGTTTTGCCACGGTAGAGCAATCGCTTTGGCAAGCGTTGCCCATGTTTATGCGGCAGCTGGACCAGGTGGCCGAGACACAGCTGGGCGGGGCGTTTTCTCATCGTATTCGGCCCGTTCGTTTTGCTTCCTGGATGGGAGGCGACCGGGACGGCAACCCCAATGTCACCCATGAAGTCACCCGTGACGTATTGTATTTATCGCGTTGGATGGCAGCCGATTTATACCTGCGCGACATCAATGGCTTGCTTGCAGATTATGCGATGACTAAAGCCAGTGACGAACTACGAAAGGCGGCGGGGGATAGCCATGAGCCTTATCGTGTGGTGTTGCGCGGGATTCGCCAGCGGTTACGACTGACGCGGGAGCGCATGGAGTGTTTGTTGCATCGCCAGCCAGTGCCTCACGGCGCTTGGTATGAGACTGCGGCTCCACTGCGCGATAGCCTCGAGATGATTGATGCGTCTTTGCGAGAAGTGGGATTGGCGGCCATTGCCGATGGGGAATTAAAAAACACCCTTTGGCGGTTGGACAGTTTTGGCATTCATCTGCTGAATTTGGATATTCGTCAAGAGTCGACCCGTCATACCGAGGCGCTAAGTGCGGTATGTCGCTACTTGGGATGGGGTGACTATGCCGATTGGTCTGAGGAACGCAAACAGACCTTTTTAATTGAACAGCTGCAAGACCGGCGCCCACTTATTGACAAGTGGTTTTACGATAGCGATGAATGCACGCCGGCAGTTAAAGAGGTGCTCGACACTTGCGCTCTGATTGCCGAACAACAAGGCCAAGGGCTGGGTGCTTATGTGATTTCCATGGCACATCAGCCCAGCGACATCTTGGCGGTATATTTGTTGCAGCGTATGGCGGGCATGAAACAACCGCTACGCGTGGTGCCCTTGTTTGAAACCCTGGATGACTTACAGCGGGCGCCGCAACAAATGGCGCAGTTGTTGGAGATGCCTTGGTATCGGCAGCAAGTGAAAGCCGGTCAGGAAATAATGATTGGCTATTCCGATTCGGCCAAGGATGCGGGCTTTTTAGCGGCCTCTTGGGCGCAGTATCAGGCACAAGAAGGTTTGGCTGCTGTGTTTAAAGAGGCGGGTATTGCGCTCACTTTATTCCACGGTCGGGGTGGCTCCATTGGCCGTGGTGGCAAGCCCACGCGTATGGCTGTGTTGTCACAACCACCGGGCTCTGTGGCAGGGCGCATTCGGGTAACCGAGCAGGGCGAGGTGATTCGCTTCAAGTTTGGGGTGCCCGAAGTGGCCGCTGCGAATCTTGAGCAATATGCCGCATCGGTACTGGAAGCCACCTTGCAGCCGCCACCCGCACCCAACGCCGACTGGCGTGATGAAATGGCGCGTTTGGCCGAGACGTCAAAACAGCGCTACCGACAAGTGGTGCAGCAGGATCCAAACCTGGTGCCTTATTTGCGTCAAGTGACACCGGAACAGGAGTTGTCACGTTTTTCTTTAGGCAGTCGTCCCGCCAGACGTAACAGCGAAGGTGGGGTAGAGTCCTTACGAGCGATTCCCTGGAGCTTTGCCTGGACACAAATGCGCTTAATGCTGCCCGCTTGGTTGGGCACGGGCGAAGCCTTTCACCAAGCGCTAACCGATAAACAACGAAGTGAGCTGCTGCGTGCCATGATTGCCCATTGGCCTTTCTTTAAGGGGATGGTGGATATGCAGGAGATGGTGCTGTCAAAAGCCGATTTGGCGGTGGCGCGTTATTATCAAAACCGACTGGCGAAAGATGCCGCCTTGCGTGATTTTGGTGCCAGCTTGCACGAAGGCTTTCAGCAAGCCAAAGCCTGTTTGCTGGAGTTGGCTGGACATGACGATTTGCTGGCTGACAATCCAACTGCCCGTTGGTCTATCAATGTGCGCAATCCTTATATCGACCCATTGCACTTGCTCCAAACCGAGCTAATGGCACGGCTAAGAGAAGGTGCTGACGATAATCCGGTATTAGAGCGCGCCCTGATGATTACCATTGCGGGCATTGCTGCCGGGTTGCGCAATACCGGGTGATTATTTGTAGGGGTTGGGCTTGCCATCGGGTTGACGACGGAAGCGTTTGTAACTCCACAGGTATTGCTCGGGCACTTGCATGATGAAGTCGGCCATGGCCTTGTTCATGGCCGGTAGCGAGACGGACAAATCGTCGTCATAAATGGCGTCGTCCACGGCTTCAATGGCAATATCAAAGCCGATTTTGTCTGCGCAGCGTCGCGCACTCAATACCACGGGAATGGCATTATGCTTTTGGATTAAGCGGCAGGCATGGGGTGAGGTATAGGCGGGTTGTCCAAAGAAATCGACAAAAATACCGCGGTTACGCAGCGCCACCTGGTCGGGTAGAACGCCAGTAATGACGTTGCCTTCTTGCAAGGTTTTATTAAATTCCGCCACGCCTTCTTTGGTAATGGGGTAGGCGGTGGAGTCGAAGGTCTCGCGCGATTTCTGAATGAGCGCATCAACATCAGGCAGGCCTGACGGCATGAACAGAATGTGCATGGCATAGTGGCTGGATAGCCAATAGTTCATGAGCTCCCAATTGCCATGATGGGGTGCCAACACAACGACAGGGCGGCCAGTCGCCATGGCATCCGCTAAGATATCGTCACCACGAATGCTGTTAATTAACGACAGTGCCTTGTGCGGGTTGCGCCACACATAGGCCACTTCAATGACCCCGCGACCGGCTTCAATGAGCGAGGCTTTTTCCAGTGCTTTGCGTTGTTCGTCGGTCCAATCGGGAAAGCAAAGCTGCATGTTGACGCGCGTCGTATGACGGTTGCTATTGGGTAATACACATAACAGCCAGCCGATAAAGGTGCCGAGTGCGCGATTGGCCGAGATGGGCAGGGCGCCAATGGCACAAATCAGTCCGGCCATGAGTTTGCTGATGAGGCGGGTTTTTAGGCTGTTTTTTTTGTGGCTCATGGGGTTCTCTAATTGGCTTGATTAGGAGGCTTGGGCAGTGGGTACGCCTGAGTGAAACCGAAACTGTGAGTCTGCGGAGGTAATCAACTGTTGCTCGATATCGAGTAATTCGTCAATGCGGTCATCTATTGCCGTTTCGGCGTAAAGGCACGCCAAATCCAGATAATCTTCAAAGTGCCGCGATTCGCTTTTCAATAAATAACGATAATAGCGCGATAATTCCTCATCTACAT
>CAYVZZ010000046.1:0-17287 GCA_964456185.1 uncultured Alcanivoracaceae bacterium
TGGCCATGAACAAAGGGTAGCGCCTTTCGTCAATGCGATCATCCGGGACTCTACAAATACCTACCGGCACAGCTAGGCATGGCAACCTGCTACAATAACGCCCCTCATTCATCGCTGATCCATTTAACCGCCTCATGAATTTGCTGCCATCTGCCCCGCTTTTCCCCAAACCGCCTGCCAGTTTTACCGATTGGCAGGATTTACCCGAGGGAGCCTTGGCGATCGTCTTGGCGCGGCTATGTGCCGAGCAACCCTTGGTGGTGGTGACACCGGATTCGGCGCGGGCGCGGCGTTTACGACTGGCGTTGCGCTTTTATTTGCAAGGCAGCGAGCAGGAAGTGGCCTTGTTCCCCGACTGGGAAACCTTGCCTTACGACCGTTTTTCACCGCATCAGGATATTACCAGCGAGCGCATTCGCATTTTGCATCGCTTGGCAAGCATGCAGAGTGGCATTGTGATTGTGCCGGTGACGACGTTGATTCAGCGCTTGCCGCCGGCCAGCCATTTAACGGGCAATTTTTTCCGCTTTAAGGTGGGCGACCATTTCGATTTGGAAACCCAGCGCAAGCAGCTGGTCGCGGCGGGTTATCGCCAGCAGGACAATGTGTTCGAGCATGGCGAGTTTGCGGTGCGTGGAGCCATTGTGGATTTGTTCCCGGCGGGTGTAGACGAGCCATTGCGCATCGAGCTGTTTGATGACGAGATTGAGTCCCTGCGGCATTTCGACCCGGAAAGCCAGCGTTCCAGCGGCACTATTGATCATTTCACTTTATTGCCCGCTGCCGAGTATGCGCTGGATGATCGCGGCATTCGCTTGTTTCGCCAGCAGTTCCGCGAACGCTTTGAGGTGGATACGCGTCATAGCCCGCTGTATCAGGATGTCAGCGACGGCATTGCCAGCCCGGGGCTGGAATATTACATGCCGCTGTTTTTTGAAGAGGTGGCGAGCTTTTTCGATTATTTGCCCGCTAATGTAAAGCTGGTTGAGACACGCGGCTGCACGGCGGCGGCCGACCGTTTCTGGGGGGATTTGCGTGAACGCTACGAGAATCTGAGTGTCGATTCGACGCGCCCTATTCTGCCGCCTACTGATTTGTATTTACCGCTGGATGCGTTAAACAGCGAGCTTAAACAACGCGGGCGCGCCCGTTTGAATGATCAGGGCGTGGCCTTTCCTTTTCAGTCCAGCCCATTACCTGCCAATGATGCTCGTGGCACCCAGCCGTTTCAGGGGCTGACACTACTGCGCGAACAGCAGCCCGCTTTGCACATCTTGCTATGCGCCGAAAGCGCTGGCCGGCGCGAAGCACTTTTGGGCTTATTGCAAAAGCAACAATTGCAGCCGGATTTGGTGGAAGATTGGCAAGACTGGCTGCAAAACCCTACCCCCTTTGCGCTTACGGTGGGCGCACTGGATGAAGGCTTTTATACGCCGGACAACAATTTATTGGTGGTGGCCGAGTCTGAGCTGTATGGCGACCAGATCATGCAGCGCCGTCGGCGCAAGAAACCCAGCCAAAGCGCCGAAAATGCCTTCCGTTCATTGGGCGAACTTACCGAAGGCACGGCGGTAGTACATTTGGAACATGGCGTGGGGCGTTATCAGGGTTTGGTGCATTTGCAAGCAGGTGACCAGAATCAAGAATTTCTGCTGCTGGAATACGCCGAAGGTGCCAAGCTGTATGTGCCGGTGACCTCGCTGCACCTTATCAGCCGTTATGGTGCCGGTGACCAAGTGGCAGCGCCCTTAACGCGTTTGGGCAGTGACCAATGGAGCCGCGCCCGCAAGAAGGCCGCTGAGAAGATTCGCGATACCGCCGCCGAATTGCTGAATACGCAAGCCCGCCGCCAGCTGCATAAAAGTGATCATTTTGAAGTCGATGAGGATGAGTATCGACAGTTTGCCGCCGCTTTCCCCTTCGAGGAAACCCCCGATCAGGCACAAACCATTGAAGCTGTGCTGGATGACATGCAGCAAGCGCGCTCCATGGATCGCCTTGTGTGCGGCGATGTGGGCTTTGGTAAAACCGAGGTCGCCATGCGCGCCGCTTTTGTGGCTATGCAAAATGGTAAACAAGTCGCCGTGCTGGTGCCCACTACCCTACTGGCGCAGCAGCATTTCAATTCCTTCCGTGATCGCTTTGCCAATTATGCGCTGAACGTGGAAGTGCTCAGCCGTTTCCGCACCGCTAAAGAGAAAAAGCAGGTGTTGGATGGCCTCGCCAATGGGCAGGTGGATTTGGTGGTCGGTACTCACCAGCTATTGCAGAAATCCGTTAAGTTTAAGCAGCTCGGCTTGTTGATTGTTGACGAAGAACACCGCTTTGGCGTGCGTCATAAAGAACGCTTGAAGCAGCTACGCGCCGAATGCGACATGCTCACCCTCACCGCCACGCCGATTCCGCGTACTTTGAATATGGCCTTGTCCGGCATGCGTGATATTTCCATTATCGCCACCGCGCCGGACAAGCGTTTGTCGGTGCAAACCTTTGTGCAGCAAAAAGACCCGGGCGTGGTAAAAGAGGCCATTACCCGTGAGTTGCTGCGTGGTGGTCAGGTGTATTACCTGCACAACAATGTCAGCACCATGGAACGCTGCATGGAAGAGCTCAGCGAGTGGTTGCCTGATGCGCGTGTGGGCATGGCCCACGGGCAGATGCACGAGCGCGAGCTGGAACAAATTATGTCGGATTTTTACCACCGGCGATTCAATGTGTTGGTGTGCAGCACCATCATCGAAACCGGCATCGACGTGCCCAGCGCCAACACCATCATCATCGAGCGGGCGGATCATTTCGGCTTGGCACAGCTGCACCAGTTGCGCGGCCGTGTGGGACGTTCGCATCATCAGGCTTATGCCTACCTGCTCACGCCACCACGCAAGCAGATGACCAAAGACGCACTGCGGCGGTTGGATGCCATTGCCAATACCGCCGATTTGGGCGCCGGTTTCTTGCTGGCCAGCCAGGATTTGGAAATTCGTGGTGCGGGCGAGCTGCTGGGTGATGACCAGCATGGTCATATCGAATCCATCGGCTTGTCGCTGTATATGGAAATGCTGGAAGAAACCGTTACCGCCATGAAGGAAGGCAAACAGCCGGACCTGGAGAACCCCATGAGCGGCGGTGCCGATATCAAGCTTTCGGCTATTCCGGCGTTAATTCCTGATGAGTATTTGCCTGATGTCGCCATGCGGTTAACGCTTTACAAGCGCATTGCCACTTGTGAAAGTGACGATGAGCTGGACGAGCTACAAGTGGAAATGATCGACCGATTTGGCTTACTGCCTGATGCCACCAAACATCTGTTCTTTATCACCCGCCTACGTCGTGAGGCCGAGCGCTTGGGCATTGAGCGCATTGATGTGGGGTCAGAAAACGGACATATGACCTTCCGCCAAGATACCTGCGTCAACCCTTTGTCGTTGGTAAAGCTGGTACAATCGGCACCGGTGCGTTATCAATTAGAAGGTGGCACCCGGCTGAAATTTGCACTGGAAACCGACACCGACGACAAGCAGCTTAACGAAATAGACCAGCTGCTGAAGCGTTTGGCTACACCATCTTAACGAGGAAACTGCATGCGTCGTTTTATTTTGATTTGTTTGGGGTTATTGGCAATCGCGCCCTTGGCACAAGCTGCCGATTGGTATCAGGTCGAGGTGTATGTGTTTGCCCAGCAGCACCCGAATACGTCTGAACGCCCCAATTACGAGCTGCTGCCTCACTATAATAACCAGGCCATCCATCCCGGAGCCAGCCAAGCCGATGTGCAGCTGCCCGCTATTGCCAGTCAAGAGGTGAAGCTGGCCGTGCGGCGTAATGCGTGGAATTTGCTTGGCAAAAACAACCACTATGCCGTGGCTGCCATGGCAAGCCGCATGCTACGCAGTGGGCGCTATCGCACGCTCTATTATGGTCGTTGGAAACAGCCCATGCCGAAACCGGGTGACGTCATTCCGATTTATATTCAAGGTGGCAAGGTAGTACCTGCACCAGCGCCATTAACCGCACCGCAACCCATGCGGCAAAACGAGAATGCCGTCTCGCAACCGGTTGACCAGGCCGCCAGCAACACCGTTGAGCTGCAAGGCACCATTAGCCTGAGCAAGACGCGCTACGTGCATTTTAAAACCAACCTGTGGTTCGCGACTCAACGGGGTGGCCAGCCCTTCTTTACGCATATTGATGAGCCGCGCCGACTGAAAGATGGCGAAGTCAATTATCTGGATAACCCGTATTTTGGTGTTATTGTTGAGGTCAATAAACTGTAACTAAAACGGCGTGCCGGACTTAATCCGGCATCTGGCTGGGAAGGTATATGGACTTTTTCGAGCAACAACGCCGCGCTAAACGCCTAAGCTGGTTGGCTCTTGCCCTTTTCTCGTTAGTCATTGCTGCCATTGGCGCGCTCTTCCATGCGGGCGTTTATTTGCTTTGGTGGTTTATGTACATCACCCCCCATCACCACCGCTATAGCACCTCCTACTATTACCATAACAGTTGGGGACAGCCACCCAGCGTAGAAGGCTATCTGGGCTCCCCTGTTTTCTGGGTCGTTTGTGTTCTGGTTGCCATTCTTTTTCTTGCTGGCAGCATCCGACGCTGGCGACAAATGCGCCGCAGCAGCGTCGCCATTGCTGATTTAATTGGTGCCGTGGAAATATCCGCCACCGATGGTCGTGGCGAACAGCAGCTTATTAATGTGGTAGAAGAAATGGCGGTGGCGTCCAGCACGCCTGTGCCGCGCTTATTCGTGCTGCGCAATGAACCCGGCATCAACGCCTTTGTCAGCGGCACCCAGCCGCGACAAATGATGGTGGTCACCCAAGGTGCCATCGACCACCTAACGCGTGACGAGTTACAAGGGCTGGTGGCGCACGAGTTTGGCCATTTATTCAATGGCGACACCCAGCTCAACATGCGCATTATGATTTTGTTTGCCGGGCTGCAGGCTATCGGCCGCATGGGCTACAACATGCTCAGCAAGGACAAGCTGGCGAACAAACCGCGCTTCCGCCCCATCAACCATCGCAACATCAGCCAGCGTGAATCGATACTGCTGCAACTGCGATTTCTCGGCATGTTGTTTGTTGGCTACCCCGGCTTATTTTTCGCTCGGCTAGTGAAAGCCAACGTCATCCGACAGCGCGAAGCCCTGGCCGACGCCGGTGCCCACCAATTCACGCGCAACCCCGAAGGCCTAGCTGGTGCCATTATGAAAATGGACAAGCACGGCAGTGTGCTGCGCAACCCCTTTGCCGAAGACATCAACCACATGTGTTTCGGCAATGGCGTATCGACGCACTTTAAACGGCTGCTCGCATCACACCCGGAAAGCGAAGACCGCCTCGCGCAGATTGACACCCGCTGGGTCGCACGGGCGCGTGTGCGACAACGGAGGCAATCTGCCGAGAAAGAAGCCGCAACTGCCCCACCCAACCCGCTTGGAGACAAGCAGCTGGGCTATGCCCAGCAATATCTCGCCGCCATTCCGGGCACAGTGCGCCAGCGCTTGAAAGACCCGCAAGGGGCTTGTTTAGTGATTTACGCCCTCATCGTTGACCTGAACAAAAGCCAGCAGCTCCCCGGCGTTAATGAAAACGACAAACTCATGCTGCCCATACTGGTCGACCAGCTTCAGGACATGGGTAAACGCAGTCGAATTCCACTAATTGACTTAGCACTGCCTGCCATCCAACGGCTTGACGAGGATGCCTCCAAGCAATTTCTCGCCACCGTCGACAAACTCATTAAAGCCGATGGGAAAATTAATTTATTCGAGTTTCTATTACGCCAGTTAATCCACCATCGTGTGCGGCCACCGGCCAAACCGAAAACACACTTTAGTCGGCTGAACCAGGTTGCACGAGATGTGCAGGTAGTGCTATCGGCTTTAATCCTCAGCGCCACCAGCGACCAAGCCGCCCAGCAAAAACTCTTCACACTGTATGCCGCCCCGCTACTTCCTAAAGGCCGCCTGCTGTTACCAGCCAATCGCTGCTTTCATATCAAAACCCTAGCGCAATCCATCAAACGACTTGGCCAACTCAACCCCTTCCTAAAACGCAGCTTAACCAACGCCTGCGCCGACATCGCCCGCGATGACGGCGTGATTAATACCCAGGAAATCCAACTGGTGCGCTTGATTTGTTTATTGGCAGATTGCCCCATTCCGCAGTTGGAGCATTAATTTACTCAATCCAACCAACCTTCTGTATCGTTTCACATTGTTTGCGTCAGTAGTATGGTATGAATTGAAGACTAACAATGGCCAGTAAGGAACAACACAAAAATGCACACATTAGTTCGACGTTTTCTCGTCATCACAACACTTATTGCCACACTCACTGTCAGCGCTTGTGGTTACATAATGTACCCAGAACGTCGTGGGCAAACCGGAGGCCAAATCGACCCAGGCATTGTGCTGCTAGACGGTATTGGGCTGATCTTTTTCTTAATTCCCGGCGTGGTCGCCTTTGCGGTAGATTTCACCAGCGGCACCATCTACCTGCCACCCGGCCAGAGTCACAGTGACATCCTCAGCAAGCTGGATGTAGAAAAAGCCAAAATAGTAGAGACACATGACAAGCACCTCACGCCGCAAGACATTCGCGAAGCCATTCACCGTGCTACGGGCATTGATCTCAAAAACAATTATGCGGTGAATTGGCGCATTCGCAGCAATCAAAATGAACAGTGGCACAGCATAAAGCAGGCGCTTACCGAGCAGCAGCTAGCGCAATGGAAGCAGCCTCACACAAACAAACCAAAATTAGCCTATATAGCAAAATAAATTCCTGCTCGGCTAGCAGTTTTGCCACTGTTTGTTTAGGCGCTTGAACGACACCGTAAACTGCGTGCCCAACTGCTGGGCATAGAGGCCAACCCGTAGCTCTTCGAGCATTAAGCGATACCGCTGCAAGGCCTCGGGTTGTTGGCGAAAAGGCCGTTTGGCGGCGCGGGTGAGATATTGCTCGCGGCACTCGGCCAGCTCGACAATGCGTGCGCGGTCTTCTTTGTCCAGCTTGTCCAGTCGCGATTGCAGGGCTTGCATGTAGCGCGACATTTGCTGCCACCAGTCCCATGGCCAATCGCGCAGGGCTTGTTCGTGAAACAGGTCATTCAGCTGGGTGGAAATATCCTTGTGCACATGTGCCAGCTGTAACGGAAAGTTTTTCTTCAAGCGGGCGCGGGTTTTACCGTAGGCGTCAAAGATACCGGCAAAGTGTTTTATGCCGGTATCCAACTGCGCCATGGCATCGCCCAGCCGTTGCTTGAGGTGCGCTTGCCAGACGTTTTCGTTACGAATGTCGGCATCCGCCAAGGCCAGGCTATGGCGCACCAGCAGTAACAAGGTGTCATCCAGTGCCCGCCGGGAAAAAGCACTTTTATCGGCTTGCAAGCGTTGGAAACCGGCCAAGCTACCAGCCTGTTTGCGCAGGCGCTTCACGATATCGGGGCGCTGCAACACAAACAAACGTGCCAAGCCCCACCCCTGCTGATAGGCGGCTTCATCGGCATCATTAAACAATCGCAATGCCACCTGTTTGCCCTCGTCCACCAAGGCGGGATAACGGGTCACTTGCGTGCCTGCCAGATTTTCGGTGCGATTAGGTGCGATATCGCCAAACACCCACTCGCCGGTGGAGGCCGGCTCTTTTTCCTGCGACACAGGTGCCACGCCGTCTTGTTCAAGACCGGCCAAGGCCTCCCAATCACGGCTTTCTTGCAGCGTTTTGCCACGCTCGTCCACCACGCGAATGTTCATGCGCAGGTGATTAGGCAACTTGTCCAAAGGCCAGTCTTCCTGCTCGATGCGCAAGCCGGTCATACGGCGCAATTCATGGCTCAAGGCCGGCAGCAAAGGGCCATCGGGGGTGAGGCTTTGCAGCAAGGCACGGGTGTAGTCCGGCACCGGTACCACCTGTCGCCGCCTGCGTTTCGGCAAGGCACGCAGCAGCGCCTCGATTTTTTCCGCCAGCAAGCCCGGCACCAGCCAGTCACTGCGCCATTTGGGGAAGCTCCCCAGCAAAGCCTGTGGCAACACCAACGTGACACCATCACGCTGGCCGGTGGGGTCGAAAGTGTATTGCAGTTTGAGTTGCATATCGTCCAGCGCCAGCCGGTCGGGAAATTGCTGCTGCGCCTCGTCAGGCCGCTCACGCGCCAGCAGAAAATCCTCATCCATCAACAGCCGTTTGCGGTCGGCGGCGTTGGCTTTTTTATACCAAACCCGCAGGGCAACCAGATTACAGATGTCATCCGGCAAGGCGGCTTCATAGAAATCGGCGCGCGCCTCTTCATCCACCAGAAAATCCCGGCGGCGCATCTTGTGTTCAATGGCGCGCAGCTTGTCCACCAACGCATGGTTTTTATCCACAAAGGAAATCGGCCGCTTCAGCTGGCGCTCGACCAGCCCTTCGCGAATCATCAGCTCACGTGCCAATGCCTTGTCATAATGCTCGCAGGGAATGCGCTTGCCGGTGGACAATTCCAGCCCAAACAAGCTGACCCTTTCTTTCACCATGGCGTTTTCATGGCGGCGCGACCAGTGCGGCTCGTAATAGCTGCGTTTTAACAGTTGCGGTACTGCCTGCATCACCCATTCCGGCTTTATCTCGGCAACGGTACGCCCAAACAGACGGCTGGTTTCCACCTGTTCGGCGGCCATTAACCAGCGGGCTTTGGCCTTTTTCACCGCCGACCCTGGCCACACCAACGGCTTGCGATTGCGACAAGACAGCCACTCGCCGTCGTCGTCCTTGCGCATGATTTGCGTGGCCAGCCCAGACAGCAAGGCCTGATGCAGGCTGGCGTAATCGGCGGGTTCCTTGTTGAGCGTCCACTTTTGTTCGGCCACCAGCTGTTTGAGCTGCCGGTGGGTTTCGCGCCACTCGCGCATGCGTCGCGGATTCAAAAAGGTGCGCCGCAGCTTGCGCTCATAGGCACTACGCGACAGCTCGGCACGCTGTTCCTCGGCCCATTGCCAGAGATTCCAGAAAAACAAAAAGTCCGAGCGTTTATCATTGAACGGTTGATGCGCCTGATCGGCTTGCTGCTGCTTGTCTTGCGGACGTTCGCGCGGGTCTTGAGCGCCCAAGGCCGCCACGATGATCAAGGCCTCACGCAGCACCTTATTCTCTTGCGCGGCAAACAACATGCGACTCAAGCGCGGGTCCAGCGGAAAACGCGCCAGCTTGCGTCCCAGTTTGGTCAGCCGATGGCGCTTGTCCATGGCTTGCAGCTCAAACAACAGCTTGTAGCCATCGCGAATCAGACGGCCTTCCGGCTTGTCCAAAAACGGAAAGCGTTCGATGTCACCCAAGCGCGCATCGGCCATGCTCAATATCACACTGGCCAAATTGGTGCGCTGAATTTCCGGCTCGGTAAATTCAGGGCGATTGTTGAAATCTGCCTCGTCATACAAGCGGAAACACACGCCCGGCATAATACGCCCGGCCCGCCCGGCACGCTGCTCGGCACTGGCTTGCGATACAGCCTCAATGGGCAGCCGCTGCACCTTGGAGGCCACCGAATAACGGCTAATACGCGCCAAGCCGGAGTCGATCACATAGCCAATGCCCGGCACCGTCAGCGAGGTTTCCGCCACATTGGTTGCCAGCACAATACGCCGCCCTTTGTGCGGGGCAAACACACGGTTTTGCTCTTTGGGGCTCAGCCGCGAATACAGCGGCAGCACCTCGGTGGCAAACAACTGCGCTTTTTTCAGCCGCAAATGCGCCTCGCGAATGTCACGCTGCCCAGCCAGAAACACCAGAATATCCAGCCGTTTACCGCCCTTATGCTGGCGCTCCAGCGTCTCGATTTCTTCCACCGCATGCAAAATGGCACCGGCCAAATCGTCATCTTCCTCAGCCAGCGGACGATACTCCACCGCCACCGGATAACTGCGACCCGACACTTCCACCACTGCCGCGCGCGGCTTGTCTTTACTCGCTCCCTCGTTAAAAAAATCGGCAAAACGCTGCTGGTCGATGGTGGCACTGGTGATAATGACTTTAAGATCCGGCCGCTTGGGCAACAGCTGCTTAATTACCCCCAATAAAAAATCGATATTCAGGCTGCGCTCGTGCGCCTCGTCGATAATCAGCACCTGATAGCGCGACAGCAACCGATCCTGCTGCAACTCGGCCAGCAACATGCCATCGGTCAGCAAGGTAATCAGGTTGTGGTCGGCGCTCTTGTCATCAAAGCGCACCTTATAGCCCACCTGCTCGCCGATATCGCCGCCCAGCTCCTCGGCAATGCGCCGCCCGACACTGCGCGCCGCAATCCGCCGCGGCTGGGTATGGCCTATAATGCCCTCACGCCCCAGCCCCAACGACAAACAAATCTTCGGCAGCTGTGTGGTCTTACCCGAGCCCGTCTCACCGGCGACCACCACCACTTGATGTTCGCTAATGGCCTGCTGGAGCTTGTCGAGGCTCTGCACCACCGGCAAATCCGCCGGCCATTCCCAGGTTGGCCAATTTGCCAAACGCCGCTCTTGGCAAGCCTGTGCCTCGGCAAAATCGTGATGAATCGCTTCAAAAACCCGCGCAGACGCCCCCTTGCGCTTGGCACCATTTATGCGACGGGTAAAACGCTGGCGAAGGAAACGGGGCAGCTCGGATGGGTCAGGATAATTCGGTTTCGTCATAAACAAACATTAAGGCTGCGTGCTGCGCAGCTTTCATACTACTTGCGCCCCATCCATTGCAAGACGCTGAAAAGGGGTGGGTGTTTTACTGCTGACAACAAACAAAAGGTCAACCGGCAACTGCAATGCCGTTTCCAGCTTCAACTTGAGCCCGGCTTTTTGTTTTAACGTAATGGCATGGTCGGTTTTGATAACAAGGTCGATATCGCCGCCACGGCGTTCGTCGTCGAGCCGGGAGCCGTACAGCAATACAACTGCATCAGGCAATGCGTGCCGGATGGTTTGCCGTATGGTGTCGCGTTGTTTCTGGTTAAGGCGCATGGCTCCCCCTGTTTGACGTTGGGTTAGTATCGCATAGAAATTGATGGTTTGGGTTGTGGATGGAGCTGCCATCTCAGCTGCGGGTCATTTCACTTGTCTATAATTTACTCACTTTTGCATCCTTTTTATTTCTTTGCGATAGACTGCGCGCCCTTTGATTCAATCGTGATCTGGACGTTTGCATGTCTGCTACTTTTCCTTCGACTGACGCTTCCTGGAGTGGCGCTTCCACCGCGGCGATGTTGGCGCTGGCGATGGGCGGCTTTGCGATTGGTACCGGCGAGTTCGCCATTATGGGGTTGCTACCGAATGTGGCGCGCGATATTGGCGTGACGATTCCCGAGGCGGGCGGTTTGATTAGTGCCTATGCGGTGGGGGTGACGCTGGGCGCGCCTTTGTTGGCGGTGTTGTGTGCGCGCTGGCCTAAGCGGCGGTTGCTGGTGTGTTTGGCGGGGCTTTACGCATTGACCAACTTGGCCACGGCGGCGATGCCGGGCTATTGGAGCATTGCGGTGTTGCGCTTCCTGTCGGGCTTCCCCCATGGCACCTACTTTGGTGTAGGCGCGTTGGTGGGGGCCGCTATTGCGCCACCCGGCCAACGCAGCCGGGCGGTAGGCTACATGATGATGGGGCTGACGGTGGCGATTTTGGCCGGTGCGCCCTTGGCCACTTGGCTGGGACAAGTTACCGATTGGCGCGCGGCTTTCGTGCTGATTGGGGTTTGTGCGTTGGTTGCGGCCATTTTGGTCGCCATATTGGTGCCGGACTTGCCGGCGAATCAGGCGGCCAGCCCATTGCGTGAGTTGGGCGCACTGGCCAACAAGCAGGTGTGGCTAACGCTGGGCATTGCCGGCATCGGTTTTGGCGGCATGTTTTGTGTGTTCAGCTATATCAAGCCGACGTTGATACAGGTGACCGGCCTGGACGAAGGCTGGATTCCGCTGGCAATGGCGGTATTTGGCTTGGGCGGCGTGTTGGGTAATTTGGTTGGTCCGCGTTTTGCCGACCGGGCACTGATGAAAACCATCGGCGCGATTTTGCTGTATGCCATTGGCTTGCTCGCCGCTTTTAGCTGGATGGTGCAATACCTGCCGCTGGCGGTGCTGGGCGTTTTCTTGCTGGGCGGCATTGGGGCGTTGGCACCGGCGATGCAGGTGCGTTTAATGGATGTGGCCGGTGATGCGCAGACCTTGGCAGCATCGCTGAATCATTCGGCGTTCAACTTTGCCAATGCGACAGGTGCCTGGATTGGTGCCATGACCATTGCTGCCGGTTTTGGCTGGACGGCATTAGGCCAGGTGGGCGCGTTGATGTCATTGGGTGGATTGGTGATTTTTGCGGCGTCAGTTTGGGTTGGAAGGCGTGAATAACGAGTCATGCCGATTGATTCCCGCCCTACCGAATAACCCGCTTCAGGTGCTCACCCGTGGTGCCACAGCAACCACCGAGTATTTTGATGCCATGCTGGTGCAGCTGCCGCATTTGTTCGGCCCAGTCATTGATATCGTCGGCTTGCAGTTCCTCGGCTCCTTCCAGATCACAGTGATCAAGGGCGGACGCATTGGCTTGGTAACCGATTAGTCGCTTGAAAAGCGACTTGGGCTGTTGCTCGACACATAAAAAGGAAGGGTGGGCACAGTTCACCGAGTAGCCCAGTGGCGGGCGAGCGGTTTCGGCGTCAATTCGTTGGATTGCATCTGACAGGCTGGTACCGTCAAGGATTTGTCCTTTGCGGTTGATAACGAAGCTGAGAATGTAGGGTTTATCCGTGGCGGCCATAGCACGGGCGATGCCTAGTGCCTCGGAAACAGCAGGCAGGGTTTCAGCTTGTAAAAAGTCAACGGAGGTATTTCCCAACTTATTGATTTGCCAAGCATGAAAGGCTTCGGCTTCTTTGGCGCTGGGCGCTTCTTCCGGCAGATAACAGTCATTTTTAGGGCCTGTCATGCCGCCGACAAAGGTGTTCTCGCTGATGGGAAGCCGTTGCATCCAGGCAACGGCATCTTCGTTAATACAACTGGGCTGACGGCTTTGTCTAACTCTATCTTGGTTTGCACGCCAAGTTGGTGTACAGAGCAGTAATGGCAGATTGGCGTTGGTCGCTACTTGAATATAGTCGTTATAAAACAACGCCATTTGCGCACTGGCCGCTTGGTTATAAATCAATGGTGCATTCACCAAAGCGGCATCTAATAAGCCGGCATCACAACGCCTTAATCGCTCAACAATAGCGGCTTCATAAAGCAATAGGCCATGTTGTGCGATTATGGAATGAATGTCTGCCATTTTCCGTTGCCTATTCATGCAAAAGCATCGCCATTTTGTGCCTCTGATAATAAGAAAGCGTGGTCGCCTAGCGTCACCTTTCCCTCCGATTGTGTCATTGTTGATTACTTGTAAAATGCGTGATGAAATTCATTGTTTTTTTCAAATAGTCACGGACGACTACAAGAAAAATAAACCGTATTTATGTTGGATTACGTTATGACTACGTCGGCTCATCAACATTCCTGTCCACACTGCGGCGGTTATGGCTTTGTTTTAATGCACCGCAATTGGTGGCAAAAGGCGCTAAATCAACCCAACCATTGCAAGTGCATGGATTGCGACACAATGTTTCGTGCTCACATCACTAACCCAGTTTTAGGTCGCACGCTTCACACTACAGCATCCAATGCGACAACGCCTACTGCCTAAAGCGGCTTATTGACTACTGAGCAACCACGCTTTCCCCGCATCTGTAAGACCGTCTTTGGCAATCTCCAACCACGCAAATTCGTTTGCACTGGGCTGTAGCACCACGTCGTATTGCATAAGCTCATCATCACGAAAGGCGTGTAAACGCACTTTATCGCCTGGCGAAAAGCTGGCGAGGGTGTCATCCAGGTTGTCGTTGGTGACTTTAAGGTAGTCAATGGCAATCAGAATATCACCGGGTGCCAAACCGGCCTGCATGGCAATACCCTGTTCGTATAACACGCGCAACTTAACGCCTTGGCTGTGTTTGGCGGTCATAGCGCCTAGGTGCAAGGTGCTTTCGCCCGGCTTGCCGCCTTTGTCGGCGTGGCCATTAGCCCCACGCCAATGAAGCTGTACGCCCAACGGGGCGAGCAACTCAGTTAAGCCGATATCATCCGTGCTGTAGAGTGCTTTTTGGAAGAATTCTTCTAGCGATTGACCGGCCACTTCTTCGGCCAAGGGCTGGATGCCTTTTTCGGGCACGCCTTGTTGCCGCCCTGCTGTTCCGTCACGGCCATAGCGTTGCCACAAGAGGCGCATGACATCGTCCAGGCTTTTCTGTCCTTGGGTGATTTTCCGCAAGGTTAAGTCCAGTGCCAGCGCCACCAGCGCGCCTTTGACGTAGTAGCTGATGATGGCATTGGGCGCATTGCTGTCTTGTTTGTAAAAGCGCGTCCAGGCATCGAAGCTGGATTCGGTAACAGTCTGCCGGTGACGCCCATGGCTGCGTGCCACGCGGGTAATGTCTTGCCCCAGCAGTTCCAAGTAGCTTTCGGCGCTGATGACGCCGGCGCGTACCAGCCCCAGATTATCGTAATAACTGGTGATGCCTTCGAAGGCCCACAAGAGTTCGGTGTAGTTTTCTTTTGTGAGGTCGTAAGGCGTAAAAGCGGCCGGTTTGATGCGTTTGACGTTCCAGCTGTGGAAATATTCATGACTGAATAATCCCATTAAAGTGCGATAACCGTCGCGCACCTTGTCGGCGGCTTCATTGTGGCGCGGCAGTGTTTTGCGTGGGCATGCCAGAGTGCTGGAGTTGCGGTGCTCCAGGCCGCCGTAGGCGCTACCACTGACATGAGTAAGAAACAAGTATTGCTGCATGGGCAGCTCGCCGAAGAGCGCGGCTTGGGTGGCGCAGATTTTTTGTACATCGCGGGTGAGGCGTGCGGTGTCAGCACGCTGCCTGCCATTCAACACGATGGAATGTGGCACACCGTCGACATCAAACTGCACGGTTTCCAGCTTGCCCATCAAAACCGGGTGGTCGATGAGGCTGTCGTAATCGTCGGCAGCAAATGTGCCGAAGCCGCGTGCATCGGTGTTAACAGGATTGAGGCCGGTGGCTAATGTCCAGCTGTCGTAGGCGCTGTCGGCGGGCGGCTGCACATCAAGCTGGCAGACCTCTTCACGCCCCAAGGCACGCAAGAAAACGCTGGCCCCATCAAAGAAGCCATAGCGATTGTCCAAAAAGGCGGCACGCACCGAGGTATCGTGGGCGTGGACTTCGATGGTGACGCTTACACTGGCCGTTTGCGCCGGTGCGGCGGTTTGCCAGGTGTGCTTGTCGAGCTTGGTTATAGCCAGTGCCTCGCCACCGGCTTCTGCTTTGATATGTACGATATGACGGGCAAAGTCACGAATCATGTAGCTGCCGGGCACCCAGGCCGGTAGTTGCCATTGTTGTGTCCCGCTGACGTTTTCCAGGGTGGCGGTAATGGCAAAAATATGGCGTTCCGGACTCAACGGGAAAACACGATACTGCATTCAGGCAACTCCTCAACAAACACAACAAATCGAACGGGGCACACCTTGTGACATTTGGGTAACATCCCCTGCCAACTACTGGCACCAAGCTAGATAGCCTAACATAATACCTCTTTAGACTAATGCGGCAATGAGCGGCCTTCATGGAATACTTAACAGCAGCAGACGGACAGGCCATTGCTTGTCACATCTGGGAAAGCAATCAATCACCCGTAGGTGTGGTGCATTGGTTGCATGGCATGGCAGAGCATGGCGCACGTCACCAGCACTTGGCGGCTGCCCTCAACCAACAGGGGTGGCACTTGGTGTGCCATGACCATCGCGGTCACGGCAAAAGCGTCAATTCCGACGCCCCACCTGGCCACTTTGCCGACGACAACGGCTGGCAAAAGGTGCAGCAGGATGTGGCGCTGATACAAGGCATGATTCGCGAGCGTTATGCGGGCTTACCAGTTGTGCTGGGCGGCCACAGTATGGGCAGTTTTATTGCCCGCGATTACGCCGAGCACATTAATGCTTCGGGTCACCCACCTATCGCGGGGCTTATCCTCTGCGGCAGTGATTTTCATTCACAAGGCTATTACCGGCTGATGCGTTCGCTGTTGCTGTTTAATGCCTTTTTCCACCCCAAAAGAGCCGCCAGCAAGTTGGTCGAGGACTTAACATTTGGTGCCTGGAATCGTACGTTTAAGCCCAATCGCACGGATTATGATTGGCTGAATAGCGTGGCGGCCGGTGTGGACGAGTACATAGCCGACCCGCTTTGCGGACAGGAAAGCAGCGTGCAGCTTTGGAAAGACTTAACACAAGCGCTGCTGAGGATGGATACCCCGGCAGGGCTGGCTTCGCTTCCCGAGGCGCTGCCACTGCTATTAGTGGGTGGCGACCAAGATCCGATGAGCCAACAAGGCAAGGGCATGCGCGCGTTAAAAGCGGCTTTGGAAAAGCACAGCAGTGTGCAAATCACCGCCAAACAATTTCAAGGCCGCCACGAAATATTGCACGACCAGTGCCGCGATGAGGTGGAGGCCTGTATAGTGGGATGGCTTAAGCGCGTGGTAGCGTAACGCCCCGCTGCCCCTGGTATTTACCGCCGCGATCCTTGTAAGAGGTTTCGCACACTTCGTCGGATTCCAAAAACAGCATCTGTGCCACGCCTTCGTTAGCGTAAATTTTGGCGGGCAAGGTGGTGGTATTGGAAAACTCCAAGGTGACGTGCCCTTCCCACTCGGGTTCCAACGGTGTGACGTTCACAATAATGCCGCAGCGCGCATAAGTGGACTTACCCAAGCAAATGGTCAGCACATTGCGCGGAATGCGAAAGTATTCAATGGTGCGCGCCAAGGCAAAGGAGTTGGGCGGAATAATGCAGTGGTCGCCTTTGATATTCACAAAGCTTTTTTCATCAAAGGCTTTGGGGTCAACCGTTGCCGAATGGATATTGGTGAACACCTTAAACTCGTCAGCACAGCGTACGTCATAGCCATAGCTTGAGGTGCCGTAAGAGATAATTTTCTGCCCTTCCCTTTGTCGCACCTGGCCGGCCTCAAATGGCTCGATCATCTTGTGCTCTGCGGCCATGCGCTTAATCCAACCGTCGGATTTGATGCTCATTATGTTGTTCCTTATATAAGACCTGCGGGCATCATAACGGTTTCATCCTTGTGTCACCACTTTAGGGAAGGCCACTTCAGCACGCGGGCGTAACGACAAGGTGGCGGTCACTTGGCGCGCCACACGACGATACATGGCAGCTTCGGCGCTATCTGGCCGTGCGGGAATAGCCGTTCCAGTATCGGC
>CAYVZZ010000047.1:0-17267 GCA_964456185.1 uncultured Alcanivoracaceae bacterium
GACAACATCATGTTGTAGCTGGAAGAGCCCGTGCTGTCGGTGTAACCGGCTACCGCAATATTGGTCTTTTCGTACTCGTTAAGAACCTTTGAAACCGAGTTAAGGATTTTGCGGGCATTGGCATTAACCGATGAGCTGTCTGTCATAAAGGTAATGTTGCCGGGCATGCTCAAGATGATGTTGTTGCCTTGACGAATTACCTGAACGCCAGTGGACTTGAGTTGCTTACGCAATTTGGCTTCTTGCACGTCCATGTAATAGCCAACGCCGCCACCGGCAGCTGCGCCTGCAGCAGCACCGATCAGTGCGTATTTGCGACGAGAATCGGCATCGTGTCCTGCGGTGAGTGCTAATACGGCGGCACCAACAGCGGCACCAATGCCTGCACCAACTGCCGCATTTGAAGTTTGTTTCTCACCTGTGTACGGGTTGACGGTGCTACAACCGGACAGAGTGACGGCAGCCGCCATAAAAAAGATAGCAAATAGCTTATGCATCTTGTTCTCCTTGGTATTCGCTGAATAACGTATTGATTTAGGTTTTTAAGGAACCTCTGAACAAGTCGTAGCGGCCGCAGGCTTTCATAAAATTCATCTGGCAAGGCGCGCGAACGCAGCAGGCTCATTGCCTGTCAGTGAGTGCAACGCAGACCAGATGGATTTTATGAAAGCCCCGTAGGGCGAGGCATAAAGCAGGCACTCCCTGCGTTGCATCACTTGAAAAGGGAATAACCCTTCTCTGCGTAATGCGCCTTGTGATTACCTGCTTTATGCCTCGCTGCGAACAGCTAGGACTTGTTCAGAGGTTCCTTAAGCCTCCGTTATCATAACGGCTCACAATCCATTTTTCGATATGGATTCATGCTGAATGCGAAATCGGTAACATTGTTGTCAGGAATAGTGCCGTCGTTGGCAGGACTTATAGGTTTGGTAACCGCCCTGGCTGGCTTAGACTAGGGGTAACTATCTATGAGGAGTGATTCACCGATGCGACCTTGGAACGGTTGGGGCGATGACAGTAACCATTTCCCGCTAACACCTGCTGGCTTAGCGATGCTCAATAGAGAGCTTGGCAAAGGCCACCAACTACCCGACGCGACCTTGGATGAGGCGCTTAATCGGGTGCCAGCCAGTCGCTTACAAGATATTCCGGATTCACTGCCTATAACAACCGACAAGGAAGTCCGCCTGCGCCATGCACGCGGTCAGAGCCTGCCAGACTGGCTGGCCATGCGGGAAGGGCAGCCAGGGCGGGTGCCCGATGCGGTGGCACTACCTACCGATGCGGATGATGTTGCGGCTTTACTGCGCTGGGGCGCACAACAACAGCTAGTGCTGATCCCCTATGGCGGGGGAACCTCCGTAGCCGGACATATCAACACACCCAGTAGTGATGTGCCTGTCGTGGTTTTGTCATTAGCGCGTATGAAGCAATTATTGGCATTGGATGAAACCAGTCGGCTGGCCACAATACAGGCCGGCGCAAATGGCCCCCAAGTTGAAGCATTGCTCAATGAAAAAGGCTACACCCTGGGGCATTTTCCGCAATCATTCGAGCTGTCTACCCTGGGGGGGTGGGTTGCCAGCCGCTCCAGCGGCCAACAGTCCATGCGCTATGGCCGCATTGAACAATTGTTTGCCGGTGGGCGTGTCGAGACCTTGCAAGGCACCTTAACCTTACCCACCTTGCCTGCCAGTAGTGCGGGGCAGGATGTGCGTGAAATGATCTTAGGCAGCGAAGGCCGCCTGGGCGTGATAACAGATGTCACTGTGCGCATTTCGCCACTGCCAGAGCACGAGAGTTTCCATGTGGCTTTTGCGGCCAATTGGCAGCAGGCCGAAACCCTGGTGCGCAGTATGGCACAAGCGAAATTGCCCTTGTCGATGTTGCGCTTATCTAATGCCGAAGAAACACGCACACAGTTGGCACTTGCTGGTCATGAGAAGCAAGTTGCTTTATTGCACCGTTACTTGGCGTTCCGCGGAATGGATGATGACAAATGCATGATTACTTTCGGCATTACCGGAGAAGCCAGTCGTGCCAAATCCCAACTTAAGCTCGCCAAAAAACGCTTACGTCAGGGCGGCGCGATTTATTTGGGTACGCTGCTCGGCAAAAAATGGCAGGCATCCCGATTTCGTTCACCGTATCTTCGTCATAGCTTGTGGGAGCATGGCTTTGTCGTGGACACATTGGAAACCTGTGTCGACTGGAACAAGGTGGAAGACACCATGCGTGGCATAGAAGCCGCCATTAAAGCAGCCGGCCCCGACAAGGTGCATGTGTTCACGCACTTGTCCCACCTGTATGCAGAGGGCTCCAGCATTTACACCACCTATGTGTTTGCCAACCAAAGCAGCTATGCCGCCACCCATGCGGCTTGGCGCAATATGAAGACGGCAGCGAGTGATGTGATTGCCGCTCAGGGTGGCACCATCAGTCACCAGCATGGGGTGGGACGTGACCATGCACCTTGGTTGCATTACGAAAAAGGTGAGCTGGGCTTACAGTTAATGCAGCAGCTAACAACAAGCCTTGACCCGAACCAACAGCTTAATCCGGGCTGCTTGTTGGATAATGAGAAGGATCAGTAGCATGCTAGGCGCACGTCCCACTCAGGATAGCTTACAAAGAGCCACCTACGATGTCGCTGTCATTGGCGGCGGTATCACGGGGGCCGGCATTGCCTTGCAAGCCGCCCAACTGGGTTTGTCGGTTATCTTGTTAGAGCAAAAAGATTACGCATGGGGTACATCAAGTCGTTCATCCAAAATGGTGCATGGTGGCTTACGTTATTTGGCACAGGGTGACTTTCGGCTCACGCGCCATTCACTACAAGAGCGCGAACGGCTGCTCCGCGAACTGCCCGAGTTAGTCGCTCGTAAAACTTATTTGTTTCCTATTCAAAAGGGTAAGTTTCCAGGCCGCTGGGCCATGAAAATGGTGCTCTGGCTTTACGATACACTTGCCGGTATTCGTGATCATCATTGGTTGTCACTGAGCAATCTACGCCAACGCTTACCTAATCTTCGGCTTGATAGCCTAACCGGCGCTATGAGTTACACCGATGCCATTACTGATGATTGCCGATTGGTGCTGCGCCTATTACATGAAGCCGCAGAGCAGGGTGCTTGCCTGATCAATTATTGCCAGGTGGATTCCATTCATCGCCATGACAGCCATTTTACGCTTGATGTGAATGATACTGTCGCTGATAAAGCCCATGCCATCACTGCCAAGAAGGTAATCAATGCCACCGGGGCATTTGCCGACCGGTTGTCGGCGGCCAAGCCTCGCGTACGCCCCCAACGCGGTAGTCATTTGTTTTTTGAGGCCGAGCGTTTTCCGGTGACAGATTGCTTGACGTTGTTGCACCCTGAAGATCGGCGTCCGGTGTTCATCTTCCCTTGGCAAGGGGTAACTTGCGTTGGCACAACCGACTTGGATCATAAGCCATCGTTAGACCAAGAGGCCGCTATTAGCCAACGTGAGGTGGACTATTTGTTACAGGTGGTTAATACCTATTTTCCGACACTTAATGTGACAGCCGAACATATTGTCTCTTCCATTGCCGGTGTGCGTCCTATCGTTGCTTCGGGGAAAGGTAGAGATCCGTCGAAAGAACGCCGTGATCATGCGGTGTGGGAAGAGCAGGGCATCATCAGTGTGAGTGGCGGCAAGCTGACGACCTTTCGGCTTATCGCATTGGATGCGTTGCAAGCCGCCGGATTACTCGATAAGGCCAATAAAAAACGGCTTAAGACAAGTCGTGAGCCTTTGTGTCGATACAACTTACCTTTTGAATTTGGCAACCCACTAAAGGCCGTACCAACCGGGGATGAACTAGACGCTCGGTTAGCTTGGTCATTACAACACGAACAAGTTGAACACTTGGATGACCTGTTGCTTAGGCGTGTTCGCCTGGGCAATGTCCGAGCCAATGCCGGCGAGGATGTTTTACCGCGGATTAAGCCATTGTGTTGCGACGCCCTAGGCTGGGACAACGCGCGTTGGCAACAGGAAGTAAGCCGCTATCGAGCGATTCAACGGCAATATTACCAGCCGCCGGCCTGCCCGCAACCGGCGGATATTAGCCTGTCACCCAAACACCGGGTGGCGCCATGAATGAGCCATTGCTCTTGGCCTTGGATCAGGGCACCCAAAGCGCCCGTGCCATGCTATTTGATCTTGAAGGCAACTTGGTGGCCAAGGCGCAGGTGCCGATTACTCCATATTTTTCTAACGCCCCTGGTCAAGCTGAACAAGATTGCGATTATATCTGGACAAAACTATGTGACGCCTGCCAGCTGTTATGGACAGAACACGCCGCGCTAAAAAACGCCGTAAAAGCCGCTGCGATTACCACCCAACGGGCTAGCGTGGTGTGTCTGGATGATAATAAACAGCCACTGCGACCCGCCATCATCTGGCTGGATCGGCGGCGCACTAGCCACCCGCCCAAATCACCGTTTTGGCTTCGCGCTGCCGGGCGTGTCATAGGTGGACATTTAATTGAGGACTTCCGTTGTAAAGCCGAATGCAACTGGCTGGCTGCCGATGAGCCAGATGTATGGAATGCCACCGCCCATTATGTGCTGCTGTCGGGTTATCTCACGTATCGGTTAACGGGGAAGCTGGTCGATGCGGTGCCATCGCAAGTCGGCTATTTGCCGTTCGATTTCAAACAGCAATGTTGGGCTAGCCCGCGTGATCCTAAATGGCGGTTGCTGCAGGTGAAGCGTGAACAGCTGCCAGAATTAGTGCCCGCTGCTGGTCTGCTTGGTCATATTACCCAAGAGGCCGCCGAGGCTTCCGGTATTCCTGTTGGCATACCGCTCTATGCTGCCGGTGCAGATAAAGCATGTGAGGTGCTTGGTAGCGGTGCCATGACGCCGGATACCGCCTGTCTGAGCTATGGCACAACCGCCACATTTAACACCTGTAACTCGCGCTATGTGGAATCCATGCCCATGGTGCCTGCCTATGCAGCCGCCATGCCGGGGTATTACAACACAGAAGTGATTGTGCAACGCGGCTATTGGATGGTGAACTGGTTTAAACGCGAATTTGCTCAGGCTGAAGTACAAGAAGCGGAAAACCGGGGCATCACCGCGGAAAGCTTGTTTGACCGATTACTTGATGCCTCGCCACCTGGCGCCCTCGGCTTAACCCTGCAACCCTTTTGGAATCCGGGCGTTCGGCTGCCGGGGCCTGAGGCCAAAGGAGCCATTATCGGTTTTGGCGATGCGCATACGCGTGCGCACTTATATCGCGCTATCGTGGAAGGCATTGGCTATGCCCTGAGAGAGGGCATGGAACGGGTGCAAAAGCGTAACAAAGTGCCGATTGATTTGTTGCGTGTATCAGGAGGCGGCTCACAGAGCGATCGAATACTGCAAATGACGGCTGACCTCTTTAATTTGCCAGTAGAGCGGCCGCATACCTTTGAGACCTCAGGGCTGGGTGCTGCCATTAATGCGGCGGTCGGCGCAGGATTACATGCCAACCACCAAGACGCGGTTGCTGCTATGACACGTCCGGGCATTCGCTTCGAGCCTCGGGCTGAGTATGCGCATCAATATGCCGCGCTTTACCGACAGGTTTACCGGCCGCTCTATGCTAGACTGGCACCGCTTTATCGGCATATTCGCCGTATCACCAATTATCCGCGCGAGTCTTAAATCATCTACTTTGACTCGCTTTAGAGGGAGTCTTGCGTGCTGAGTTATCAACACGGTTATCACGCCGGCAATCGAGCCGACATTCACAAACATGGGCTGCTGGCCTGGTTACTACAGCGACTCACCCAGAAAAATAAGCCGGCCTGCTATATTGATGTTTATGCCGGACGTGGTTTTTATGACCTCGAAGGTAGCTTTGCGCGCAAAACGGGTGAGGCTAGCGATGGCATTACCCAACTCAAGAACGTCACTTGGCCTGCGTCATTACAGTGCTGGAAGCAACTGATCGATGCAGATAACCCGGCGGATCGTTGGCGTTATTATGGTGGCTCTCCGCACATCGCCAGCCGGCTGCTACGAGACACAGATACACTGATTTTTTGTGAATTACATGACAATGAATTCAGTCGCTTAAATTCATTATTTAATCGAGATTCTCGTTGTAATTTGCATCATCGAGATGCCCATGAAGCGCTTAATGCCTTGCTGCCGCCCATGCCGCGTCGAGGGCTGGCGCTGATCGACCCACCTTATGAGGTAAAAAAAGAATACGATCAGATGGTGACTGATATCAAACTGGCCGCCGACAAATGGCCGGTTGGCAGCATTATGTTGTGGTATCCGATACTAGAGGCTGGGCGTCATACACACATGCTTCGCCAGCTCAAGCAGCTTAAGCTGCCATTACTTATTGGCGAATGGCAATGGCGACAAGCTTGGCACGAAGACACTCGTGGCATGCTGGGAAGCGGGGTGGTCGTCTGTCATCCGCCCTGGCAGGCTGACGTGTTTCTCAAGCAATGGCAACAACAACTAATTGACTGGTTTCCCGATAGCGAAGCCGTCTGTGAGGTGGTCAATGCATCCTAAGTCGCAACATAGCTGGGTTGTTTTACTGATTAGTCTGTTGACGTTGTGCTGGGCAGCCGTCTCGACCGCTGCGCAAAATGCACCAAGCCAGAACGCATTGTCACAAGCTAAGCATTGGCGGCAGGTGTTACTCAAGCAGGGCGGGGCAGGCCTATATGCGTCAGTCGAACTGACACAACTGGCCAAGCAGGCCGGGCTAACATCCGATTCAGCAAAACATCTGGCCGAGCTGGATGATTTGCTCATCGCCGTGCGTCCGCGGCGCGTGCGCCTTTACCGCGTAACGGAGGACGATCAATCCTATTGGGTGGCTCGGCTTAACTATCAGGGAAGCCGGCTGAATTTTTTGCGGTTAAAAACCAACACAAAAGGGCAGTTAGTCGATTGGTATGACTACAGTCTGGGTATCTGGCTGTCACAGCTACTGGTAGAAAGCCAGGCATTGCACAAGACACAAATGGCGGTGATGACACACCAATTAGCTGAGCACCCCATGCGACTGCTTGATACCGTCAGTCCGTCAAGTGCCATTGCGCGATTAATTATTCCAGCGTGCCAGCAGTTGCATTGTTATCGCCAAGCGTTGAAGGCGCTCCCCGTTAAACCTGACGAAGTGTCGTTATTTGCCTTGGACAAAGCATCACTGAACGAAAAAACCGTGCGAGTGCAAACAGAAATGCAGTATTTAAAGCGGCAACTTGGCAAAGATCCCGCGGTCACTTGGTTGCTGGCGACCACCGCAATCCAAGCCAACCGATGCGATAAGGCCATCAGTATTGTTGAGCCAGCCCTAACGCAATGGCCTGCTGCCATTCGTTTATATCCCTTGGCCAGCCAATGTTACATGGCACTAAAAGCGCCCCAGAAAGCCTTGGACGCCTTGCTTGCCATGCAACGTGAAACAGGGGTTAAAATCGACTGGAATGCACTATTGAATAAAGCGCCGTATCAGCCACTTAGAGCATTAATTACCGAATAAAAGGCAGAAACATCACGCCTTGCCTGTTGCCGTGTCCTCGCCGCCATCATTATTGCCTTGCAGCGGTGCACTTTCTGTTTTAACCAACGCTCGAATTACGTCCACAGAATTGGTCTCGTAAACAGTGTCTCGGATAGATTGATCGCGGAACAACTCGTGAATTTTGCTGATTAATTGCGTTTGGGACAGCATGCTGCGGCTTGGCACCAGCAATAAGAAAATCAAGCGCACAGGACGCATATCCGGCGTTTCATAATGCACATTATGCCTTGGATTGCCCACCACCAATACCGGTTTGGTTAAGTTGCTAAAACGGGCACGCGGGATGGCGATTTCGTCACCGATCGCGGTGCTTTGAAGCGATTCGCGGCGGAGCAGGGCACGACGCACCAGCTCAACATCCAGCCCCGCTTGTTTGGCAGCAGGTTCGGCCAGCTTGTTAATGGCATCTTCAACACTGTTGGCTTCAAAATCCGGGACAATGGTACTGGCAACCAATAGGTCGTCCAGTTTCCATTCATGTGGCTTGGTAATAAAGAAATTCATTGCCGGGCCACTCAACAGCGAGCTGACTACAGCCAGAACAACCAGTGCCACAAACACTTCAGACTGAATAACGCCATATTGCATAGCGAGTAGGGCAAGGATGATTTCCATGGCACCGCGGGCATTCATGCCAAAACTTACCGCTAGGCTGGTACGCAGCGCCAAACGACCAAAATAAGCACCAATCATGCAGCCTGCGAGCTTGCCAAAGAAGGCAATAAACAAGATAGCCAGCACCAATTGTAGGTTGAACGAGGCCACAAAGTCGGCCTCCAGCCCCATAGCCACCAGAAAAATGGGCGCAAAAACATAGGTCACAAACTGTTCAAGAATAGTGCGCGTTTTCTCACGTAAATGGGGCGAATCACCCACAATAATGCCGGCCAGGAAAGCACCGAAAACCGCGTGAATGCCAATGGCCTCGGTTAGCGAGGCACCAAACATGGTTAATGTTAGAGTAAAGGCAATAACAGCGCCGGGCCAGCTAAGACGCGCTTGAAAGTACGGCATAATGCGGTGAATCAACCAGCGGCCAAGCGTCAAAGCAAGTGCGAAGACCGCTAACGTCATGCCAATGGTACCCCAAATACCGCCGCCCGCATGCGAGACCGTGACTGTATCGGAACCTGCCTGCAACATGCCCAAAATAATGGCGAAACCAAGCCAGCCAATAAGGTCATTAAGCATGGCAGCGCCCATGACCAGCAAGCCAACGTCTGTCTTGAAAAGCTTCAAGTCCAGCATGATCTTGGCAATCACAGGCAATGCCGAAATCGATAAGGCGATACCGAGGAACAATGCGTAAATTAACGGGTCGGCTCCCGGCGCCATTCCCCAGAAACTAGGCGCTAAATAGGCTAAACCAGCACCCAACGAGAAAGGTACAATGATACTGAACAAACTGACCAGAATGGCCGCGCGGCCTTGTTTCCACACCACATGCAGGTCGATTTCGAGACCGGCAATCATTAGCAGAAAAACGACACCAAGATTGATAATCGTCTGGTAAGCAATAGCGACATTGCCGCTGTCGGGGAAAAGATAATCGGCCCATTCAGGAAAAAGCGCGCCGAAGATAGTCGGGCCAAGCACGATACCCGCAAGGATTTCACCTACGATGGCTGGCTGCTTAAAACGGGTGAAGAATTCACCGAACATCCGTGCCACAAGAAGCATGACGCCGAAGCCGAGAAATAAAACAACGATGTTATCCGGGGTAAGTTTTTCCATGCTGGCGCAACTCCGCGTTCACGAACTCGTAATGGTGTACGAACGGTTTGCGACACGCAACCTAAAGTTAATGGAAAGTATAGAACTGACTGCCAATTGAGCGCTTTATAGACAGCAACCAAAACGTACCTAGTCAGAATGCATAAGTATTAACTTCGCATAATGTATATTGTGTTAAATTTGATATACAGTTAGATCTACCTGACACGAAACCGAGCCGTAATAATAGTATTCAAAGACTGGGCGGTTTCCCGCCACTGTCCTTAGCCGTTGCGAATACCTTGATAGGCGACCACAACAGTCTTGCTTGCGTTATGCATGGCAGCTATTAACTTGCTGCTGCCGTCATAGTAGGCAACGCCGGTCACGCTTTCACCTGCGTATTTATTCCCGCATTGTACTGCGTTGTTTTCATAGGTGGCATTTAGCAGAAAAACGCCAGTTACTTGGCTTTGTGTGAATGCACCCGTTACTTTACACCCAGCGCCATCTATGGCCGTCAAGTGGCCACTATTGTCGATATCAACGGTTACGCTGTTGCTTGCTGTATCGGCATTGATAAAAACGCCCTGGGCATAATGTCCGGCAATGCTCGACAAACTTACATTTTGTAGATTCTGCCGATCCAGATTGATACTAGCGGTTCGATCCTGTGAATCGGTAAAGGTACCTACTATCCCTGACTTTGAAAGTGTCAGGTCTACGGTTAGCTGCTCTGGTGTTTGACCGCTGCCAAATATGTAACGCTGAACCTTCACGTTTTTGGCTTCTAAGTCGGATGGCGAAAACGATAGCTGGCCGTGTGCGATTCCACTTATTAACTGAGAGCCGCCATCTTTAATAAAGTCATAAAGTTCGCCAGTTTTCAAAAGTATTGTGTAGTTAAGGCCGCCGTTGGTATCGGGGCCCACAAAAACACCACTGGTTTCCACTGTAGGTGTAGGATGCTTTGGTGGTGTTGGGCTGTCGTCGCTGCCGCCGCCTCCCCCACATGCGGTTAATGTTAAGCCAGCTATTACTGCGATCACTGTTTTTGTAATTTTCATTGTATCTCCTAACTTATATGTACGCTCTATGCCGTTACTTAAAGTATGGTATCTGTTAAACAATTGCCAGATTTTGAATCTACTAGATCGTTTTTAAACCGCCTTAACTTCGCCTTTATCTGCGTCTAGTGACACCGTCTGGCCGTCTGTCAGGCAATGTACCGCATCACTAAGCGCATAGATGCAAGGAATGTCCAGTGCTTTTGCTAGCCGGATGGCATGATCTTGTTCATTGTCTGCCGAGATGACGAGCGCAGCAGCTTGTGTCAGCCAAGGTAACCAATGTGGATCGCAGCGATGCATAACCAAAATATCGCCGGGTTGAATTTGATTAAGCGTCCAACCGGACACCAGGCGCTTAATACGACCTTCGGCACAGCCCGACACAGCGGTTTTACCCAGCAAAAGCTCGTGAGGCTGATTATCCTGGCTGAATCCAAAGCCAAGCCCGTCTAGCTGCCAGTGCGGTGCGCCACGGTGCGCATCTTCCAGGTAACGTACTTTTCGTTGGTTGAGCTTCTCTAGCGACAAGCTCGGTGGTACTTGCTGTTTCTCACACAGGAGCCAAAGTTCATCGTAATAGCAGAAATAAATGTCATCAGGCTGGGTTAATAGTTTGTTTGAAATTAGGTTATTAGCGATTTCATTTAATGTCGTTTGTATGTGTAAAGCCAAACCGTTGCGCAGTTTTGTTGCGTCGTTTAGTTGCTTATCTGTACGGTTCTCGGCTGCGGGGAACAGTTGTGTCAGCCGTGATTCGGGTAGGATCTCAGCCAGTATCGGCAGGCTATTCTTCTCCGGCGGACTAGATGCCAAAAGCCGATGCACGGGGTCGACGCCCACACGGAGCGCATCGCTATCGCCAGTGGTAAACCACTCTTTGACGCTGTCGGGGATGCACTGCGCAGGAGCGCTGTAGGTCGGTGCATAATAGAGTGGCGCAATAATTTCGGCGAGCTCTTCACCCAGCAAGTCCAGTTGCTTGAATCGCGGCCAAGCACCCTTCTCTTTTATGGCTTTATCAAATCGTTTCTTGAATTTGCGGGTACGACCCGCGATTTGTAATTGTTGCCAGCCCAACATTAACGGGGATTGCTGATTGACATTATTTGCTGACCAGCCCGGTGGAATGTCTTCGCTGAATTGCGGAAGCTGCTGTAAAAATTGCGCATTTCGGTAGATATGGCTGTATTGCCTTTTATAAGGCTCGACCTTGTGTAACTGGCTTAATTTATGACGGCGGACCATGGGTTCCCAGAAGCGATTTTTCAGCCAGCGCCCTTCTAGCGTGTACCACAGCGGGGTGATCGCTTGATACCAGAAGCCGTCATTTGCTCGGCAGGTCCAAGCGTCTTGAGGAGCGGGCAAACTGCCAATGGTCAGTGTTTGTAAGACCCAAAGCTTACGGCCATCAAAAACCCATTCGACTGCCTGCGGGGCGTCGTTCATTTTTTTGGTGCGATCAACCAGCTCCAGGAAGGCATCTTTGGGTACTACATCTAATAATGGACGGCTGTTGTCGGCTGCGAAAACCAACCGGCCTTCTGGTGAAAAAATAAGCCGTTGTGTGTCTGCCCTTTCGCCGTTGACGCCTTCCACCACCCAATGATGCAGGTCGCGCCGCAGCGGGTGGCGTGTAAACAACATGCCAGTGGCCTGCCAGCCTGGCAACAACATGATGGTCGCTTGTTTATGGTCACTTTGTTGAAAATAGGCATCAAGTGCGGCGACTAATGCGGTTGCGCTGTCTAGATTTAATAGACTTTGTCGTTGGGATTTCTCGTTCATTCGTCCCTGTAACAAAACCCAATAGTGCCCTTCCGGAGAATCAACGGTATATTGGTTTAGCTGATTCAGCAGTACGTCGCGCTCGGTCAATTGTTCCCTGGCAATCTGCCAACTGGCTGGAGAGTCACTAACCCATTGATTGGTGTCCGGAGCTTGAATGATTGAGGGCTGTGTTGTCATATAGGGAAAACTTGTACCTATTTGCGAAAAAAACGGGCGAAGCCGCCATAAAGCCAATCTGCGACTGGATATTTCATGGCATGCTGGAGTCTACACGACTTTATCGCCATAATGTGCCTTTGCACAACAAACTGCTGTGCATATAACACTAGACAATAACAAAAAAAGGAAGACCCCATGCTGATGAGGCTATTGCCCTGTATTTTGCTCTCATTATTATTGCTTGGTGGTTGTACCACTACCCTGCCATTGGCTCAGCCTGGTCCTGCTCAGAAATCGATGGAACAGGATTATTACCAAGTCAAAATCAAGACACACGATGGCATTGAGCTGGCAGCAACCGTTTATCAACCAAAGCTTGAACCAGGTGAAACCGCGCCGTTAATTATTGCTGCGCATGGTTTCGCCGGGTTCCGTGCATCACGCCCTTTCTCCATTTATGGCGAAACCATGCTAACCGGTGAAGCACCTATTGCCGCTTGGAAAAAAGGTTATTGGGTAATTTCCTATGACCAACGCGGCTGGGGCGATAGCGAAGGCGTTGTTCATCTTAGCGAGAAAAAGTACGACGTCGCCGATGTATCGGATGTCATCGACTGGGCACTGAAACACCTACCCGCCGTTGCCCACTTGGATAATGGCCAACCCGCTATCGGTATGATTGGCGAATCACAGGGGGCGGTTGTTCAAATCCTCGCCTCCATGAATGACCCGCGCATTCAAACCATCACACCGATCGCCAGCTATTACAACCTGAACGACATGGCGCCCAATGGCGAGGTGAAGTCGGCCTGGGGTCTGATCATGCTCACATTTGGCGCCTTTAGCAGTGGGTTTGATGTGGGCTTTATGGTGCATGACCCGCTATTTGGCACCCTTGGCGGACAGGCTGACCGCGATGCACAAAAATGGTTTTATCAACACAGCCCGGCAGCACGTTGTGATGCCGGCAAATATCCCCAAGCCGATGCCTTATTGATTCAGGGTTATCGCGATAGCTTATTCGATATGGATCAGGCGCTAAAAAACGCCGCGTGTATAGAAGCTGGCGGTAATCAAACTCGCATTCTCGCCGTACAAGGTGGGCATATCCTGCCTTGGCCAATGCAAAGCTGGAGCGGCAAGCCTTTCTTTAATATCGAAGATGAGCTGAACTGTGGTGATTACCAAGTAACCATGGTGCAGGCCGTTCTGGACTGGTGGAATGAAAAGCTGAAAGGTCGCAAAAAGAAAGTGCCTAAGTACTGCATTGACTTAGGCGAAGATGAAGGCCTACAGCCGGACAGCTTCCCTGTTAATGCGGGGCAGAAATTCCGCTTGCCTCGACATTGGGTGTGGACACCTACTGCAGGACTCTTTGAAGCCTTTATGATTCCGGCCGATACCATCGGTGATATGTTCCGTGACCTTTGGCCCGGAGCCGATTTGCAGGGGCTAGAGCCGGACGGCGGCTTTGGGCGGCCATTGTTTGTACCAGTTTACATCGCTCACCAGGACGAAGCCTTGATTGGCACGCCGCATATAGACGTGCGCGTCGGCGGTATTGGTGATGCAGATGCCATGAAGCTTTTTGTGGGCGTGGGCATTCAGCATGAAGGCAATCGCCGTGTGTATGTGGCCAGCGAACACCTTACTCCCCTGCCCGGTAAAGGCATATATCAGCAAGATTTGCCCGCCATTGCGACAACACTCGACTCAGGCGACCGCGTTGGCCTGGTTGTCTATGGCTTTACCTCGCAATACTTCTGGAATTCTGCGTTTTGGTGGCGTCGTGCAACAATTGGCGGTTCGATAAAATTGCCAATCACCCACTATGATTACCGTAACACGCATTTCCTCGACAATTATTAAACCATTGCCGAACAAAAAGGCCGACTTCTCTTGCGGGAGGTCGGCCTTTTTAATAAGCGCGCTGCTCCGGTGGGGACCAGTCCATGGTGACGTCATAGGCCATCATGAAACCGCCTAGCGTGATCAACACACGCGACAAGGCCACATAAGAATCGGGAATATGAATCTGATATTCACGGAAGGTTTCCAGAATCTCCTCCATGGCAGCCATTGGCTTTTCATGTTTGAGTTTGTCGCTGAACATATAAGCCGACAAAGACTCTAGCACCTCGGCATTTCCGCCTTTAAACCCAGCGTCAATGAATAATTGACCGATATCTACGTCGCCTAAAAAGCCCATTAGACCAAACAGTAAGCGTGAGTAGCTACGCACTTCCTCACCAGTTAGCCGGTACATGGCACCATAATCGAGGATGACAATCTGGTTGTCGGGATTAACCAGGAAGTTCCCGGGATGCGGGTCGGCCTGAAAAATACCAAAACGTGTGACCTGTTGAAGATAGCTACCCAGTAGTGTGTTTAACAGACGGTCGGCGTCATCCGGATTGGCATCCAAATGATCTCGCAGGCGATCCCCCTCTTCCCAGCTGGTGACTAGCAAGCTTTCTCCCGAGAGTTTGGGAAATAACGTGGGGACGCGTATGCCGTCAAGGTGGGATAAACGTGAAAAGCGCACCAAATTATCGGCTTCTCGACGGAAATCGAGCTCTTCCATGGTCATTTGAACCAGCTGCTCGACGATTTGGTTTAAATCCAGCTCTTTGATTAACGGCGCTGCCCAACGAGCCAATAGCGTAAAGCTCTTGGCATCTTGAAGAAATGTTTTGCGGACACCGGGCAGGCGAATTTTTAGGGCAACCGGCGTGCCATCTTTGAGCACCGCATAGTGAATTTGCGCAATAGAGGCGGTTGCGATGGGCTCTTCATCAATATCTTGAAAATAATGGCGCCACTTACGGCCAAGATTGCGCTCTAAGGTTTTCTTCAGGCGGGCAAAAGGAACTGGCTCCGCTTCATTTTGCAGCACTTGCAGGGCGTCGATATAGGCCGGCGGCAGGATGTCAGAACGCGTCGAGAAAAACTGCGCCGCTTTGACCCATGCGCCGCCATTGCGTTTGGCCAAATTGGCCAGCTTTTCACCGGCACGTTGATGCGCGTTATCAAGGTTCCCTTTTTTCCCGTTAGAGCGATTTCGTGCGTAAATACCAGAGACAGACGTCAGTACGCGCAGCGCTCGTGCATAGCGGTCACGACCACTCACTAACGCCATGGCAGTTTGGCCGCCTAGGGCCAAAGAATTTCTGCTTGTGCTCGCCACCAAACTTGCTCTGCTATCTACTGTACGTTGTAAAGGGTGCTGTAATGTTTTCGCAAACTGCATAGTGTCATCATAGCGCAAAGCGCCTAGGAAATGTTTTTCAGACTGTAGTATGAATGTTTCTGTAAATAGTGGTAATTGCCCACATTTTAGACAGGGCAAACGATTGAAATCGGTGATCTTGTCCGCATATTACAATGTAGACTGTATTTAATATGACCGTGTCAGGAAACGTCATGAGTGATACCCCCGAAAACGATAATGATGCCATTAGCCAATCGCTGGTGCCGCTAAACCAAGCCCGCCCCAAACGCATTTACCTGCTACCCATGCGTCACCGCCCTTTTATGCCGGGCTTGGTGCAGCCTGTAGTGTTTGCCCAACATGAGTGGAGCACCACCTTGGAGCGCGTCAGCAAGACACCTCATCATATGTTGGGGCTGGTGTACACGCAGGACAAAGATTTTGATCAACTGAGCATCGACGATTTTCCCGAATATGGCTGTATGGCACGTATTCATGCGGTAAACGAAGAAGCTGATGCCATGCAAGTTGTCGCCCAGGGGGTAACTCGCTTTCGCATTACCAGCTGGTTGAGCCGCAAACCGCCCTATTTGGTCGAGGTGGAGTATCCTGAAGAGCCTGAAATCGAAGGCGATGCGGAAGAAGAAAGCATTAAAGCCTATGCGTTGGCGATCATTAACACCATCAAAGAACTACTACCACTCAACCCACTGTATAACGAAGGGCTACATGCTTACCTGCAAAACTTTAGCCCACGAGACCCTTCACCGCTAAGTGATTTTGCCGCGGCACTCACCACCGCTGATGGCGATGAGCTGCAAGAGGTGCTGGAAACGCTGCCACTGCAGCCGCGCATGGAAAAAGTGTTGCTGCTGGTCAAGAAAGAGTTGGAAGTGGCGCGTCTACAAAGCCGCATTAGCCAGGAAGTTAATGAGAAGGTGTCCAAACAACAGCGCGACTTCTTCCTTCGTGAACAACTCAAAGTCATTCAGCGTGAGCTGGGTCTGGCTAAAGATGACCGCAGTGCGGATTTGGATGCGTTTCATGAGCGGTTAGAGGCTTTTCCGCCGCCGGAACAGGTGAAAAAGCGTATCGATGAGGAGCTAAAGAAGTTATCTATCCTCGAGCCAGGTTCCCCCGAATACGCAGTGACCCGCAACTGGTTAGATTGGGCTTGTCACCTGCCCTGGGGGCACCTCAGTGATGACAATCTGGATCTTGATCACGCCCGTGACATACTAGAAGCCAATCATGCCGGGCTAGACGACATTAAAGACCGCATCATTGAGTTTCTCGCCTTGGGTGCCATTCGCGGAGAAATCCGTGGCTCTATCCTGCTACTTGTCGGCCCGCCTGGTGTCGGCAAAACCAGTATTGGTCGCGCCATCGCTGACACCCTGGGGCGCGAGTTTTATCGCCTAAGCCTGGGCGGAATGCGTGATGAAGCTGAAATTAAAGGGCATCGTCGCACCTATATTGGCGCATTGCCGGGTAAATTGGTGCAGGCATTAAAAGAAACCGGCACGTTTAACCCCGTCATTGTGCTGGATGAAATCGAGAAAATGGGGGCGTCTTATCAAGGTGACCCGGCATCAGCTTTGCTGGAAGTTCTCGACCCCGAGCAAAACCAGCAATTCCTGGATCATTATCTGGATATGCGCCTCGATTTATCACGGATTTTATTCATTTGCACAGCAAACACCTTTAACGAACTGCCTCGCGCCCTACTCGACCGCATGGAAGTGATTCGCTTA
>CAYVZZ010000048.1:0-17089 GCA_964456185.1 uncultured Alcanivoracaceae bacterium
AATAGAAACAACGGAACCGCCGCAAACGCACCGTAAATCAGCTCATAGGACGGTGACAACTTAATAAACTGCACAAAAGCCCCTTTTGCCAGCTCGAACAAAATGGCTGCTACAACGCCGCCAATAAGCCCTTTGCGAATCGGCACATGGCAGTTAGGCACGATGATGTACAACAGGGTCAGTAAAATAGTAGAAAAAATGACCGGCACAATGACCAGCAAAATATGGGTGATGCCCAAATAATTGACGGTGTCCTTGAGAATTGACGTCGACGCCACATAGGAGCTGGCACCCAACCCGATGCTTAAGCATAGCGGCCCCAAGGTAAGCACCGCCCAATACATCAGCAGGCTAGTCATGCCCTTACGCGGCACTTTAACCTTCCAAATGTGGTTCATGGTGCCTTCGATTGTGCGCAACATCAGAATAGATGTAATCACCAAGAAGAGAATGCCGATACCGGTTAAATGGGCGGCTTGCTCGGCAAAGCCTTGAATGTAGCTCTGCACCTGAGTGCCGGCCGACGGCAGAAGAAAGCCAAACAGCCAACTTTGTATAGCCTGCCCCTCCCCCTGCATTTGCGGTAGCGCATGTAAAATGGTGAAGGTCACCGTCACGATGGGGACAATGGCAAAAAGCGTTGTGTAAGTGAGCGCCGCCGCAGTCTCACGACAACCATCGCGCTTGTACTCCTGCCAAATTAACTGGCAAAAATCCTTAATAAGGCCCAAGCTAGTCATCCAGCGCTGCATGATGCATCCATCCTTTTATATGCTATTCAGGTGTATTGTTACAATGAGCAGACTATTGCGTTTTTCGGTATATTTTGAAACACTCGCACGCGATCTCGGCAGCCATTTAAAACAGCCGTCCGCATTGCGCATCTTATTGTCTGTAAACCATTGTTCCAGTTTTCCATACTCTACAGGACTTGTCACATGAGCAAGATTACGCTTTATCACAACCCGCGCTGCTCCAAATCTCGCCAAGCGCTCAAACTGCTCGAAGAAAAAGGTGCCGAATTAGAGGTAGTGCGCTATTTGGATACCCCACTTAGCGCGGCCCAATTGACGCAATTAATCGAGCAGCTGGGTCTGGACAATTATCACGACCTGCTACGCACCCAGGAAAGCGCGTATAAAGAAGGCAACATCGACGAGAACAGCCCTAAGGCGGCTATCCTCAATGCCTTGGTGCAATGCCCCAAGCTGATGAAGCGCCCCATTGCCGTTAAAGACGGTAAAGCGATTATTGGCCGTCCACCCGAGCAGGTACTCGACCTTGTCTGAACCCTATGTACTGGTGCTGTTTTACAGCCGAACCGGTGCCGTTGAGCGGCTGGCGCGGGAAGTGGCGCGCGGTGTCGAGAAACAAGGCATCGAAGCACGCATAAGAACCGTGTCGCCGGTATCGCCTAGTTACGACGATTCGGCGTCGAGCATTCCCGATAGCGGTGCACCCTTTTGCACAAAAGAGGATTTAGCCCAGTGTGCCGGCCTTGCCATGGGTTCTCCCACCCGCTTTGGCAACATGGCCGCCCCTCTTAAATATTTCATTGATCAAAGCAGTGACATTTGGATGCAAGGGGCGCTCGTCGATAAACCGGCTGGTTTGTTTACCGCCTCCAGCAGCCAGCACGGCGGGCAGGAGTCGACTCTACTCAGCATGATGCTACCGCTTTTGCACCACGGCATGTTAATCACCGGCATCCCCTATACCAACGACCGTTTGATGATGACGGCCAAGGGCGGCACACCCTATGGCGCCAGCCATGTCGCGGGCATGGGCAATGACGCCCTGCTGGATGAAGACGAAACGCAACTGGCTCGTGCATTAGGCGAGCGGCTTGGCAAATTGGCCAAGCAACTGGAGCCCAAGTGAAAAAATCATTATACCCCTATGTCCTAGTAACCTATGTGCTGCTGCTAGTCAGTGCCATAGGCGGACTTTGGTGGACAGCACCGGATGAAGCCGGTGTGGCCGCAAGCCTGATCATGACGGCGGTCTTTTATTCACCACTTCTGCTGTTGTCGATCGGCTTATTGCTGCGCGACATACGCGTGATGACGTGGTTTTGCTTTCTGCTGCTGTTTTATTTTTGTGGCTATGTCACGCAGGTAATGGATCCTTCTATTCGCTGGCTGGCCGTGGCGCGTGTCATCCTGACCAGCTTGCTGTTCACCCTCTGTATGCTCTATATTCGACAACTCAATCAATCAAAGAACACCGAACAGGAATAACACCATGAGTGATGCTTTCGAGCAGGCACAAGCCGACGTTAAGACACTGACCAAACGCCCTTCCAATGATGACTTGCTGTATCTTTATGCGCACTTCAAACAAGCGACCAGTGGCGATGTCAGTGGTAAGCGCCCCGGCATGCTGGATGTGGCCGGTCGCGCCAAGTTTGATGCTTGGAAGAAGTTGAAAGGGACAGACGCTGATTCTGCCAAAGAAAAATATGTTGAGAAAGTCACTGCATTACTGCAATCACACAAGTGATCTCGCCCTCCCCGGCTCTGGCCGGGGAGAATTAATGGCCTAAAAACACAATCCCCGTAGCCGTGCTGTTATTGCTGTTCGATAATGACAAATACAGTCGATTATTATAAATCACAGCGATGCCATTGTGACTTGCTGTCTCGTCGCTAAAACAGTCACCCGTTACAAACGAAGCCAAATAAACATGGTCGAGATCGGTGGGTTTTAAAACGCCATTATTGAGCGAACAACTGCTCGTGCTTGTGGTTGTTAAAGTGCCACTTGCAGCATTTAATCCGGTTAGTTCCACCTTCACAGGCGTCTTTATGGAAGCGGTTTCATCAATCAGCTGGCCACTAAAGCTGAGCTGATCACTCAATGCACTCGATAGATCGAGCGGGTTGAACTGGAACGTAAGTGCATTTTCCGCCAGGCCAACCAAAGTGCCTGATAGACCACTACTTGAGTAGTGTCCACTCAGGCTGGATGCGTTATTTACATCGGCCGCTGCCAAATCGAAATTGGCTACAGAGTTGCTGCTGATGGTGCCGCTATCAAAGCTACCCGAAGAACCTAAGAAGCCTGTTAAGAAGCCGTCCAATTTTGTGCTAGCAGCCAGTGACACATTCTTCGCCGTGTAAAACCAAAAGAATGCATTCGGTGAATCATGCAAGTTGACCGCCAAATATTGTCTTGTTCCTGCCCCACCCTTAAACACACCAGCGGGCAGAATCGACGGTTCTTGTGACGAATTGTTATCGTCTAGCCCCAAATCAGTGGAGCCTCCACTGTTACAAGCTGTCAGCCCGCCAGTTAAGGCAAATAATGCAATAAACAACAATGTTTTCATGCCAGTGTTCATGGGTTCATCTCATTCTTGATCATGCGTCATAAAAAAAGCTCTGTACATTAACTGTACAGAGCCTTTTTGGGTTTTGCTAGCTCGGCGATTAGCTTTCAGCTACTGCCTTCGCCATGCTTTCCGTTACCTTCTTGCCATCGCCAAAGATCATCATGGTCTTGTCGAGGTAGAAGAGGCTGTTATCCAGCCCGGCGTAGCCCGGCTTCATGGAACGCTTAACAACCAGCACGGTGCGCGCTTTTTGCACTTCCAGAATCGGCATACCGTAAATCGGTGATTCCGGATCGTCTTTAGCGGCCGGGTTGGTCACGTCGTTGGCACCCAACACCAAGGCAACGTCTGTTTGGGCGAAATCATTATTGATTTCTTCCATTTCAAACACGTCTTCATAGGGTACGTCAGCTTCTGCCAACAATACGTTCATGTGACCCGGCATACGACCGGCAACCGGGTGAATTGCATAGCGCACTTTCACGCCATGTTCTTTCAGCTCACCCGCCAACTCTTTAATGGCGTTTTGCGCACGGGCTTGTGCCAAGCCATAACCGGGCACAATGATGACCGAGTCGGCATTGGCCAGCAGGAAGCTGGCGTCTTCCGGCGAACCCGACTTGTAGGTCTTTTCGACGCCATCATCTTCTGCACCACCGGCAGCCGCGGTACCGAAGCCACCAAACAGGACGTTCAACAACGAGCGGTTCATGGCCTTACACATGATGTAAGACAAGATACCACCAGACGAACCGACCAGCGAACCGGCGATAATCAGCATGGAATTGTCCAGCGTGAAGCCGATGCCTGCTGCCGCCCACCCAGAGAGTGAGTTAAGCAGTGAGATCACGACTGGCATGTCGCCGCCACCGATAGGGGCAATCCAGAAGTAACCGAAAACCAGTGCAATCGCAGTCATGGTGTAGAAGTAAGTAATATCGTGTGTTTCGCCGATAAAATACGCCACACCAAAGCCCACCATGGCCACAAACAAGATCAGCTGTAATGGCTTAACCCAGAAGCCTTTAAGCGGCTTGGATGCCATCTTGCCAGAGAGCTTGCCCCAAGCCACAACAGATGCGGTAAAGGTAATCGCACCCACGAAGCAACCAACAAACAACTCAAAGCGGTGAATGCCGTTCATGCCTTGATGTGTCAACTCGTTAAAGGCAACCGATGTCACCGGATTAATGGCAGCGGCAATCGCAATCAATACGGCCGACATACCTACCAGTGAGTGCATCAAGGCGATGATTTCCGGCATCTGCGTCATGGCAACGGTTTTAGCTTTCCAGATGCCCACTACAGCACCCAAAATCATGGCACCGATAATCAGCAGGTAGGCAGGCTTGACATCAGATGCGACCACCCCCCAACCCGCGTTTTGCCACTCGGTACCCAATGAGGCCACCACAAAGAAGGTGGTCACAATGGCCAGGGTCATGGCGACCATACCAAAGTAGTTACCACGCACGGCGGTAGTCGGTGATGACAGACCACGCAAGGTCAAGATAAACAGGATGGCACCTACAAGGTAAGCCCAATCCTGGTACTGCGCTATTTGATTAACAAAATCCATTAGTCAGGGCTCCTCTTACTTCTTTTTCTTGAACATATCTAACATGCGATCGGTCACGGCAAAGCCACCGAAGATGTTGATACTGGCAAGAAAAACGGCCACCGCACCCAACCAGGTGCCTACAGTGAGCTCACCATTAAAGGTGATGGCTTGCAGCATGGCGCCGACGACAATAATACTGGACAAGGCATTGGTTACCGCCATCAAGGGGGTATGCAACGCGGGAGTCACACTCCAAACAACGTAGTACCCGACAAAAATGGCTAACACGAAAATCGTGAAAATGCCGACGAATTCTCCACCCATAATAGTCTCCCTCTTAGGCCGGTTTCTCGTAGTTGATCGTGCCGTTATCGACGATTAGGGTGGGTTTCACCATTTCGTCTTCACGATCCAACGTCAATGTATTGCTTTCCTCATCGTGTTGCGGCTTGAGGAAATTAAACAGATTGCGCGAGAAGAGCGCAGAGGCTTCTGTGGCTACCGTGGCGGGAATATTGCCAATACCCACGAGGGTGACGCCATTATCTGTTACCACATTTTGATCGACTTCAGAGCCTTCGACGTTACCACCGGTACTTACCGCCATGTCTACTAGCACAGACCCTGCGCTCATCTTGTCAATTGTGCTCTGTCTGATCAGAACCGGTGCTTTACGGCCCGGAATTTGTGCCGTCGTAATGACGATATCGGCTTTACTCACTGCCTTATCGACCACTTCGGCCTGATCTTTCATGTACTGCTCGCTAGGCCGCCAAGCGTAACCGCCTGTACCTTCGGCTTTAGCTTTTTCTTCGTCGCTCATGGGCACTTCAAGCCACTTGCCGCCAAGTGATTCGACCTGTTCTTTAACCACCGGGCGCAAATCGGACGCCTGCACGATGGCACCCAAGCGCTTCGCCGTGGCGATGGCTTGCAGACCGGCCACACCAACACCCAACACAACGACACGAGCCGGCTTAATAGTGCCGGCTGCCGTCATCATCATGGGGAACATGCCGGAGTATTCGTTGGCCGCAACCAATACCGCCTTATAGCCTGCCAAGCTGGCTTGAGACGATTTGATATCGGAACTCTGTGCGCGTGTAATCCGCGGGATTAGCTCCATTGCCACACAAGTCAACTTGCGAGACGCATAATCCTGCAAGAATTCGTTTTGGTGAGGAGCAAAGCTCGCCAGCACGATAGCGCCTTCTTTATAGTTGGCCACTTCGTCGCCTGTGGGCGCTTCGATCTTTAGCACGATGTCAGCTTGCTTTACGGTTGCTGCGGTATCGGCCAATGTTGCACCGGCTGCTTCATAATCCGCATCAGGATAGCTGGCTTGTTTGCCGGCGTCTTTTTCCACTACAACGGTATGACCGAGACCGATGAACTTCTTCACGGTTTCCGGTGTTGCAGCGACGCGAGTTTCGCCGGCCCCGATTTCTTTGGGGACACCAATTTGCATAGAGAACCTCTTGTTCCGGTTTGTTTTACTACCACTTCGCACTGTTGTGGTGCAGTTGCACCATTTCGCACCAGACAGGCTTGCGGGGCGCTGATTTGACCTTCAACCGAGACGTATGTCAAATCAAAAACCTGCCCTTTTAACGGTCAAGGTGCTGTTTTATGCGGGATTTGTCTTACCCGACTATCACGCTATTATGACGCATTGTGGTCACGCAGCCTTATAAATTACTTGAATTTCAGCCATTTAACCAACGCATATTTATATAGCTATTCGTGATATAGATGATTATTGATATATCCCCTGTCGATCACGCCAATAATTTAAGAGCGGTACAAAATATAACCTAACTGGAGATTGTCAGACAAAATTAACCTATCTATCCGCTTCTGCTCGCTTATACACAGGGGCTAATTCGGTCGATTCTGACTGGCTATAGCGATAGCCGGCCAAATCAAAGGCTGTCATCTACTGTGGGGTTGTCACTGCATTTTTTATGATCCAGCCAGCCATCATGCCGCGCGCACGTTTGGCATAAAAGCTGATCACCTTATATGTGCCATTCTTCTCATCTTTGAAAACGGGCATCACAATGGGAAAACCGAACTGTTTGGGCTGTATCGCCTTGAAGTATTCATTGCTGGCCAAATTTACAAGCACATCACTACCCTGCTCTTGCATGTCCTGTTCTAGCTGTTCGGTTAGCGTCGTCCCCCAATAATGGTAAAGATCTTTCCCTTGGGCGTTAGGCAGTCGAGTGCCCATTTCCAGCCGATAAGGTCGAATACGATCGAGCGGCCGCAACAGGCCGTATAATCCCGAGAGAATGCGCAATTGTTTTTGCCCCTTGGCGAGCTCTGCTGTCGAAAAGCTGTCGATATCTAACCCTTGGTAGGTGTCGCCACGCAACGCAAATGCGGCAGGCTTTGCGGCGTCACCTTGCATGTCTTTGTCCCACAACGCATAGCGCTCAACATTGAGTGTTGCGATGCGATCACTGACTTTCATTAGCTTGCTGATATCCAATGGACTGTATTGACGCAAGATATCAACCAATTGAGCGCTCTGATCAAGAAAGCGCGGTAGCGTCTGGGGCGGTAAATCAGGCAAAGGGCTGGTAAAATCCAACTTCTTTGCGGGTGACAATACAGCGAACATGGATTACCTCAAAGTGCTCAATGAAGCACTATAATAGAACACACGCGCTTATCTGGATAGCGAAAAACTATGAGTGATTTAATCGCCGGGAAACTCACACAACTGGCCGACGGGGTGTGGCGTGTGCTGGCTCCCAACCCCAGTGTAATGACCGGCCCCGGCACCAATAGCTACTTGATTGGCAAGACCAGTCTCACCCTGTTGGATGCAGGGCCGGCCAGCGAGCAACACATTACCGCATTGAAGGCCGCTATTAAGGCAATCGGCCTACCGCTTAGCCATTTAATATGCACGCACAGCCATAAAGACCACTCCCCTGCAGCGGCAATCCTTGCGGACGATTTTCAGGTGCCGTGCTGGGGCGCGCCGGTGGTGGATGATCCACATCAAGATCGCCGTTGGCAGCCAGATCGCTCTTTAGACGACAATGAAACCGTTAACCTGGGCGGCATGCGCATTAAAGCCATTGCCACACCGGGGCACGTTGCTAACCACCTGTGTTACCTGCTGGAAGATAGCCACTGGCTGTTTAGTGGTGACCATTTAATTAACGGCTCGACGGTTGTCATCATCCCGCCTGCCGGTTCGATGGGTGACTACATCCGCAGCCTGAAGCGCTTGCAACAGGAGCAGATTGAAGTCATGGCACCAGGACATGGCGATTTAATTTGTGACCCGGGAACCTTGATAACGCAAACCTTGTCACACCGTTATGCGCGTGAAGCCAAAGTCATTGATGCACTGAACCACGCACCAGCCTCTACCGCAGTCGAACTAGTGCCTGCTGTCTACCAAGATGTTGCCAAACAACTTTATCCTTTGGCGGCCTTGTCACTTAAGGCACATTTAATCAAACTGGCTGAAGAGGGGCTGGCTTTTACTGAGGGAGACAAGTGGTTTCCACCTCAATCTGCCCAATAAAAGCACAGATGACAGTGATAAAGATTGCTTTATACTGTGGAATATTAAAAACCGTTCTGGGATTCTTTTCTATGATAATAAAACGCCGGCAAGCCAGCCGTTTTTTGCTAGTAGTCAGCTTGCTCTTGGGCACCCACACTGCTTGGGCCAAAGCCGATACTTCCACCACCCAGGCATCAACCGAACCGGTTATCAAAGTCGATGTCGATGCACCTTTAACCGACCTTGCACCCAAACCCATTTATCAGCAGACCGCCCGTGACGTGGTAAATGCCTTATCTCACCACTATTTACATAAGGCATTTAACAACGAATTATCGGCCGAATTGCTGACGCGTTATCTCAAAGTATTGGATCCCAGTCGGCTTTATTTTCTGCAATCCGATATTAATGATTTTCAGCAATACAAGACAAAACTCGATGATGCCTTATCGGATGGCAAGCTAAACGCCGGTTATGCCATTTTTAATGTCTATCAACAACGGGTTCTCGAACACGCGCGCTATGTGCTGTCGCTGTTAAACAACGGGCTGGATAGGCTCGATTACACCACCGATCGCACCATTTTGATCGATCGCAGTAAAGCCGATTGGCCAAAAGACACGAAAGCCGCCAAAACATTGTGGCGCGAGCAACTCATTAGCAGTGTCATCAACATGCGCCTCGATAAGGTGAAAGATGATGAAATCACCCACCGTCTTAAACGCCGTTATCGCAATCGTATTAAGCGGTTGCACCAGTCCCAACCGGAAGACGTATTGCAAATTTATCTGAACGCACTCACCGATCTGTATGACCCGCATACAGCCTATTTCACACCCGAGCGCCTGGATAATTTCAACATCGACATGAGCCACTCACTTGAGGGCATTGGTGCCGTGCTGCAAAGCAGCGATGGTTACACCAAAATTGTTCGGCTTGTGCCAGGTGGTCCCGCCGCCGATTCCGGTAAATTACAACCGGCCGATCGCATTATCGGTGTTGGCCAAGGTGAAAAAGGCGACATCGTCAATATTATTGGCTGGCGTTTGGATGAAGTGGTTCAATTAATCCGCGGTGAAAAAGGCACCAAGGTGCGTCTGCGCATCATGCCGGCGTCGGTTTCCAGCGAGCATAACACCCAGGTCATCACCATCACGCGCGACAAGATCAAACTCGAAGCGCAGGCGGCCACCAAGGATATTCTCAAGGTAAAAAGCCACGGCGAGGACTTCCGCATCGGGGTCATCACCCTGCCCGCCTTCTATCAGGATTTTGATGCGTTTCAGCGCCACGACCCCAACTTCACCTCTAGCTACCGTGATGTGAAAAAACTGGTCAAGGAACTGAAAAAAGAAGACATCGATGCGCTCGTCATGGATTTGCGTAATAACGGTGGTGGCTCTTTGTTCTCTGCCATTCGCCTCGTGTCACTTTTTGTAGACGGTGGCCCCACCGTACAAATCAAAGGCGCTCGCGGGCATGTCCACGTTGAAAATGATGTCTATCCCGGTACCTTGTATAGCGGCCCTATGGCCGTTTTGGTCAACCGCTACAGTGCATCCGCCTCTGAAATCTTTACCGGTGCCATGCAGGATTACGGGCGCGCCCTCATCGTTGGTGGTAACACCTTTGGTAAAGGCACCGTGCAAACCCTGCTGAAGCTCAACCATGGCGACATCAAGATTACTGAAGCCAAGTTTTATCGTGTTTCCGGCTCCAGCAACCAGCTGCGCGGTATCATCCCCGATATTTCCCTGCCGTTTATCATCGACAAGAAAGATATTGGCGAAAGCTCCCTTCCCAACGCGCTACCTTGGGATCACATCGCCTCGGCCAATTACACGCCGATGTTCAATTTTGGTCCTTATCTTGATGAACTCATTCAAGCGCACCAAAAACGCATTGCCGATCAACCGGACTTTGTTTATGCGCGCAAGATGTTTGCTCACCTGCAAAAGAACAATGATCGCGAGACCTTAAGCCTTAACCTGAAGCAACGTAAGGCGACACGCAAGGCACTTGAAAGCGACGTCTTGGCGATTACCAACCAACGCCGTGTGGCCAAAGGGAAAAAACCATTAGATTCTTTGGATGATCTCAACAAGACCGAAGACGACAAAGCCGCTAAAGCTGAAGATAAGAAGAGCAAAACCACCAGTGAAGACGCGGAGAAGACCGACGAGAACAAAGCCGAACCAGATGCCTACCTTGAAGAAACCGGCAAGATTCTCGGCGACCTGGTGGCACTAATGAAAGCCAAGCAGGTGGCTGCGGTGCACTACTGGGACTGAGCCAGCGTGCACCTGCATCACACAGTGGTAATACGCATCAGGCCGGGGAAACCCGGCCTGATGCATTTTTGATATCTCGAATGAACATCACCCTGTTATAAAGCAGTCACCTTGATCAACGGTGTGCCAACACGTTGTTCAAGATAGGCACTGGGGCTCATCTGATGAAGCGTGTTATCAAATAATAAATCCAGCCCGAAACGCATTACATCGGCTTTTGGCCAACCGCTGATGCCGTAGCCAATCTGAGGCAGTTGAGCGGCATGTCCGCCCATCTTATTTTGATCACGATAGACCAGCACAACCGGTACATCTCTTAAACGCGGCGGTATGGCCAAACGCGTCATCATGACGAAATTCCGGTTACTGTCAAAATACAGCCAATTATGGCGGTTGCTGATGCCATTTTTGACTAGCTGTTTTTCCTCCGCGCTCATTTCGCCGTCAATCTCAACCGGATCATCCTGGTGTAAGGCAGTAGTCAGTAGACTATGCCTCAACTTGTTGCCGACAATAGAGACGGCAACTCTGGGTGACTTTAGAACAGTGCTATAAAGATCGGGAATGACCGCATAAGTGACCGCCTGATAGCGAGCGGTGTAACGACTGATCTGCTCGTATATTGTCATCACCGGCACGCCCATGAGAACAACATGAATTTTCATCAAGGCAACACTACGGATAAGCCCCTGCTTCACGGCAAGCAGCTCTGGCTTCAAGTTGCTGTTGTCCAGGGTAATAGTTGGTGAGAAGAACAATCGGCCTGACATGCGCATCTGCAAAGATGCCACAATGGAGCCAGTCCCCTGGTAGCCGTTATAGCGTAGCGAATACCAATCCAGCTCGTTATCCGGGTTTACCTTAAGCACATAATAAGGCGTCAATGTGACACCCGTTGAGATATTTTGATTGATATAACGACGGTGGGTACGCGTTTTACTGCCCTGTACAAGATAAACATGCCCCGGCGGCAGGCCCGCAACCGACACACTAACATCGGCGACAATGTTGCCACCCTCGGGCTGCGCATCCTGCGGGGCTTGTTTTCCTACATCCTGCCACATAAAGCCAAGCTGATCCTTGGCATCAAATAGCCCATTACTGCCCACACCATGAAAGACATCAGGGCCATCCTCGAAGTACACCAGCCCTTCTCGGTTGATTTCATCTATTTGATAAGGAATGGGATGGAACTCGCCATCATGCCAGCTAACGACCGACAGGGATGAAACAGGCAAACCATGCAAGCTGGCCGGCAACTGCTCGGCAGTTAGCCATACGCTACGCAAATCCGCTGCGGATTGAGGCACTGCATAAGCCACTGCCGCCAATGAAAGCGGCAATAAAAGAAGGCACAACAACAGACGCATTAACTACCCCGAGATAAAATAACGTGCACATTCACCCGACCGGGCTTACTAGTCGCGCTTATTTCCACGTTTGTCGGTACAACAGCCTCGTCTTCCTTGAGTGTGTTAAACCAGTCGACAACGGCAGCAAACGGCTGCTGCTGTAATGTCACGCGTACACCACCATCGCCTTGTGGTGTAAAACCTTTGAGCTTCAAGCCGGCGGCACTGGCACTGCTATTGACGTTCATCGCCCAGTCACCGCCGCCTTGGTGTCCCGTTGCCTGCTGCCGTGACGTATTAATGGCCTCGGCGTTGGCACTAATCCAGCTATAGGTTTGTTGTGCTGCGATATAACGCTTTTGTGCCATCTCGTTGGCATGCATTACAGGCTGCCACAGCAAAGAATAAAGTAAAAATAACGCCACGACGGCGCCTAGTAGGCTCAGCACGCGTTGTTCACTAGCGGTTCGCTGGCTCCACCAATTATCCAGCTGCAACCCAATTGGCCGCCAATAGGCGATAAGCTGTTGTTTAATTGCCATTACCCCTGCCCCACTTTTATCCGCGCATTTACTTTATCACCACGCGCTTTAGCCACACTGATGTCTGCGGTCAAATGCGCCGCTTGAAGTTGGTCGCGTAACGTCCTTAGTGCCTCGTAATCTGGGGCTTCAATATCAAGCATCAGGTGACCAGTTCGCTGGTTATACTGTATGCGTTTGGGATTAGTGCCTTGTGCCTTTTGCTTGGCTAATACGGGCCCCGCGACACGCATAAGGCTGATAAAGTCACTGCCGCCAGCCTTACCCCCCAGGTGGCGCAAATGATTTCGAAACTGCGCACGAACTTTTGCCGTCGCTCTGTCTTGTGGAAACAACTGTTTATACAATTGTGCCGTTTGTTGCTTTAACTGTTCAGTTGCAGTCTGGTAACGCCAGGTTTGTACTCCTGTTGCAACCAGAACTCCCACTAAAATGACGGCAGCTGCAACCAAAGTCAGTCGCCAGCTAAACCATAACCCGGTTGATTCAGAGCCTGAGCGTGTTGATTTTAGCCGCCATTCTCGTTGCATTAGCTCAATGCGGTGTTTTTCTTCTGTGCCTGCGATTAAAGCCGGCCAGATGCTATCACCTTCAATAAGCTCAACGGCATCATCATCGTCTTGGTTGGCGGCCTGCCACAATTGATAGGCCGCAGAGTCGACCACCGACGCAGATTCGGCACCCGTGATCAATAACCACTCGTCATTGTCCATGGCGAGCCGTGCCGGTGCGCGTGATGCCAACAGATCGGCATCGACCAGTATACTTTCTACCACACCACCTGCATCGCGCAGGAATAGAGCCAGTTGCTGCAATGGTGCTGCGGCGACAGCAGCGACAGAGTAATCGCCGTCTGCGGTGCGACCAGAGGCGAACCGCAATGTTTCTACTGGGTCAAGTAACGCTTCTTCCAATAAAAACGGCAATACACGTTTTAGATGTCGCGCTTGTTGACGCGTTAATGCCATTTTCGATAGATGGATATCGGCAACTGACAAGATAAGCGTAATCGCGCAGCCATTTGGCTGACTCGCTAATAGCTCAGCCAATGCCGCTTGGCCTTGCTGTTGCCCGTCATACCAATGCACCGTCAACGACTCAAGTTGGTCGCTCATCAAGGTGTTTGGCGGTAAATGAATGTACAAGTGATCAGTCAAAACAATGGCTCATTGGTTTGTTCATTAAAATTAACACATCAGCGTGTGCCACTTTTATCATCGTTATTAGCGGAGTAACCCGGCCGACAGGCCGATTCCAGCGGCCCCATTCGCGGCACCAGCTGGCGGCTGTAAACGGCGGTTAATCCCTGTGCCGGACGCTGCAAGCGACTAATAAGCCGCGTGTATTGATCGTTCATGGCCACATCGGTCATGATCTCAAAGTAGCTCGAGTTAACCGATAAACGTTTGCTTAATCGGTTGGCTTCATCATCTGTTAACGCTGCAAAGGCATCGAGTGCCATGACATCATCAATAGAAGTAAACGGCTCTTCCTGACGCTTGGTTATAATGGCTTTGGCCGCATCATCGCCTACAACGGCCTTGAGCACAATGGAAGAAGCGTTATTGATATTTAGCGTCGATGGCAGCGGCAAGGCCGTCACATACTGCCAGAACGTCTGTCCCGGGATGTCTTTGTTCGTCATGCTCAACAAGCTACGCATTTCGCTGGCGTCGGCAATGGGGATATTCGGTGTACGGCGATGACGATAACTTGAATCTTCCGCCCCGTAGACGCCATCAACTAAATTGTTGGTGTCTATCCAATCAGCCATTTCGTAGGCTAGACGCTGCGCTTTGGCGGGGTCAACAAGCAATTGCTCAAGCAGCTTTTGCAACATGGCAATGCCTTTTTTGTCTTGTACAAACCCATTGCCGCCTGCATGAACCACCCAGTTTAAATTAAACCGGGCTTGTAAATCCTGCACGCTGGCGCTGATTAGGGCGTGCTCGTAGGGTGTTGGTGGTAATTGAATAGCCCACTGCTCATGCCGACAGCTGTCAAATATCTGGTTTTGCTTCTTGTCGGCGTTTAAATCCATTTGCAGCCCTTGAATCGCTACCGTTTCCACTGACAAGGCAAAACGGTAACGTACATCCCAATTCAATAGATTGGCTGTTCGCTGCCGGAAATGACTTTGCCGATACAAGATGGCAGCCGCTAAAGTGGCTACCAAGGCAAAAATGGTCAACACCACGATGAGCGCCACACCGCGTTGCTTTAGAGTGACATGCAGTTGCTTCATGGGCTGTTCTCCCATGGATTAATCACCAGCCGAAAATAGCGGTGTAGCTTGGTGCCATCCTCAAGCTGAATGGTCATTTCAACACTGGCCGGCAGAGGCTGGACGATGATCGGTTGCTGTGAGGCCTCCAAGCTTGGCCAACGGGTTAACCAGGTCCATTTACCGGTAGTGCTATCGTGCAGCAAGTAACGAAACTCGACGCTTTTTACATGATCAAGCAATACCGTATCAACTGGCTTGGTGCCCATATTGGGATCTAGTACGGGCCAATAACGCCGAATCAACTGATTGTTATAAAAGGCATATCGCACCCGCTGCATGTGACTGCGTTGCTGCAATGAAAAGGGGTTCGCCCAGCCTAGGTGGGTAAATTCGACCGTTTCTTTATTGCCCTTTAACGCCGGTTCTTGATCACCAAACTTATCGCGCACGGGGCGCGCAATGATCTGCTCAAAGTCCTGGGTTAGAAACAACAAAGCGCGTTGCTGCTGCCCCAGTTGCGATGCTTTATCGGCAAGGTGATCGCGTATTTGTAGTGTTTGACTAAAAAACTGTTGTGCCATAACGTACATCAACGCAAAAATGGCAATAGCGACCAACACTTCAAGCAGAGTAAAACCACGCTGTTTCATTATTGCCCCCACGCATTATTGGTGGAGCCCGCTTGTTGCGGCTGAGGTGCACCACGCCGCCTCGCATTGGGCACTTTATTTTTATGGGGTTTGCCGATTAATGCGCTGAGGATATATAACGAGCCGCCCTGATCGGCAGCTTCTTGAGTGGTCACCGAAATATCAACACGGCGGGTATTTTGAAAAGGCCCCTTGCTTACCGTGGTGGTTACCAACCATTTAATACCGTTGCGCTCAAGGTGATCGGTTTGGCTACCTACCGATGGCCAGCGGGCATAGACCTGCAGCTCGACCATTTTGTCGCTGGCAATCATCCAGGCATGCGTCTTGTCGTCCAGATGCGAGTAAGAACGCACTGCGCCACCCATGGTCTGCCCCAAGGCCAACATCACCATGGCCAAAATGGCTAACGCCACTAGCACCTCCAGCAACGTGAAGCCACGTTGGCTGGTAACGTAACGCGTGGTGGACGACTGCCACATTAGCGAAACTCCGATAGCCCAAAACTGCCGTTCGATTGGGTGGCGTCCGGCAGGAGCAGCTTTTGACTGTCTGTTTTGCTATTCAACAGATCATCCTTGTCGATTTTGGTGAGGCGACCTAGGGGATCAAGCCGTAGTTTAACTTGACTGTGGTTGTCGCCTTCCCCGCTGATTAGCGTCAGAACGCCGCTTGTGGCCTGTCCACCCGGCAGAAAATATACCTGGGGCGTAAAGGTAGGTGCGGTGTCGTCCGATGTGTTGCTACTTTCAGCTTGGCTTGAATCGTCCTGGTCATCCTTGGAATCGGCAGCGGCTCGTTCAAAGCCACCGCGAATGCGCTTAGACAGATCAGAATCGAGGTTGGCATCCCAATTAAGGGTTAAGCCCTCGTCCAATGTTTCTTTGTGCAGATCGGTTTCGTCAATCGCTACAAAACGCCGGTTGGCCATGTCATAACGCAACGGCACATAGCCATGCGGGTTCACTTGCAAGGCGGTAATTTGCCCCTGAAACAAGCTACGTTCCGATAATGCGGAAACCGTTAGCTTAAGGCGCGGCACCGCATCGGACGGACGAACGCTATCGACGCGAAGCAGAGCCGGCACCAAAATGGCGCTGGTCAAAGCGATCAGCGCCACCACGACCAAAAGCTCCAGTAACGTAAAGCCGACATGCTTTACATTAGACTGCTGCTTAGTTGGCACTATTGTTATTGGTTGCGCCATAGTTGAGATCGGCATCAAAACCTTGGCCGCCTTCCATGCCATCAGCGCCTAGTGAATAGAGATCATAGGCGTCGCCACTGATGCCGGGACTCAGGTAAACGTATTCGTTCCCCCAAGGATCAACCGGTACGGTTTGTAAATAGCCGGCAGGATTCCACCCGGGAGTATTCGGTGGCTGATGCACCAAGGCTTCAAGCCCTTGAGCGGTAGTCGGATAATCTCGGTTGTCCAGCTTGTACATATCTAGTGCAGAAGCGATGCCGGCCATATTGGTTTTGGTCAGCTTCACTTTGGCCTGTTCACTTTGGCCGAGTACGTTAGGCACGATCATCGCGGCCAACAAGCCAAGGATGGCAATCACCACCATCACCTCAAGTAAGGTAAAGCCTTTCTGAC
>CAYVZZ010000049.1:0-15662 GCA_964456185.1 uncultured Alcanivoracaceae bacterium
GCAGCTCTTGGCTACAGCAGATTAGGCACCATTTTTTGAGGACATGAGTCATGATTAAAAACATCATTAAGCGCGATGGCCGCACCGAACCCTACATTCCCAGCAAACTTAACGGCTGGGGTCGTTGGGCTGCCGAAGCCATCGGTGGCAAGGTCGATTGGAGTGACGTGGTCATTAAATCCGTCAGCGCCATGCCGGAGACTGTGTCCACCACCGAGCTGCAAGAAAAGCTGATTCAAAACTGCCTCGACCAAGAAACCTGGTCTTATTATTTGATGGCCGGTCGCTTGTATGCCTCGCACCTGCACAAGATTATTCACGGCGAAAAGATTCCCACCGTTAAAGCGCTACACCAACGCATGATCGACGATAGCATCATGGTGCCCATGGACTATGATGATGCCGATTACGAAGCTATCGAAAATATCATCGACCACACGCGCGATTACGACACGCCGCACTTTTCATTGCACTACATTCGTCGTAAGTACAGCCTGCAAAATCGTGCCACAGGCAAAGAGTACGAAACCCAGCAGTTCGTGTACATGCGCATGGCCATGGCGTTATCGGAAAAAGAGCCGAAAGAAACACGCTTGGGGTTGGTGCAGCGCTTTTATGACGAGCTGGGCAACAAACGCCTGTCAGCTCCGACGCCCAACTACGTTAACCTGGGCACTAAATTGCACGGCTTTGCCTCTTGCTGCTTATATGTGGTCGATGACAATGAAGCCTCTTTGGCCATCGGCGACCACATTGCCTACCGCATGACGGCGGCATCTGCCGGCATTGGTAGCCACTTGATTACCCGCAGTAAAGGTAATGCTGTGCGCGGCGGCCTGATTGAACATCAGGGCAAGCTGCCTTATTACGCCTCTTTGGGTAAAGCGGTGCATGCCAACCTGCAAGCGGGTCGTGGCGGCGCTTGTACCACCTATTATTCAGGTTTCGATCCGGAAGCCGAAGTGATCGCTCACTTGCGCAACCCGCGTAGCACCGAAGATCGCCGTAACCGCGATCTGCACTACGCCTTGGTGACCAACAAATTCTTTGCCGAGAAAGCCGCGCGCAACGAAGAAGCCTTCTCCTTTAATGTCTGGACGGCACCCAAGCTTACCGAATTGTTTTTTAGCGACGACATGGACGGCTTCCGCAAAGAATATGAGCGCTTGGAAAATGACCCCAGCTTCAAGAAAGAATACTTCAAGCCGCGCGACTTGGTGCTGACATCACTCAACGAAGCCTTGGAAACTGGTGTGGCCTACTTGGCTAACATCGACGAGATGAATCGCCATACGCCATTCAAAGAGCCGATTCACTCCAGCAACCTCTGCCTGGAAATTTCCGAGCCAAATCGCCCTTATCAGGACATGCGTGATCTCTATTCCGATCACGAAGTGGGCTATGTCAAAGTGCAATTGGCCGATGGCAGCGAGCGCACCTTTAACTTTAATGCGGCGCTGAAACGCTTCGACAACGGCCAAAGCGCCTTTGATTTTGATGCCACTCACGACAGCAGCCGTCTAATTTTTGCAGGCGAGCTAAAAGCCGGTGACGAAATCGCCGACCCGGATACCGGCAAAACGCTGACTATCGACCGTGTGCTTGATGTACATGCCGAGCCGGAAATCGCACTCTGCTCTTTGGGTGCCATCGCCTACAACAACATTGATGAAGACGATGATGACACCTATCAGGAAACCATGTACCTGACCTTGCGCATGATCGACTACTGCATTAACAACTCCGAATACTTCCTGCCGCACGTGGGCGTCACCGCCAAAGCACGCATGAACGCTGGTGTCGGCCTGATGGGTGTGGCCGCGCACATGGCGCGCAAAGGTCTGCGTTACGACACCAAAGAAGGCCGTGAAGAACTGCACCGCATCGCCGAGCGCCACATGTATCACGCACTACGCGCCTCATTGCGCATTAGTAAAGAGCGCGGCAAAGCCCGCTGGATGCACAAAACCAAATGGGCCGATGGCTGGTTGCCGATCGACACCTACAACAAAAATGTCGACGAGTTGGGCGATTTCGAATATCGCTACGACTGGGAGGCGCTGCGCCACGACATCATCGAAAACGGCGGCATTGGCCATTCTTGCCTAGTCGCGCTGATGCCGGGCGAGTCGTCTTCCAAAGCATTGGGCACGCCTAACTCCATCTACCCGGTGCGTAGCGCCACGCTCAACAAAACCGACAGCTACATCACCATTCGCTGGGCGGCACCCGATAGCGACGAGGAAGATTGCCACTATCAATCGGCTTGGGATATTTCCGAAATCGACATGATTAAGGCCTATTCCATCTTCCAGAAATTCACCGACCAAGGGATTTCCGCCGACCTTTGGCGTCGCATTAAAGACGACGACAAGGTCAGCAGCCGTGAATTGCTGTCGCACTATTTCGCCATGGCCAAATACGGCATGAAGACACGCTACTACTACAACTCCAATGTCGCCTCAGACAAGGCATTGGATCAGGCCGGCAGCATTGCCGAAGAAGCTTGCGAAGGTTGCACCCTGTAATTGAATTAAGCGTCGGTGGGCTAAGTGGCCTGCCACCCCAGAAGGAGAGAGAAAATGCCGGAATCACTACCCCAGAAGGTTTTTAACACCGAGAAAACCGACTACGCCTTCCCCGAGATTATTCTCGGGCAGGACGTGGGCTTGTTTGACACCATCAATAAGTTTTACCCCGAGCTGTGGAAGCTCTACAAAACCCTGAAAAATCAGGACTGGGACGAAAACGAGTTTGATTACTCCAGCTGTAACGTGCAGTTCAAAAGCTGCGACAAGCACACCTACGACATGATGATTAAAACGCTGGCGTGGCAGTGGGAAGCCGACAGTGTTGCTGCCCGTTCGCTGATTTCGGTGCTCGGCCCGGTATGCACCTCCAGCGAAGCCTGGGCAGGCTGGGTGGAAATCACCAAAAACGAAATTGTGCACGCCGCGACTTACTCGGAAATCGTGCGCAACAGCTTCGACAATCCGGACGATATTCTCGACGAGATTTTGTCAGTACACGAAGCCACCAAGCGCCTCAAGCGCGTTGCCAAAGCCTTCGACGATGGCGTTAAAGTCAGCTATGCCTACGCCAACGGCCAGGCCGAAAACGACCAAGACACCTACAACAAAATCTACATGTTCCTGGTGGCCATGCTGTGCATGGAGCGCATCCAGTTCTTGGCATCCTTTGCGGTCACCTTTGGTATTTGCGACGGTACTGGCCTGTTCCAGCCTATCGGCAAAGCCATCCAGAAAATCGCCCAAGACGAATTTGAAGTACACGTCTCCTACGGCAAAGCTATCCTGCGCGCCATGTTCAAAACCGAGCGCGGCCGCATCGCCGTTAAACAATGCCAAGACGATGTCATTGCACTGATTAACGAAGTCGACCAAAGCGAAATCCAGTGGACCGAATACGCCTTCTCGGAAGGCCGCGAGCTGACCGGTATCACCTGCGACATGATGAAAGACTGGGTGCATTTCAGCGCCACCGACGTCGCCAAATTCTTCGGCCTGCAAGACCAGATGGACTTCCCGATTATCGAGAAGAACCCACTGAAATACATGGAAAACTGGCTCAACATGAGCAAGGTTCAAGCCTCAAACCAAGAAGAAGATACCGCGCAATATAAAGTCGGCGTCATGCAGCGTGACGACGAAGACGAAATCTTCGATATCGATTTTTAACCCTAAACAACAACTAAAAAAGCAAAGCCAAAAGAGGAGAGCATTATGCCTATTACTGTGTATTCCAAACCCAACTGCCCGCAATGCGAACTCACCAAGCGCGACATGGACATCTTGGGGATTCAATACCAAACCGTCGACATCAGCCGCGACGAAGCCCTGCTGGATCAACTCATCAGCAAAGGCTTCCGCAGCGCGCCCGTCGTCGAAGCCGACGACAAAATGTGGTCGGGCTATGACCAAGAGAAAATTAAAAGCTTGGTGACCTACGCCTAAGGTTTCCCGCTATACCATCTCCAATCAGTTTATACCGGCTTTCGAGCCGGTATTTCCCCGCTAAAAAGCACCAACGTACCAATATTCCTCTCCATCCATAGGCAAGCCGTTTGAGTTGGCTTACAATAGCCACTTTTCGGCGAGGGACGATGAACATGGGTAACAAAACCCCGCTTTACGATGCGCACGTCGCCGCGGGCGGCAAAATGGTTGATTTTGGTGGCTGGGACATGCCCATCAACTATGGCTCGCAAATCGAAGAACACCACCAGGTGCGCCAGGACGCCGGCGTATTTGATGTGTCACACATGACCGTGGTCGACATCGAAGGCGACGGTGCCACCGATTATTTGCGCTATCTGTTAGCCAACGACGTCAAGCGTGCCGCTGTTGGTCAAGCCATTTACACCGCCATGCTAAACGAGCAGGGCGGGGTCATCGACGACCTCATTGTCTATCGCCGCGAGTCGTATTATCGCCTGGTGGTCAACTGCGCCACCCACGATAAAGACCTCGCCTGGATGGAAAAACAGGCCGCCGATTTTGATGTCAATATCAACGAACGCCCTGACCTTGCCATGATTGCCGTGCAAGGCCCGGAAGCTCGCAAAAAGGCCGCCAACCTACTCGGCGGTGCGCGTGCAGAACACATCAACACGTTGAAAATTTTCCGTTTTGCCGAAGACGGTGATTGGCTAGTCGCCCGCACCGGTTACACTGGCGAAGACGGTGTTGAGTTCATCCTGCCCAACGATGACGCCCAAGCCTTTTGGGACGGCTTACTAGAGCAGGGCGTTAAGCCCTGCGGCCTGGGCGCACGCGATACGCTGCGTCTGGAAGCCGGCCTCAATCTATACGGCAACGACATGGATGAAACCATCACGCCATTAGAATGCAATATGGCCTGGACCTTGGTATTCGAAGACCATGACTTCATCGGCAAGGCCGCACTGGAGGCCAAAAAGGCCGCCGGTTATGACGTACAAGTCGGCCTGTTGATGACCGACAAAGGCGTACTGCGCCAACACCAGAAAGTCATCACCGAGCAGGGCGAAGGCGAAATTACCAGCGGCACTTTTTCGCCCACGCTAGGCCACGCCATCGCCTTGGCACGCGTGCCCAAGGGCGCTGCCGGTAACGCACAAGTTGAAATGCGCAAGAAATTGCGCGATGTCCAAATTGTCAAAGCGCCCTTCGTGCGCAATGGCAAAACCATTTACAAAACCACTTAAACAGGGGAGCCATCATGAGCCAGTTACCTGAAGAACTACGCTACACCAAAAGTCATGAATGGGTACGCACGGAAGCCGATGGCATCGTCACCGTGGGTATCACCGACGACGCCCAAGACGCCCTGGGCGACTTGGTTTACGTTGAGCTGCCGGAAGTCGACACCGAGCTGGGTGCCGAAGACGAAGCCGGTGTCGTGGAGTCCGTTAAAGCCGCTTCCGATATTTATGCACCCGTTAGTGGCACAGTAGTCGCCGTTAACGAAGCACTCGAAGATGAGCCGGAAAAGGTCAACAACGACCCCTATGGCGACGGTTGGTTGTACCAGCTGAAAATCAACGATGCCGCCGAAATCGACGGCCTGCTAAGCGCTGCCGATTACGCCAAAGAGCAAGGCTAAAAACCCTGATTTGACCGGCGGGGGCAGGCGTCCCCCGTCGTTAATCCACTCCAACGTGAAATACAGCAACCATGCCTTATATACCGCACACGGCTGACGACACCGCTGCCATGCTGGCCGCCATTGGTGCCAACAGCATTGATGACCTGTTTGATGAAATCCCCGCGCATTTGAAAGTTAAGTCGCTCGATGGCCTACCGGCCGGGCGCAACGAAATGCAAGTGACCCGCACCATGGCCGAGCGTGCCGCCAGTGATCAGGCGCGTTTGAGCTTTATTGGTGGCGGTGCCTATCAGCACCATGTGCCTGCCGCAGTATGGGAAATTGCCACGCGCGGCGAGTTTTACACCGCCTACACGCCCTATCAGGCAGAAGCCAGCCAAGGCACCTTGCAGCTGGTCTATGAATATCAAACCATGATGTCGCGCCTCACCGGCATGGATGTCGCAAACGCCTCCGTTTACGACGGCGCTTCTGGCCTGGCCGAAGCCGTGCTCATGGCCTTGCGTTCCAATCGCAAATCCAAGAGCCGCCGTGTGCTGGTGCCCAAGACACTCAACCCGCGTTACCGCGCCGCCTGTCATACGATTACACACAATCAGCAAGTCGAGCTGGTTGATGTCGCATTCGATGAAACCACCGGCACCACGCCGCTTAGCGCCCTGGAAGCCTATGCGGGTGAAGACTATGCCGCCCTGGTCATCCCGCAGCCCAGCTATTTCGGCACCTTGGAAGACGTCGATGCCTTAACCGACTGGGCACATGACAACGGCATGTTGGTGGTTGGCGTGGTCAATCCCACCTCCTTGGCACTGCTGAAAGCACCCGGAAACTGGGGTCGCCAAGAAGGCAAGGTCACCGGTGCCGACATCGTGGTGGGCGAAGGCCAACCATTAGGCATTCCGCTGTCATCCGGCGGCCCCTACTACGGCTTCCTTTGCTGCCATAAAAAGCACGCCCGCAAAATGCCGGGTCGCGTTATCGGTCGCACCGTCGATAGTGAAGGCAAGCAGGGCTTTACACTCACCCTGCAAGCGCGCGAGCAGCACATCCGTCGTTCCAAAGCCACTAGTAACATTTGCACCAACCAAGGCTTGGCAGTGACCGCCTCGACTATTTACATGTCACTTGTCGGGCCAGACGGCTTAACCAACGTAGCCGCTCACAGCCACGCCAACATTAACAAACTGGTGGACAAACTCACCGCCATTGAGGGGGTCAACAAAGCCTTCGACGGAGCGGTATACCACGAAGTGGTGCTGGACTTGCCCAAGCCCGCGCAAAGCGTATTGGATGCGCTGGCCGAGCAAGACATTTTGGGCGGCTTAAGCTTGGCCGACGATTACCAGCGCCCCAACAGCCTGCTAATCAACACCACCGAAGTACACAAAGAAGCCGATCTCGACGCCTTTTCTGCGGCACTCAAGGAGGTGCTGGCATGAGCCAATTAATCTTTGATAAGTCACACGCTGGACGCACCGCATCCGTGCAAGCGCCTAACGCCTTGCCCGACGAACTGCTGGCAGACTTGCCGGCAAACATGCGTCGTGCCGAAAAGCCCGCTTTGCCGGAAGTCTCTGAAATGCAGGTGGTGCGTCATTACACCAACTTGTCAGCGAAAAACTTTGCCATCGACAAGCAGTTTTACCCGCTGGGTTCCTGCACCATGAAATACAACCCGCGCGGTGCCAACCGTGCGGCCATGCTGCCCGGCTTCCTCAATCGCCATCCGCTGGCGCCGGAAAGCCACAGCCAAGGCTACCTGTCATGCCTGTATGATCTGCAAGAATTCCTCAAAGAAGTCACCGGCATGAAAGGCGTTTCCTTGGCTCCCATGGCCGGTGCCCAAGGCGAACTGGCCGGTGTCACCATGATTCGCGCCTACCACGACGCGCGCGGCGACCATGAGCGTGATGAAATTATCATCCCCATCGCCGCTCACGGCACCAACCCGGCCACCGCCGCCATGTGTGGCTACAAAGTGCGCGAAGTACCCGTCACCGACGACGGCGACGTCGACCTGCCCGCACTGAAAGACGCTCTTGGCCCGCAAACCGCCGGCATCATGATGACCAACCCGTCCACCTGCGGCGTGTTCGAACGACAAATCGAAGAAATCGCCGCCGCCGTTCACGACGTCGGCGGCTTGCTGTATTACGACGGCGCCAACCTCAACGCCATCCTCGGTAAAGTGCGCCCCGGCGACATGGGCTTTGACGTCATTCACATGAACCTGCACAAAACCTTCGCCACCCCACACGGCGGCGGTGGCCCGGGTGCCGGTCCGGTCGGCGTCAGTGAGCGCCTACTGCCTTACCTGCCGACCCCCTTCGCCGGAAAAGAAGGCGACAATTATCATTGGGTTGATACCGACGACCTGCCCACCAGCATCGGCCATTTAAGCGCCTTCATGGGCAACGCCGGTGTCTTGCTGCGCGCCTACTTTTACGCCATGACCCTCGGCCGCGAAGGCATGCAACGCGTCGGTGAAAACTCCACCCTTGCCGCCAACTACATGCTCAAGCGCATGCAAGAGCTCGGCTTCGACGCCGCTTACCCCGAGCGCCGCGCCAGCCACGAATTCATTCTCACCTTCGAAAAGCTGGCCAAAGAAAAAGACGTCACCGCCACCGACATGGCAAAACGCCTGCTCGACTACAACCAGCACGCCCCCACCATCTACTTCCCGTTGCTGGTGCCCGAGTGCTTCCTCATCGAGCCCACCGAAACCGAGAGCAAAGAAGCCCTTGATGAATTCATTGACGTCATGGCCACCATCCTCAAAGAAGCCAACGACAACCCCGAGCTCGTCAAAGGCGCGCCTTACACCCAACCCGTAAAACGCCTAGACGACGTCCGCGCTGCCAAACAGCTCGACCTCGCCTACACCGACGACCTCTAAAACCCGAGGCCCCGCGCAAGCGGGGCTTCTCATGCCTTACACAATGCAGCTCAATGGGGGTAGATTCGAGCGATTCGCGAGAGTGTTGTGTTTACAAAGTGATTAAGAGCAGTCATATGCAATTTAAAAATATAGAAATGCTAATCGATGACTTAGGTGAAATTACTATCGGTGGGATTGGCTCTGATCTTTGTGCGGCAATTGCATCTGATGAAGATCAGTGCTTAGCGATGTTAGCACGCCAGCCTGGAGAGTCATTCGAGAGCTTGCTTACGCGATTGGATTCTGCAATTGCCGATGCAGTCGAACAACAGATATTCGTGGATGAAATCAATTAGAATACAACTTGCGCAGACATGGTGGACATGTGCCTCTGTTCATATCGAGGGTGCGCCTGTTACAAGTGCTATAAGTATTTATAAAACCAAGCTGTATATAGAGTAAGTAATATGAGCGAAGAGCCTGAACTAGTTATATCCGCGCTAGCCCAGCCCATTTTAAGTGATGGGCACGTTATTGATGTGCATATTTATAAGCTTGAAGGTGAGGCGGATTGGGCGCTTGAGCTCGAAGATGAGCATGGCACCTCTTTTGTGTGGGATGCTGGGTTTGCGACTGAATCGGCAGCGTTTGCAGAGGCGAAACAAACCATTTTGAATGAAGGTTTGTCGATCTTTACAGCCCCTGAGCCTGACAAAAACATCAAGTGAGCCGGGCAAACATACTTTAAGGCCAAACCACCATGCGCGTATTAGGAATAGAAACCAGTTGTGATGAAACCGGCGTTGCCATTTATGACAGCGATGCCGGCATTGTCGCGCAAGCGCTCTATAGCCAAATTGCCATGCACGCCGAATATGGTGGCGTGGTGCCCGAGCTGGCCAGCCGTGACCATGTGCGCAAGTTGCTGCCCTTGGTGAAACAGGTCTTAAAAGAGGCGGAGCAATCGCCGCAAGAGCTGGATGCGGTGGCCTACACGGCAGGGCCCGGTTTGGCAGGTGCTCTGCTGGTGGGGGCGTCTACGGCAGAAGCCTTAGCCATGGGGTGGGGCGTGCCGGCCATTCCTGTACATCACATGGAAGGGCATTTGCTCGCTCCTTTGCTGGAAGACAATGGCGCGGCCTTTCCTTTCCTGGCGCTGCTGGTTAGTGGTGGGCATAGTTTATTGCTGGAGGCAAAAGCTCTGGGCGATTACCGTTTATTGGGTGAGTCGATGGACGATGCCGTGGGTGAAGCCTTCGACAAGGCCGCCAAAATGATGGGCCTGCCGTATCCCGGCGGGCCGGCCATTAGCAAGCTGGCGCAGCAGGGCGCTCAGCGCTTTACCTTTCCCCGTCCGATGACCAATAAGCCGGGGCTGAATATGAGCTTTTCCGGCCTGAAAACACATACGATGAATACCATCAATGAGCTGGGTGGTTTGGATAGCATGAGCGAGCAAGACAAAGCCGATGTGGCTTTGGCGTTCGAGCAGGCGGCAGTGGATACGTTGGTAATTAAATGCCGCCGTGCTTTCCAGCAAACCGGGCTTAGCCAACTGGTGGTGGCAGGCGGCGTGAGCGCCAACCGTTACTTGCGCCAGCGCCTTCAGGCATTTGCCGAGAAAAATGGCAAGGAAGTGTTCTTTCCGGCACCGGCTTATTGCACCGACAATGGCGCCATGATTGCCTTTGCCGCTTCGCTGCATCGGCACGACCATGCGCAAACGAACCACTCCATTCAAATTCGCCCACGCTGGCCGATGGATGACCTGCTATCCCTTGGTTGAGCGGAAGCTGCCTTCTTCACCCTGTAGCAAGCGCCCTATGTTGCTGCGGTGTCGCCAAAACACCAACAAGGTGAGCGCCAATAAAGGCCAAAAAGCTACTGGTGCTTGCCAATACATCAAGACAGGCATCACCAAGAAAGCCAAGAGCGACGCCACCGATGAAATGCGACCGATGAGAAAGGTCGCCAACCAAATGGCCGCGGTGATGAGCCCGACCACCCAGCTGATGATGAAAATCAACCCGAACGCTGTGGCAATGCCTTTGCCGCCGCGAAATTCAAAGAAAATAGGGTAGACATGCCCGATGACGGCCAATAAGCCGATGACGGCAACAATCAAAGGCGGCAGGCCGACCAATCGCGCAATCAATACCGGTAAAATGCCTTTGAGAATATCGCCCGCGAGGGTGAGGGCGGCAGCTGCTTTGCCTGCAACACGCAACACATTGGTGGCGCCTGGGTTACCCGAGCCGCTGTCGCGTGGGTCGGGGTAACCTAATAAACTGCACACCACCACGGCACTGGATATCGAGCCAGCCAGATAAGCACCAATGCCCAGCACGACTAGGTCGGGCCAGTGGGTTATCCAAAACGGCGTCATGCTGACCATCCTGGCAAAAGGATTTGCGGGCAACGACTGGAAAAGATTCGGTTATTTCTCATGCTTTTGAGTAAAAGTCGGTGGTATTTTAGCGCCTCGTTGTGAGAAGGTATTGCAAAACCAAGGGGTTGGCAATGGATATTGTATTTATCAATCAACTAAAAGCCGATACGGTAATCGGCGTATTTGACTGGGAGCGCCAGATACGGCAAACCGTTACGCTGGACGTGGAAATGGCCTGCGATGTGGCAGCCGCTGCCGCTACCGACCAGCTGGCGCAAGCGGTGGATTACAAAAGCATTGGCAAACGTCTGGAAGCGCATATTCGCGAATCGGAATATCAATTGGTCGAAACCTTGGCGGAAGCCTTGGCCAATATCATCCTCAAGGAATTCGGCGTGGCCTGGACGAAACTTACCCTCTACAAACCGGGGGCGCTAAGCGCGGCGCGCGATGTCGGGGTGATTATCGAGCGGGGAGAAAAGCCCGCATGAGTCGTGTGTATCTCAGTTTGGGTTCCAATATTGAGCCACAGCAACACCTCATTGCCTGTCTGGATGCCCTGCAAGAACGCTTTGGCACACTCACCTTAAGCCCGGTTTACGAGAGTGCCGCCATGGGCTTTGATGGCGACAACTTCCTGAATCTGGTGGTGGGGCTGAACACCGATGTGCCGGTGGGCGAGCTGCAAAAGTGCTTGCATCAAATCGAGGCGGATAATGGCCGCGTTCGCGGCAAAAAATCTTTCGCTAGCCGCACGCTGGATATTGATATTCTCACCTATGACCACCTATCCGGCGATGTCGATGGCGTATACTTGCCCCGCGCCGAAATCCTGCGCTATGCCTTTGTGTTAAAGCCGCTGGTGGATTTGATTGCCGATGAAGTGCACCCCGCCTATGGCAAAAGCTATGTGCAGCTTTGGCAAGAAGGCGATTTTTCCGACCAGGCCATGTGGCCTGTTTATCTGGACTGGCACCCGGCATGAAATGCGACCCACCGCTTGAAGCCGTTACGTTATTACGGCGTTACAAACGCTTTTTGGCCGATGTGCGCCTGGCCGATGGCCATGAAATCACCGTGCACTGCCCCAACACCGGCAGCATGAAAAACTGTGTGCTGGAAGGAGAGCAAGCGGCGTTGATATCCGATAGCTGCAACTCCAAACGCAAATATCGCCATACCTTGGAAGCCATTCAAGTGGCGCACGGGCATTGGGCTGGTGTGAACACGGGGCGCGCCAATCGTTTGGTGGAAGACGCGCTGAAAGCGGGGCGCCTAAAAGGGCTAAATCCGGCTGACGGCGTCGAGCGTGAAGTCAAATATGGCGACAGCCGCTTTGATTTGGCGTTAGGCGAGCGCGCCAATCCACACACCTTTATCGAAGTGAAAAATGTCACCCTGGGGCCGGGCCCCAATGACACCGACGATGGCATTATTCGTTTCCCCGATGCGGTCACCAAGCGTGGTCAAAAACACCTGCAAACACTAAAGCAGGGGGTGGATGAAGGACGCCGCGCCGTGTTGCTGTTTTGCGTGCAGCACACGGGGGCGACAGCAGTCGAGCCGGCCGATGCCTTGGACCCGGTGTATGGGCAGCTGCTGCGAGAGGTGGCCAGTGCCGGTGTCGAAGTCTGTGCCTGGCGGGCGGACATAACCCGCCATGAGATTGCACTAATGCAATCCCTTCCGGTGAATCTTTAAGCGCAACCGGGATGGCTTGTCCTTAAGCCACCCTAACTTCCTTAGGCCGCTGCTTGTTTTCCTTGCAGCAGGGTGTCGCGCATCGCCGAGACATTGACCCCTTGTTGCATCAGCTCGAAATACCAAGAGGCATCACTCACATCGCCAAACAAGACAATGCCGATGATGCGTTGGTCTTTGAGCACCAGGCGCTTGTACTCTTTGCGTGCATGGTCGAGTTGCACCAAGTCTTCGCTGCCTTCGCCGCCCGCAAAATCACCTGCCGAGAAGAGGTCGATGCCGGTCACCTTCAAGCGCGATGACGTCACCGAATCTTGGTAACGGGCAAAACCCTGCTGGGCAATGTGGGTGGCACAAACGCTGGCCTGCTCTAGCAGTGGTGCTACCAAGCCATAAGTGGCATCGCGGTGTTGCACACACTCGCCAACCGCATAGATGCGTGGGTCATAGGTTTGCAGTGTGTCATCCACAATAATGCCGCGCTCACAACGCAAACCGGCATTTTTGGCGAGTTGGATATTGGGGCGTATGCCCACGGCCATGACCACTAAATCGGCATCAATTTCTTTGCCGCCCTTCAAGCGCACGCCAGTGACGCCGTCCTCGCCAAGAATGGCTTCGGTTTGGGTTGCCATTAAGAAATGCACCCCGTGTGCTTCCAGCGAGTTCTTGAGCAGGCGGCCAGCGGGCGCATCCAGCTGACGCTCCATTAGCGTGGCATGCAGGTGTATCACCGAGACATCCATGCCTTGCCGCAACAATCCGTTGGCGGCTTCCAGTCCCAGCAGACCGCCACCAATCACCACTGCCTTACGGCGGGTGCGTGCGGCCTCTAGCATGGCATCGACATCGCGCAGGTCACGAAAGGTGACTACGCCAGGCAAATCTTTTCCTGGCACAGGGATAACCACTGGATGCGATCCGGTGGCCAGCAAGAGGCGGTCATAACGACTTTCATAACCACTGGCCGCGCGCACCAGGCGACGTCGCCGATCAATGTTGATGACTTCATCGCCCAGCCGTAAGGCAATGCCGTGACGGGCATACCAGTCCGGCGTGTTGAGCATGATGTCGTCTACTTCTTTGTCGCCAGCCAGCACGGGAGATAACTGAATGCGGTTATAGTTGCCGTGCGGTTCGGCACCAAATACGGTGATGTCGTAGAGGTCGGGCGCAATGCGCAGCACTTCCTCTACGGTGCGCATGGCCGCCATGCCATTGCCGACCACCACCAGCCGGGGTTTGCGTGTGGCAATGCTGCCCTCATGCATGACCTCGACCCAACCGTCGACGATGCGCACCTGCCAGTGGCGCACCGAGGCCACCGGCTCTTCGATGCACTTGCCGGTTTTGAGGTCAAAATGCTGTTTATAAATGGGCGAGCTAACCACCAAGCGGCCATCAATGTCGCCTACAAGACCACGAGATAACACATTGACCCCACTGTTGGGGTCATAGTTGCCAATGGCGTAAACCTCATCGCCCTGACCAATGCGAAACAAGGCCACCTGATAATCCGCTACGAGCGCACAGGCGCCAATGTTGGGTGATAGATCGTCAAGTTGGCAGACACGATGCCAGCCGCTGACATCCTCTTTGGGGTTAGTGGGTTTCATAATGCGCCCTCCAGTTCGGTTAGACGGTGTGCTTGGCGTTCTTCGTTGTTAACCGGACGAATCTGATCGCGTTTTTGCGCAAACATAATGTCCTTGTCTTCCTCTTCAGAGTTGATGAAGTGCTGGAAGCGTTTGAGGATTTGCGGGTCTTCCAGCGCCCGTTTCCATTCACAAGCGTAGGTGTCGATGACGTGTGCCATTTCGGCCTCCAGCTCGTCGGCGATGCCCAGTGAGTCGTCACAAACCACTTGCTTGACGTAGTCCAGGCCGCCTTCCAGGTTATCCAGCCAGACAGAGGTACGTTGCAGTTTGTCGGCGGTGCGGATATAGAACATCAGGAAACGGTCGATGTACTGAATCAGCGTCTCCGTGTCGAGGTCGCTGGTAAAGAGGTCGGCGTGGCGTGGCTTCATGCCGCCATTGCCGCAGACGTAGAGGTTCCAGCCTTTTTCGGTGGCGATAACGCCCACATCTTTGCTTTGTGCCTCGGCGCATTCGCGGGTGCAGCCGGATACGGCCAGCTTGATTTTGTGGGGCGCGCGCAGGCCGCGATAGCGACGCTCAAGCTTGATAGCGAGACCGGTAGAGTCTTGCACGCCGAAACGGCACCAGCTTTGCCCCACGCAAGACTTAACCGTACGCATGGATTTGCCATAGGCGTGTCCGGATTCAAATCCGGCATCCACCAGGTCGCGCCAGATGAGTGGCAGCTGGTGCAGCTTGGCACCAAACAGGTCCACACGCTGGCCGCCGGTGATTTTGGTGTAGAGGTTGTACTTTTTCGCCAAGCGCCCCAACACCATTAGCTTGTCGCCGGTAATCTCGCCACCGGGCACGCGGGGCACCACCGAGTAAGTGCCATTCTTTTGAATATTGGCAAGGAAGAAATCATTGGTGTCTTGCAGCTGCGCCATGGCAGGCGTCAGCAAGTGCTCGTTCCAGCAGGAGGCGAAAATGCTGCCTGCAGTAGGACGGCACACTTCACAGCCGTGACCCTGACCATGCCGTTCCAGCAAGGTGTCGAAATCACGAATCTTCTCGACGCGAATCAAGTGATACAGCTCTTGGCGCGAGTAGGGGAAGTGTTCGCAAAGGTGATTGTTGACCGCCAGCCCACGGCTGGCCAGCTCGTGTTTTAGCAGCTGGGTAACCAACGGCACGCAACCGCCACAAGAGGTGCCGGCGCGGGTCTTGTCTTTAATATCGCCCAGGGTACAGCAGCCGGAATCGATAGCGGTGCAGATGTCGCCCTTGCTGACGTTGTTACACGAACAAATTTGCGCGGCGGCCGGTAGGGCAGCAATGCCCAAGCCGCCACCTTTTTCGCCAGCACCTTCGCGGGCAGGCAAAATCAAATCTTCGGGTCGTTTGGGCAGCTCAACATGGTGGCGCATGACCTGTAGCAGGTTGCCATAGTCATCGGCTTCACCAACGAGAACCGCCCCCAGCAGATGCCGCCCATCGGCGC
>CAYVZZ010000049.1:15762-16894 GCA_964456185.1 uncultured Alcanivoracaceae bacterium
ATCGGCGCCCGCAAAACCATCACATTCTTGCTCGAGAAGATGCTCGCAAGCAATGCTGGCCATTTCATAACCGGGGGCTACCAAGCCGAAGATTTTGTTTTGCCACAGGGCACATTCGCCAATGGCGTAGATGTGCTCATCGGAGGTGCGACAATGGTCATCGATGACGATGCCGCCGCGCTCGCCCAGTTGCAGCCCGGCATCGCGAGCCAGCTGGTCACGCGGACGAATACCCGCAGAAAATACCACCAAGTCGGTGTGCAGCTCGCTGCCATCGGCAAAGGTGAGGCAATGGCCATGTGTATCACTGTCGGCGATTTCCTGAGTGTTCTTGCCTGTCAACACGTCAACGCCCAAGGCCTCGATTTTTTGGCGTAGCACACGGCCACCGCCGTCATCTACCTGTGCGGCCATCAAGCGTGGGGCAAATTCGACCACGCTGACATCCAGCCCCAAATCTTGCAAAGCCTTGGCAGCCTCCAATCCCAGCAAACCGCCACCAATGACAACGCCATGTTTGGCCTTGCGGCTGTAAGCGCTGATGGCATCCAGGTCTTCCAGGGTGCGGTAAACAAAACAGCCGGTGCGTTCACGGCCGGTCACCGGCGGCACAAAGGGATAAGAGCCAGTGGCTATCACAAGTTTGTCATAGGGCAGGGTGCAGCCATTGGCCGAAGCCACCCATTTTTCTTGGGGGTTAATTTTGGTGACTGCATCGTTTAGATGCAGGTTAATGTCATGGCCTTCAAAAAATCCTTCTACGACCAGCGATAAGTCGGCCTTGCTTTTGCCGGACAAATAACTGGTCAGCTGTACTCTGTCGTAGGCTGGATGGGGTTCTTCGCAAAATACATGGATGGCAGTGTTGCCGGTTTCTGCGGCAGTTAGGCGTTCCAGGAATCGGTGGCCAACCATGCCGTTGCCGATTACTACGATGTTCATGTTGCTCTCCCTTTTGAAATGTGAGCGGGTTGCCTGTGTCGCCAAAATTGGCGGGGCAACCAACTGGGTATCAGCAAGTTGCGTGCCAGTGTGGTGAAACAAGTGTTAGCGCTGGCTTCCGGTGTAATGAAAGTGGGTATGAGAAAATGCAGGGAGCACAATCGCCCCCTGCATTGCACCGCTTAAGTGC
>CAYVZZ010000050.1:0-16735 GCA_964456185.1 uncultured Alcanivoracaceae bacterium
TTGGTTGCTGTTGGCTGGTTTGGTTGGTGCTTTCCTGACACCAATTTACACCTTCCGTATGATTTTCCTGACCTTCCACGGCAAGGCCAAAACAGAGGCACATCGTGGACACGGTGTCACCTTCTGGTTCCCGCTGGTGGTATTGGCTGTGTTGTCCACCTTTGTCGGTGCCAAACTGTTCCACCTGCCGTTAGCTGGTGTGCTCCCACTCGATCCGGCGGCCGGCATTGAAGAAGGCAAACATTCACTTGAAGCCGTGTCCGGTGGCCTGGCTATCATTGGCATTCTGATTGCCGCAGCACTCTATCTTGGCAAACGCCGTTTCATCACCGCCGCCATGAAATTCAAGCCCTTCCAATGGATTCGTACCTGGTGGCTAAACGCCTGCGGTTTCGATTGGCTTTACAACGGCCTCATTGCCAACCCTTATGCGTTCCTGGCACGTATCAACCGCAACGATATTGTTGATTACGTTGCTGGCATCGTACCGGGTACGGCACGCTGGGCAAACGGCCTAATGGCCAGAGCCGAAAACGGCAATATACGTTGGTATGCCGGCAGCATGGGTTTGGGTGCTGCTGCCGTGCTCATCGTTCTATTTATGGTTTAATCTGCAAGAGAGACAGTTTACATGCTACTGCCCTGGCTCATATTAGTTCCATTTATCGGCGGCCTGCTTTGCTGGCAAAGCGAGCGCTTTGGTCGCTCGGCACCGCGTTGGATTGGCTTCCTGAGCATGTTCATCATGTTCTTAATGTCCATTTACATCTGGGTAACCGGTGATTTCTCTCTATCCAACGTTGGCAGTGCCACACCGGAATGGAGCAGCGAATTCCAAATCCCCTGGATGCCCAGCTTTGGCATTAGCATCCACTTGGCGCTTGATGGCTTCTCACTACTGCTAATCGCCCTAACCGGCCTAATTGGCAGCATGGCGGTGCTTTGTGCCTGGCGTGAAATTACCGACCACATCGGCTTCTTTTATCTCAACCTCATGTGGAGCTTGAGCGGCGTTATTGGCGTTTTCCTCGCCGTGGATATGTTCCTGTTCTTCTATTTCTGGGAATTCATGCTGATTCCCACCTACTTCCTGATTGCCTTGTGGGGGCACAACCCACCAACCGGCAAAGGCCGTATTCATGCAGCAATCAAGTTCCTGATTTATACGCAAACCAGCGGCCTACTTCTTTTATTTGCTATTTTTGGTTTGGTTTTCGTCCACTATGAGGCAACTGGCGTATTAAGCTTCGATTATGAAGTGCTATTGGGCACCACCATGTCGCCCATGGTCGAATGGATCTTGATGTTAGGCTTCTTTGTCTCTTTCGCAGTGAAGTTGCCTATCGTGCCGCTGCATTCCTGGCTTCCCAGCGCGCACTCCTTGGCACCGACTGCTGGTAGTGTTGACTTGGCAGGTTTGCTGTTGAAAGTTGCCGGTTACGGCATGATTCGCTTTCTGCTGCCCTACTTCCCCAATGCCGCACATGATTTTGCGCCCATTGCCATGTTCTTGGGGCTGCTCACCATTTTCTACGGTGCCAAGCTGGCCTTCTCCCAGTTCGATATCAAACGCTTGGTGGCCTATACCAGTGTGTCGCACATGGGTTTTGTGTTGATTGCCATCTTCGCTGGTACGCAACTGGCGCTGCAAGGTGCCATCGTGCAGATGATTGCACACGGTATTTCAGCCTCTGCCCTGTTCATTCTTTGTGGTCAGATTTACGAACGACTACACACCCGTGACATGCGCAAGATGAGTGGCTTGTGGACGCGCTTCCCCAAACTGCCACCCATGTTGCTATTTTTTGCCATCGCCTCAACTGGCCTGCCCAGCATGGGTAACTTTGTCGGCGAATTCATGATCTTGCTGGGCACCTATGAACAGCATCCGATTGTGGCGGCACTGGCCACAGGCGGCCTCATCGTGGCGGCAGTTTACGGCATGATTCTGATACAACGCAGCATGCATGGCCCGGTTGTCGGAGAAGAGAAACTTCGTGGGATGACCAGCCGCGAATTTGGCATGGTGTTAATTCTCGCCATTGTTCTGCTGTGGATTGGTCTTTTCCCACAGACCATTCTGGATACCTCATCTGGCTCTATGAGCTGGGTGGAAAATAGTTATTTCGGCGTCTTGTCGCAAACACCTGTCGATTTGTAGGATGACCATGACTGTGAACGCAAACCTTATTCAAAGCTTATTGGCCATGCTGCCGCTTCTTATCGTCAGCGCGACGGCTGTCGTCGTGATGCTTTCCATCGCTTTTGCGCGTAATCACTGGTGGAATGCCACGGTAACTGTTGTCGGCCTTAATCTGGCATTAATTTCGCTTATCTTCACTGTCACGGCGATTCCCCGTGAAGTTACCCCCATGCTCATGATTGATGGCTATGCCGCCTTTTATATGGGCTTTGTATTGGTGACTGCTTTGGCCTGCGCGACACTGCTGCATGCCTATATGGAAGACTTCGACCGCAACCGCGAAGAAGTGTATTTGCTGTTAGTGCTCTCCGCATTGGGCGGCATGGTGCTCGCCTGTGCCCAGCACATGGCCAGCTTCTTTATCGGTTTGGAACTATTGTCGGTACCGATTTACGGCATGATTGCCTACACCTTTACTAACCGTCATGCGTTGGAAGGCGGCATTAAGTACACCATCTTGTCTGGCGTCGCTTCGGCCTTTTTGCTGTTCGGCATGGCGTTGGTTTATGCCCATACCGGCAACCTGGGCTTTAATGAAATCAGCCAGGCGCTGGGTGAGATTTCGCTACAACAACCTCTGCTGTTGGCGGGTAGCGTAATGATTATGGTTGCTATAGCGTTCAAACTATCCATGGTGCCCTTCCACCTCTGGACGCCGGACGTCTATCAAGGTGCCCCATCGCCGGTAGCTGCCTACTTGTCCACCGGCAGTAAAGTGGCTGGTTTTGCCGTATTGATGCGCTTCCTGTTGGTTGCCGACGCACAAGCTCAGCCAATGATTGAAAACATCATCATTGCCATGGCCTTTGTGTCCATGCTGGGTGGCAGCTTCCTTGCCTTGCTGCAAAGCAATATCAAGCGTCTGTTGGCTTACTCAGCTATCGCCCACATGGGCTATGTCTTGCTTGGCATCGCAGCCGGTACACAATTGGAAAGCGAAACGGTACTCTTCTATTTGATTACCTATGTCACATCTACACTGGCCGCTTTTGGTGTGGTGGCGCTGATGTCCACCGCTGGCAAAAATGGCGATACCGAATCGTTACATAGCTATCGAGGCCTTTTCTGGCGTCGTCCTTATCTTACCGCCATCATGACAGTGAGCATGCTGTCATTAGCGGGCATTCCCTTAACTGCCGGCTTTATTGGCAAATTCTATATTGTCTGGGGTGGTGTAGACGCCGACTTGTGGTGGCTACTGGGTGCCCTCTTCTTCAGCACCGGTATGGGCTTGTTTTACTACTTCCGCGTCATTGTCACCATGTACATGCGCGAACCCGGTATGGTGCAGCATGATGCCGAATACAACTGGGGGCAACGTGCTGGCGGTCTCGCTATGCTGGGACTGACGGGACTCACCTTGCTAATTGGTATCTGGCCCGAGCCCTTCATTCAGGTTGTGCGCGCTTCCGGTATTGCTGGGCTCTAATACAAAGACAGCATCACCAAAAATCCCGTCTTTGCTTAAGCAAAGGCGGGATTTTTTTATGCACCAGACTCAGCTCTCTATCTACCTCATGAAAAGCACGGGCAGCTAAAACAAACAGACACAAAAAAGCCCCAGCAAGTTTTATTTGCCAGGGCTTCCTTTAAAGCTGGGGACTATTAGATCCCGTGCTTCTCGGCCAAAAAGAACCAGGTTTCCATTACCGAGTCGGGGTTAAGCGACACGCTGGAAATACCGCGTTCCATCAACCATTTGGCCAGATCAGGATGATCGCTCGGGCCTTGGCCACAAATACCAATGTATTTATCGGCTTTCACGCAAGCGTCAATAGCCATACCCAACAGGGCTTTAACCGCCGGGTCACGCTCGTCAAACAAATGGCTTACGATACCGGAGTCGCGATCCAAACCTAACGTCAACTGAGTCAAGTCGTTCGAGCCGATGGAGAAACCATCGAAGTACTCGAGGTATTGGTCAGCCAACAAGGCATTGGTTGGCAGCTCACACATCATGATGACGCGCAGGCCGTTTTCACCACGCTTGAGACCATTTTGAGCCAGCAAGTCGATGGTTTGACTAGCTACGTCCAGGGTGCGAACAAACGGCACCATGACTTCAACGTTGGTAAGCCCCATGACATCACGCACTCTCTTCAGCGCACGACATTCCAGCTCGAAGCAATCACGGAAATCATCACTCACATAACGAGAAGCGCCACGGAAGCCCAGCATTGGGTTTTCTTCTTCCGGCTCGTACAACTTACCGCCAATGAGGTTGGCGTATTCGTTGGATTTGAAGTCGGAAAGACGAACGATAACCTTCTCGGGATAGCAAGCAGCAGCCAAAGTAGAGATGCCTTCAACCAGCTTCTCGACATAAAACTCAACTGGGTCGCTATAACCACGGATACGCTGATCAATCGTAGCGCGCAAATCGTCAGGCAGGCTGTCATAGTTGAGCAGTGCCTTCGGGTGTACACCGATCATGCGGTTGATAATGAATTCGAGACGCGCAAGACCAATACCTTGATTAGGCAGGCCGGCGAAATCGAAAGCACGATCAGGGTTACCCACGTTCATCATGATCTTGAACGGTAGCTCTGGCATGGATTCGATGGAGTTACGCTGAATATCGAAGTCCAACTTGCCTTCGTAAATATTACCTGTATCCCCTTCGGCACAGCTGGCAGTCACTTCTTGACCGTCTTTCAGCTGTTCGGTGGCGTCACCACAGCCCACGATGGCCGGCACACCCAATTCACGGGCGATAATAGCGGCGTGACAAGTACGGCCACCACGATTAGTCACAATGGCAGCAGCGCGCTTCATGACAGGTTCCCAATCTGGGTCAGTCATGTCAGTCACCAGCACATCACCAGGCTGTACTTTGTCCATTTCGTCAATATTAGTGACGATGCGAACCGCGCCTGCGCCAATGCGCTGACCAATAGCGCGGCCTTCAACCAGCACCTTGCCGGTTTGCTTGAGCAGGTAACGCTCCATCACAGAAGCATCGCTACGGCTTTTCACGGTTTCAGGGCGCGCCTGAACGATGTACAGCTTGCCGTCGTCACCATCCAGTGCCCACTCCATGTCCATCGGGCACTCATAGTGCTTCTCGATTTCAATGGCCTGACGTGCCAAGCTTTCAACCTGCTCGTCGGTTAAGCAGAATACCTGTTGCTCGGCTTCATCAACCGGCTGGATTTTTACCGATTTACCGGCACTGGCTTCTTCGCCGTAGACCATCTTCTCGTGCTTGCTGCCCAAGTTGCGACGCAGCACAGCCGGACGGCCTTCTACCAAGGTATTCTTGTGAACATAAAATTCATCAGGGTTTACAGCACCCTGCACGACCATTTCACCTAGGCCATAAGAGGCGGTAATGAACACCACATCACGGAAACCGGATTCGGTGTCCAACGAGAACATGACGCCAGCCGCACCCGTTTCTGAACGTACCATGCGCTGAATACCTGCTGACAAGGCAACCAATGAATGGTCAAAGCCTTGGTGCACGCGGTAGCTGATAGCACGGTCGTTAAATAGTGATGCAAATACTTCGCGAATAGCGACCAAGACATTGTCAACACCGCGAATATTCAGGAAGGTTTCTTGCTGACCCGCAAAGGAGGCATCAGGCAAGTCTTCGGCGGTAGCAGAAGAACGCACGGCAACAGCCAGTTCTTCGTTACCATCACATAATTCGGCAAATGCCTTGCGTACGCCTTCTTCAAGCGCGGGCTGTAAAGGGGCTTCAATGATCCATTGACGGATTTGCTTGCCGACGCGTGCCAACTCGTTGACGTCATCAACGTCGAGTTTGGACAGGGCATCATTGATTCGGTTAGTCAGGTCGTTGTGGGCAAGAAACTCGCGATACGCTTCTGCGGTGGTGGCAAAGCCACCAGGCACGGACACACCGGCTGCCGACAGGTTGCTGATCATTTCGCCGAGCGAGGCATTTTTACCGCCTACGGTTTCGACATCGTTTTTTCCCAGGTTTTCAAACCAAGCTACATATTCCGCCAAGGTTGCACTCCCTTTGTATCCGGAAAGATCGTGGTGACGTATTTAAGAAGATTCGCAAAACACCCTAATTCGATCTACGTCAAACAGGCCGTCAAGCACCCACTCATAAATATAGAGTATGGCGCGCGCATTTTGCGGGATTTACCACTATTTTTCCACTCTTTTGCCCTGAAAAGCCTCCAATCGTTAACAAAAATCGACTTAACCGCCGCTTCATGCTTGAATGGCGCCTTTCCAACCAACATAGGGAGCCCATATGGAGCGTAGTGTTTTCTTTGTATCCGACGGCACCGGCATTACAGCCGAAACCTTGGGGCATTCCATCTTGGCACAATTTAATAGTGTTGATTGGCACCAGCACACCCTCCCCTTTATTCAAAATGCAGACGATGCACGCGTCGCCGTCGACAACATTAACCAGCAAGCCATCGAGGACGGTGATAAACCGGTGGTCTTTTCCACGCTGGTCAGCGCCGAGCTACGTGCCATTATCGCCACCTGCAATGCGCTGGTGCTGGATATGTTTTCCGTGTTTCTCGACCCGCTGGAACAATCATTAGGCATCCGTTCTACCCATCAGATTGGCCAAACTCATGCCATTCGCGACCAACAGGCCTACCACGTACGCATCGAGGCGGTGCATTTTGCCTTGGACAACGACGACGGCGCCCGCACCCGTCATTACGATAAAGCGGACATTATCTTAATTGGACTATCACGCAGCGGTAAAACGCCCACCAGCCTGTACCTGGCATTGCAATTTGGGCTACGCGCAGCCAACTACCCTTTAACCGAAGACGACTTTGACGATCCAAACCTGCCCGAATGCCTCATGGATTATAAAGACAAGCTGTTTGGCTTAACGCTGGATGCCAGTCGTCTACGTAATATTCGTAAAGAGCGCCGTGCCAACAGCCGCTATGCGTCCATGCGCCAGGTGGAAAACGAAATCCGCGGTATCGATGCCATTTTGACGCGCTATAACATCCCGCATCTCAATGCGACCGATTTATCCATCGAAGAAATTTCCACACGTATCATGGCCATTACCGGCCTGAAGCGCCGTTTGCAGTAACACCAATTGCTTTTGACACCACAAACTTCTACAGTCGCCATCTTAATTCACACAGTCGGGGAACACCATGGATTTGCTTTGTCTTGACCTTGAAGGGGTATTGATCCCGGAAATCTGGATCAACTTTGCCGAGCGCACCGGCATTGATGAACTGCGTGCTACCACACGCGATATTCCCGACTATGATGTGCTGATGAAGCAACGCTTACGTTTGCTGGACGAAAACAACCTGCGCTTGGATGACATCCAGCAAGTCATCGATGGCTTGTCACCACTCCCTGGCGCAGCCGATTTTGTTAACTGGGCGCGCGAACATTTTCAGGTGGTTATTTTATCAGATACTTTTTACGAGTTTGCCCAGCCACTCATGCGCCAACTCGGCTACCCCACCATTCTTTGCCACAAGCTCGTCGTAGATGATGATGGCCGCATTACAGACTACAAACTCCGTCAAGAAGACCCCAAGCGGAAGTCCGTGCAGGCATTTCACGGCCTGAATTACCGCATCTTGGCGGCAGGTGATTCGTACAACGACACCACCATGCTGGCCGAAGCCGACGCCGGCATCCTTTTCCATGCGCCGCAAAATGTCATTGACGAATTCCCACAGTTCCCGGCAGTGCACAATTACGACGACCTGCGCACCACCCTGCTGGATTGTCAAAAAGCCTGGTCAGAAAAGTAAGCGTTACTTGACCGGCAAGACCTTATCTTTAAACAATCGATCAAGGGCTTCGCGGCTGCTGCAAGCGGCCGCCTGCTCGATCACCGAGCGCGTCAAATGCGGCGCAAACGCCTCAACAAAGTCATACATATAACTGCGCAAGAAAGTGCCACGGCGGAAGCCAATCTGTGTAGCACTCGGCTCAAACAAGTGGCTGGCATCCAAAGCGATTAGTTCCTTGTCTTCCTCTCGATCATAAGCCATGTGCGCCACAATCCCCACGCCCATGCCCAACTTCACATAGGTTTTGATCACGTCCGCATCGGCGGCGGTAAATACCACCGACGGATCCAGCCCGCGGCTACTAAACGCTTGATCCAATTTGCTGCGTCCAGTGAAACCGAATACATACGTCACAATCGGATATTTCGCCAGCTTTTCAAGTGTCAACACACCGCCTTGCGCCAACTCATGATCACGACGCACAATCACCGTTCTATTCCACCGATAACACGGCATCATAATCAGGTTGCTAAATAGCTCTAACGCTTCTGTGGCAATGGCAAAATCCACCTCGCCATTAGCAGCTTTTTCGGCAATCTGTTGTGGCGTGCCCTGGTGCATGTGCAACGACACATGCGGAAAGCGCTTGGAAAAATCGTGAATCACCTTGGGCAAGGCATAGCGCGCTTGCGTGTGTGTGGTCGCAATGCGCAGCTCGCCACGCGTTTCATCCTGAAAGTCTTGCGCCACACGCTTAACGGATTCGACACGCTGCATGATATCGCCCGCCAAGCGTAAAATACTTTCACCAGCCGGCGTCACATGCGTTAGATGCTTACCACTACGTGCAAACACCTCCACACCCAGCTCATCTTCCAGCATTCGAATTTGCTTACTAATGCCCGGTTGCGACGTAAATAACGCCTGAGCGGTAGCAGATACATTCAAGTCATGATGAGCGACTTCCCAGATATATCGGAGTTGCTGAAGTTTCATAGCGCAGTAAAGCCTCAATGAGTTATAAAACTATAATAAAGTATTCCACAACTGCATAAAAGCCACTCGAAAGCCGCATAAGGTATTCAATACATTCATTTGTCGATATCATCACGGTAAAATTGCGCTAATCAGCGGATTATTCAGGATAAACGTCAAAGGGCAGACCGCATCAGGATGAATAAACAATATAAAACCCAGTGCCCCCACTGTGAGACCCAATTTTCCATCACGCAGGAACACCTCGACCAAGCTAATGGTTTGGTACGCTGTGGCAGCTGCCTAAAGCCTTTTCAGGCGCTCGATCATTTAGTTGGACAGGCCGCTCCCACTCCAACCAAACCCGCGACTCGCACAAAACCGGTCGCAGCCTCGGCCCCCAAGAAAAAAACCGCTGACCCGACAGATGAAAGCTGGGCTGAGCAACTCCTTGCAGAAGAAGCAGAGGAAGAACCGGCAGACGCCCCACCGCCGCAGAAAAAGCGCTCAACAGGCAGCCGCTGGCAAATGCCAGAAGAGCCGCTAGAGCACCTTAATCATATCGAAGACGATGATGAGCTTAGTTTAGGCGATGAAATTGAAGTAAGTGATGAGCTAGAAGGCATTGAAGCCGGTGGCTTCACCGACTTTAACCCTGATGATTTCAGCAATGCGAAGGGCGCTGGCCGTAGTAACCAACACGTTGACGACGACGAAGATTGGGCAAAGGCTCTACTGGAACAAGCGGAAGAACAGGAAGAAGAAGCGCCCAAGGCACCGAAAAAAGCCAAAGAAACCACTAAACCAAAGAAGACTCACAACAAGCCACCGAGCAAGAAACGCCCCAGTGCTCCGTCGTCTCTATTTGATTTCAACGAAGACGACTTCGGCATCGTCACCTTGGGGCAGGATGTACCCGCGTCATCTCCCTCATCCAGTAAGCCTCACGACAGCACCAGCTACTTTATTAAGTGGACCAGCCTCTCGTTACTGCTCGTATTCATTTTTGTTGCCCAATACATGGTGTTCAACTTCAACCAGCTGGCGCGCAGCAGCGCTTGGCGGCCTTTTTACAAACAAGCTTGTTTGTTGCTGCAATGTGAATTGCCCAGTTCGAGCGACATCAATAAACTGCAGGCCACCAACCTGCTGGTGCGTACGGTAAGCAACCAGGAAGGTGTGCTTTTGGTCGACCTGTTATTGCATAACCAAGCCGACTTTGCTCAGCCTTTCCCTCGTCTCAAGCTACGTTTTCGTAATATGGACAATAAGCTACTCGCGGCCGGTATTTTTTCTCCATCAAACTATCTGCAAGACAGCATGAAAGGCATGAAAACCCTGCCCGCCCATTCTCGGGTACACTTATCTTTCCGTATTACCGATCCGGGCGCTCACGCCAAAAACTACGCACTTACACTACTGCCACCCGACCATGCCTGACGCCAGCCTACACACTGACGAGTTAGCAGGGCCGCGCATCGGCCCCTATCAGCTCAAAAACCGTTTAGCACTTGCGCCAATGGCTGGCGTTACTGACCTTCCCTTTCGACGCCTTTGCCATGATCAAGGTGCCGGGCTCGTGGTCACCGAAATGATCACCGCCAACACCAAGCTGTGGAACTCGCGTAAAAGCCGTAACCGACTGCCGCATCACAAAGAGCCCGGCATAGTGTCTGTACAAATTGCTGGCTCCGAGCCCGCGCAGCTGGCCGAAGCGGCGCAGGAGAACGTCAAGCTGGGCGCGCAAATCATTGACATCAACATGTGCTGCCCTGCAAAAAAAGTCCTCAAGCGCGCGGCGGGCTCTGCCCTATTGCAAGACGAAGATAACGTGAAGCGCATACTTGAAGCCGTTGTCGACGCAGTCGAGGTGCCCGTTACACTCAAATGTCGCACCGGTTGGGATCACGACCACCGCAACGCGGTAGCCATCGCCAAGATTGCCGAAAACGCCGGTGTATCAGCCATCGCCGTACACGGGCGCACCCGAGCTGACCGCTACAAAGGCGTGGCCGAATACGACACTATCAAAGCGGTGGTGGCAGCCGTAAATTTACCTATTTTTGCGAATGGCGACATCACCACCCCCGAAAAAGCACGGGAAGTACTGGAATCCACTGGCGCGAGTGGTATCATGATTGGCCGTGGCGCTCAGGGCAATCCGTGGATCTTCGACGAAGTCCGCCATTACCTGACAACCGGCCTGCACAAGGCATCTCCCGACACGACTGAAATTGCACGCTTGATTGATCATCACCTCGACGGGTTGCATCGCCATTATGGCAAGCAACATGGTGTCAAAATAGCGCGCAAACATGTTGGGTGGTATGTGCGAGATCTGCCCGGCGGAGAGGAATTCCGGCGCCGCTTCAACCAATTAGACGATGCCGACCAGCAACGTCAACTGGTTGCCAACTTCTTTTACTAAACAAGGTCACAAAGCAGCACATGTGATCACCACACAGGCGAACATTCAGGGGATCCTTGCCAGATGAGCCAAATGAGCCAGATGAAAAGCACCACTGCCAAAGCATTCGACACCGACACGCCCAGCAAGCGCGCACAGCATCAACCACACTTAACGCTGGCCCAAAGTGAAACCCGCGATACCTTGCGCAATTGTGTACGTCGTTCATTAGCCGACTACTTTCAACACCTCGACGGCGAAGACGTTAACGACCTTTACCAAATCGTGCTTGCCGAAATGGAAATTCCCATGCTGGAAAAAGTCTTGGAATTTACCCGTGGCAATCAAACTCGTGCCTCCAAAGTGCTTGGCCTTAATCGCGGTACGCTGCGTAAGAAGCTCAAGCAATACAACATGCTCTAAAACGGGCATGTCACAAAATGCACAACAACTGGGCAGGTCACTGCCCTTTCTTTTTTCTCGATAAAACGTGAGATGACATTATGAGCCAGGCAATCAAACGTGCATTGATCAGCGTATCCGACAAAAACGGCGTGGTAGAATTCGCCCAATCATTGGTGGAACGCGGTGTTTCCCTTCTTTCCACCGGCGGCACCTACCGCAAACTCAACGAAGCCGGCATTGATGTCACCGAAGTTTCCGATTACACCAAATTTCCTGAAATGATGGATGGCCGGGTAAAAACCCTGCACCCCCTCATTCATGGAGGCATTCTGGGTCGCCGAGGTGAAGACGACGCCGTTACCCAAGAGCATGGCATTGACTACATTGACCTGATTGTCGTCAACCTTTACCCCTTCGCAGCAACCATTGCCAAGCCCGATTGCACCCTGGCCGATGCCATTGAAAACATCGACATTGGCGGCCCGACTATGCTGCGTTCTGCCGCCAAAAATCATAAACACGTTGGCGTCGTAACCGATGTAGCCGATTACCAACGCATTCTCGACGACATGGATGCCAACAATAACGCGCTGAGCGATGCACTACGCTTCGACCTCGCCGTTAAAGTATTCGAGCACACCGCCCGTTACGACAGCACCATTGCCAACCACTTTGGCACCAAGCTCGATGGCGATGACAAAGAATACCCGCGCAGCATGAACTTGAACTTCGACAAAGCGCAAGACCTGCGCTATGGCGAAAACCCGCACCAAACGGCGGCCTTCTATAAAGAAGAATCTGTTGCCCAAGCCTGTATTTCCAACAGCAAACAGCTACACGGCAAAGCACTGTCTTACAACAACATTGCTGACACAGATGCCGCACTGGAATGCGTAAAAAGCTTTGCAGAGCCCGCCTGTGTCATCGTCAAGCACGCCAACCCCTGCGGCGTTGCCGTCGTACCCGATAACGAAGGCGGCATCCGTAAAGCCTACGATTTAGCCTTTGCCACAGACAGCGAATCAGCTTTTGGTGGCATTGTCGCTTTCAACCGCGAGCTGGATGCAGAAACCGCTACCGCCATCATTGAGCGTCAGTTTGTCGAGGTCATTATTGCCCCGCGCATCGGCGCCGAGGCGCTAGCCGCCATCCAAGCCAAGAAAAATGTCCGCGCACTAGAGTGTGGCGACTTGCCCGCTTGGAACCAGCGTCAGCCGCAATACGACTACAAACGTGTCACCGGTGGCTTGCTCGTACAACAGCAAGACTTGGGCATCATTGGTGCCGACGACCTCAAAATCGTTACCCAGCGCCAACCTACCGAAGACGAAATCCGCGACCTATTGTTCGCCTGGAAAGTCGTTAAGTATGTGAAGTCCAATGCCATTCTTTATGCGCGCAACCGGCAAACCGTTGGCGTAGGCGCTGGCCAAATGAGCCGCGTTAATTCGGCACGCATTGCCGGTGAAAAAGCAGAGCTGGCAGGCATTCCGGTTCCTGGCGCGGTAATGGCATCGGATGCTTTCTTCCCCTTCCGTGACGGCATCGATAATGCTGCCAAGGCTGGTATTAAAGCCGTTATCCAGCCGGGCGGCTCCATTCGCGATAACGAAACCATTGCCGCCGCCGATGAAGCCGGCATGGCGATGGTATTCACCGGCATGCGCCACTTCCGCCATTAATTTATACGCAAAGGGAACGCACGCAAAATGAAACTTTTGGTTATTGGCAGTGGTGGACGCGAACACGCACTGGCCTGGAAGCTCGCTCAATCGGCCAATGTCGATACCGTCTTCGTGGCACCGGGTAATGCCGGTACGGCATTGGAAAACGGTTTGGAAAACGTAGCCATTGATGTCATGGACATTGACGGCTTGGCCAGCTTTGCCAAAGAGCAGCAGGTTGCTTTTACCGTTGTCGGCCCGGAAGCCCCGCTAGTCGCCGGCATTGTGGATCAGTTCCGCAGCCAAGGCCTGCCCTGCTTCGGCCCCGAAAAAGCAGCGGCACAACTGGAAGGCTCCAAAGCATTCACCAAAGCCTTCCTGCAGCGTCACCAAATCCCCACGGCGGCCTATCAAGCTTTTACTGATGTAGATGAGGCGCTGTCCTATGTGCGCCAGCAAGGCGCACCTATTGTCATCAAGGCCGATGGTTTGGCCGCCGGTAAAGGCGTCATTGTGGCTGAAACATTAGAAGAAGCCGAAGGTGCCGTACGCGATATGCTCGACGGCAATCGTTTTGGCGATGCCGGGCATCGTGTGGTGATTGAAGAATGTCTATTTGGTGAGGAAGCCAGCTTTATCGTCATGGCCAATGGCACCCAAGTGCTCCCCTTGGCCACCAGTCAAGACCACAAACGCGCCCACGAAGGCGACACCGGCCCTAACACGGGCGGCATGGGGGCTTACTCACCAGCCCCCGTGGTGACAGATGATGTCTATGCGCGCGTCATGAATGACATCATTAAGCCCACGCTGGCCGGCATGGTTGCCGATGGCACGCCTTATACCGGCTTCCTTTACGCCGGCCTAATGATCGACGACCAGGGTAATCCAAAAGTTATTGAATTCAATTGCCGTTTTGGTGACCCGGAAACACAGCCTATCCTGATGCGACTGCAATCTGATTTTGCATCGTTAATTCAGTCGGCTCTGGATGCCCAGCTGGATAACACCACCATCGAATGGGATGCACGCCCTGCTTTAGGCGTTGTAATGGCTGCTGGCGGTTACCCGCTTCAATATGAAAAAGGCAACGCCATTAGTGGCATTAACGAGGCCAACACCAACAACACCAAAGTGTTTCATGCTGGCACCAAGCTAGAGGGTGAGCGCATAGTGACTAATGGCGGCCGCGTGCTTTGTGTCACCGCCTTGGGTGACACCCTACAACAAGCACAAAACGCCGCTTATGCTGGCTGTCAGAAAATCAGTTGGGATCAGGCGTTTTATCGCAATGACATTGGCCATCGAGCACTTTAGCGGTATCTGAACCACCAAGACGTGGCTTTTACATCCTAGCTGCAGAGCCAATTGTCAAAAATCATTTATTTTCCTCGTGCGCGCTTGAACACAGGCTCGCACGAGGGTATCAATGAATTAACGATAAAAATAACAGGGTTCTCACCATGCCTAGCGCTGCCAACAGCGACAAACTTAAACACTTCGTCCCCTTCGACGGACTATCAACATCTCATTTAGAACGCGTTATCACGCATGTCACCTGCTTAGACATACCCGCCAAACGTGTTCTCTTTAAACGTGACCAAGCAGACGATTACGCCTACTTTTTAGTTGATGGCACACTCGATTTAGCTGATGCCGACTTCCAAATAGAAACCTTTGCAGCTGACGATGATGAAAATTATCTCGCGCTCGATAACTTCCCCACGCACAGCGTCTCGGCCATCACCACACAAGACGCTGTCGTCTATCGTATCGACAAGGACAAGCTGGCGCTGATTGAGGAGTGGATCGAAACTTGCAACAATCAACCCGGCAGCGTTTACGATGACGATGACGGCTGGATGTCAGTGTTGCTGCAGTCCGGCCTTTTTTCACAAATTCCGCCCACACAAATCCAGTCACTCTTCTCGCACTTCAAAGCCATCGAAGTCGACATGGGAGACACCGTTGTCGAGCAAGGCGAATCAGGTGAAATGGCTTTTGTATGCAAGCAAGGCTACGCCCTCGTTTACACACAACAACAAAACGGACAACGTCATATTGTTGCCACTATCGGTCCCGGGCAATTCTTTGGTGTCGAATCGCTAATTTCTGACAAACCCCGCAACGCCAGCATCGTCATGGCCAGCGACGGTGAAATGATGCAACTCGACAAGGACCAGTTTCGTGATTTACTACAAGATCTGGTTATTCGTCATGTAACCGATGATGAACTGGAATCACTCAAAGAAGAAAGCGACCGCCCCTTCGTCATGATTGACGTGCGTCCCAAGGCCGAATCCAAGTACGATCGCATTCCACGGGCTCGTGCTGTTCCGCTGAGTGAATTGCGCGGTGAATTAAACAATCTCGAAAGCGAGTTCAATTACGTCATTTTCGCCTCGGATGCCGCAAACGCGGATCTCGCGGCCTACCTGCTTACAGACGCTGGTTTGGAAGTTTATGTGCTTTCAAATAACGTAGCCGATTCAGAAGAAGAAAAAACAAACAAAGAAGGCGCTGACAAGGAAAACACCGCCTAATCGCCCAAGATGACTGACCTATCGCACTTCAAGTTCTTCAAAACAGAAGAACACGACTGTCACTACCTGCCAGGGGAAAAGGCCGCTACCCTTTTTCTTGACCCTGATGTGGATGTTACGCCTGATATTCAATCTCGATTATCACGTAAAGGCTTCCGTCGTAGTGGCGATTTTCTCTATCGCCCCAGTTGCGCTGACTGCCAAGCCTGTTTGCCGCTACGGATCGATGTATCCCACTTCACGCCAAAGCGTCGTTTTCGTCGCATCATCAAACAAAACACTGATCTAGAGGTTACCTTCGACCGGCTCCGCTGCAACGATGAAATCTACTCACTCTATGCCCGTTATATCGAGGCACGCCATGCCGACGGAGAGATGTACCCCCCTTCCACCGATCAATTCATCCGTTTTCTTGATAGCTACTGGGCTAAAACGGTTTTCATCTGTTTTCGGCATCACGACAAACTGGTGGCGGTTTCCGTTGCCGATCAATTGGATGATGGGCTGTCCGCCGTTTATTCGTTTTTCGATCCCGATGAATCAAAACGCAGCCTAGGCACCTATGCTATTTTGTGGCAAATCCACCACTGTCAGAAAAACAAACTGCCCTATCTTTACCTAGGCTACCTCGTTAAAGCCTGCAGAAAGATGGCCTACAAGGCCGATTTCGGCCCACTTCAACAACAAACCCCCTTCGGTTGGCAGCCACTCGACTAGTTTTACATCAGTTCTTTGCAGCAATCGATATTTTGCGGCACAATTGCGCCCTCATAGCAAAAGAGGGATAGCATAATCCATGGCAAAAGAAGAGCAGATTG
>CAYVZZ010000051.1:0-9631 GCA_964456185.1 uncultured Alcanivoracaceae bacterium
AAGCTGGCCAGAGTGATGGCCGTAACTTCCGGTGTGAAGATAGCATCCAATCCCCTCAGGCCTCTCCTTTATCCAGGTTGACACGCTGGTTGGGCGTCCACCAAGGTTGACCGGTTAAGCCAACGGGCAGGCCAAGCGTGCCAGTCGGCAGGTCTGGGTCGATTTGCAAAGGCAATTGCTGCCATTCCAGTGACACGATGTCGACTTTGTCGTCTTGAGATAAGCCAAGGCGTTCGGCATCGGCTTGGTTGATGCTGATGTATGGCTTCACTAGTTGTGGTTGCATCGCCTCGGAGCGTGCCGACAACTCATCGCTACCAAAAATATGGTGCAAAGGTAGCGCCAACAATTTGTCATCAGGCGTGAAGGCGGTGGGTACCTCAGTGAAGTAGCCCTTAGCATCGGTTACATCCTGCGCATCAAAGAGTCGAACGCCCGGATCACCGCCACGCAATTTGCCACCCACCTTGTCTTGCAACTTGTTCCAAGCTTGTGGTGAGTTCCACTTCGGTGCCCAAGCAAACGGAATCATGGAGCCGGGACGCTCGTCGCCCGCATAGCCTTCCATAGAGAAGGCGAGCGCACTGTCTTTGTCTTGCGTGACGCGCGGCTCATGCACATTAACTGCAGCACGTTGTGCGGTGCGGCCACTGTAACGATGGGGAGAACGAGCCACCTTCATGCCTTTGATGCGCGAACTGGAATCAGGAGCAGCGGCCACAATGCCTTTCAACTGCGGGTTGTCAGCTTCACATTGAGCGCAAATCTTATCGAACTTGGCCGATGTAATGGTTTCTTGAGCAATGGCCTGTTTCAAGGCGGCTAGCCAGCTCCAGCTTTCGCGCACTTGAATGGACTCATCGTAATAATTGGGGTCGTACACCTGGAAGAAACGTTGTGCGCGGCCCTCGTTATTAATCAAGGTGCCATCGCCTTCGGCAAAGGTCGCGGTTGGTAGCAAGAAGTAGGCACGTTGGCTAGTGGGGTTCATCTGATGATTGATGACCACCGGTTTAACATGCTCAAGTGCTTCATCGACCAAACGGCTGTCGGTGCGACGATAAAGATCATTTTCCAGCACGATCAGTGCATCAGCGTCGCCATTGGTGATGGCGGATAGTGCGCGTTCTACGGGCATGCCATCGAGTAGCGATACACCCAAGCTGTTGGCTTCGGGCACGGCATAGCTTAACGCCGGTGATTTGCCTTTATTGTGTAGCGCCTGAGCGATATTGGCTGCAGCGTCAATAACTGTCTGTGAGGCGCTGCCTGTGCCTGACACAACCAGTGGACGGTCAGCGGCCAACAAAGCGTTGGCAATGTCTTGTGCCAAGGCGTTCTGAGTGTCATCCAGTCCTTCGACAGCGGGTGCATCCGCATCAATTAAATGCGCAACGGCAAAGCCCAAACGTGCTTGGTCGTCAGCTACAGCGCGATAAGTGGCCGCAGCGGCGTCATCGAGGCGCGTTCTGCTAAAGCTGGTTTGGAAAAGCGGATAACGATCTTCTTGCGCAACGCTAATGAGAGCGGCTGCACGCCAGGCTTCCAGTTTCTTCTTGGCCGCCAGGCTGACTTGTTTTGATTTCACCGCTTGGCGTAATGCCAAAGCCGCTCTTGGCGCGGTCTGTGTGAGGTCTTCACCTAATATCAAAATGGCATCACGATCTTCTAACTCGAAAAGCGACGGGATGTGAGCCGGTGTGCTTTGTTGGATGTCGCGAATGTGGTCGACCAACTGTTTGTCGACGCTGTTCATACCAGTGGAATAGTTATCGGCTCCAACAAGTTGTTTTAATACGTAGTTGGATTCGATGCTGGCACGCGGTGAACCAATGCCGATTACGCGATTGTTGTTACGTAACAGCTCTGCAGCCGAGGCGAGGGCATTGTGCGATTCCAGTTGTTGTTCAGAATCGCTGCCTGCATTCATTAAGGTTAATTTGGGGCGATCATTACGGTTATTGAAACCAAAGCCAAAGCGGCCACGATCGCACAGGAAGTAACGGTTTACTTCGCCGTTGTAACGGTTTTCGATACGGCGCAATTCACCGTAACGCTCACCGGGGCTGATGTTACAGCCTAGGCTGCAGCCTTGGCAGATGCTGGGCGCATACTGCATGTCCCACTTACGGTTGTAGCGGTGGTTATGCGTTTTGTCGGTAAATACGCCAGTCGGACAGACTTCGACCAGATTGCCGGAAAATTCGTTTTCAAAGGGGCCGTCCTCTTGACGACCAAAGTAAACATTATCGTGCGCACCAAAGACGTTTAGATCGTCGCCATCGGCGTAATCCTGATAAAAACGCACACAGCGATAACAGGCAATACAACGGTTCATCTCGTGCTCGATAAAGGGGCCGAGATCCTGATTTTTGTGAGTGCGCTTGGTGAAGCGGTATTCACGACGACTATGACCACTCATGACAGTCATGTCTTGAAGGTGGCAGTTACCGCCTTCTGGGCAAACAGGGCAATCGTGTGGATGGTTGACCATTAACCACTCGATAACGCTCTTGCGGAAAGCGCGGGCTTCTTCATCTTCAATGGAGATGTAAGTGCCATCAGATGCGGGCGTCATGCAGCACATGACCAAACGGCCACGGGTATCATCTGGGCATTGGTATTGTTTTACCGCACATTGACGGCAAGCGCCGGCGCTGCCGAGCGCAGGGTGCCAGCAAAAATAGGGGATATCCAGACCCAGCGACAAACAGGCGCTTAACAGGTTGTCTGACCCGTCCACCTCGTAGTCTTTGCCATCCACATGAATTGTTGCCATGGGTTTTGTCTGCCTAACGTTGTTTGTCAAACGGTGCAGTGTTTACTGCGCCTCGATTACTTATTTTATGCCTTGTTCCAACTCATCGCGGAACATATGAATACCACTGGTCAACGGCATAGCGGCGCCGGGCGCGTGGGCACAGAAGGTTTTGCCAGGCCCCATGAAACGCGCCATCTGGAGCAGCTTGTCCAAATCGCCTTTCTGACCATTGCCGTTTTCGATGGCATCCAACAATTTCGCCGTCCAGGGCAGGCCGTCACGACAGGGTGTGCACCAGCCACAGGATTCACGGGCAAAAAAGATTTCCAAATTCTTTAATACAGATACGATGCGCTGTTCACTATCGACCGCCATCATGAGACCTGTGCCCATCCGGCTGCGTGCTTTACCGATGGTGTCAAAATCCATCACCAAATCGAGGTGCTCAGGACCAAGGAAAGCGGTGGAACCACCACCCGGCAGCCAGCATTTTAGTGACAGGCCATCTTGCATGCCACCGGCGTGCTCTTCGAGCAATTCACGCGCTGTTACGCCAAAAGGAAGCTCCCAAGTACCGGGATTCTTTACGCGACCGGAGCAGCCAAACATTTTTGTGCCCGGGTCGGTATCCGGATTTTTAGAGAGGCCTTTATACCAATCGGCGCCGCGCACCATAATGCCGGGTACGTTGTTAAGCGTCTCGACATTGTTCACGACAGTAGGTTTGCCCCACAATCCGGCGATTTGCGGGAAGGGCGGCTTGGCGCGCGGATTGGCACGACGGCCTTCCAGCGAGTTGATGAGAGCAGTCTCTTCGCCACAAATATAGCGACCCGCGCCAGTATGAACGACTAGCGGCAAATTAAAGCCGGTATCAAGAATGTTGTTACCCACAAAACCGGCAGCTTTGGCTTCGTCGATGGCCTTATTGAGGTGGTCGGCTGCCTCAATGTATTCGCCACGCAAGAAAATATAGGCGCGGCTGGCCTGAATGGCGTAGCCGACAATCATCATGGCTTCTACCAACTGGTGCGGTAGCTGTTCCATGAGCAGGCGGTCTTTGAAGGTGCCAGGTTCCATTTCGTCGGCATTACAGACGAGGTATTTGTCCTTGGGCGCATCGTCGCCCATGGGAATGAGGCTCCACTTAATGCCGGCCGGGAAACCAGCGCCACCACGCCCACGAAGGTTGGCATCTTTGATGATTTTGGTGATATCTTCTGGCGGCAACTCAACGGCTTTTTTAAGCCCTTGATAGCCTTCTTTTGCCAGATATTCTTCAAGATATACCGGAGCGCCATCTTCGCGCAGACGCCAAGTGAGCGGCCGATTTTCTGCGGAAATGGTCATTGGTACTGCTCCAGAATCTGATCCAGCTTATCGACTGACACGTTAAAATGGGTGTCGTCGTTAATCATGATAACCGGGCCTTTATCACAGGCACCCAAGCAGGCAACCGGCAAGAGGGTAAAGCGGCCGTCACTGGTTGTTTCGCCATAGGCAATGCCAAAACGCTCGGTTACCCGCTCAACTAACACTTGGTAATTGGTAAGGTGGCAAGCGATGCTGTCGCAAATTTTAATGACATTACGTCCAACAGGTTGACGGAAAATCATGTTGTAGAAGGTGGCGACACCTTCCAAGTCGGCCACGCTAATACCAATGACGTTACTAATTATCGGCATGGCAGCATCCGGCACCCAGCCATGGCGCTCTTGAACAACTTTCAGGGCACCGATACTGGCCGCACGCGGATTATCGTAATGCGACATCTCTTCTTCGATTGCCGCCTTGTCATCAGGGTGCAGCTCGAAGGGTTCGGGCGCTTGAGAGGTGAGTGTAATCACTTTTTCGTTATCTGTGTTATCGGTCGACATCAGCCATCACAAAGTCAATGGAAGCCAAATAGGCGATTAGATCCGGAATCATGCTGTTCCGAATCACCGAGGGAATCTGTTGCAAGTGCGGGAAGCTGGGTGTGCGAATTCGCGTGCGATAGCTCATCGCCGCACCATCACTGTGCACATAAAAGCTGGTAATGCCTTTGGTTGTTTCAACTGGGCGAACACATTCGCCAACCGGCATAACCGGACCCCAAGTCACGCCAAGGAAATGGTGAATCAGGGTTTCAATGTCTTGCTTGGTACGGTCTTTAGGCGGCGGGCAGGCCAGCGGGTGATCCGCTTTATAGTCGCCGGCCGGCATATTATCGAGACATTGCTGGATAATCCGCAGACTTTGACGCATTTCTTCGATACGCACCATGGCGCGATCATAGGCGTCGCCATGCTCGGCAGTGGGTACGTCAAATTCGAAGTTTTCGAAGCCGCAATAGGGACGCGCTTTACGCAAGTCATATTCGACGCCGGTGGCACGCAAACCTGCACCGGTTACACCCCAGTCGAGAGCTTCTTGCTTGTTGTATTGCGCCACACCTTTGGTACGGGCAATCAAAATCGAGTTGCGCATGGCGGCATTTACATACTCGTCCAGGCGCTTGGGCAACCAATCGATGAAGGGTTTCACCAATTTGTCCCAGCCTTTGGGTAGATCATGTGCTACACCACCGATACGGAACCAAGCCGGATGCATCCGGAAGCCGGTAACGGCTTCAATGACATCATAGGCCTTTTGGCGGTCGGTAAAGGTATAGAAAACCGGGCTCATGCCACCCACGTCCTGGATATAAGTGCCCAAGAACAACAGGTGACTGGTGATACGGAAGAATTCGCTCATCATGATGCGAATGGTGTTGGCGCGATCGGGCACTTTAATACCGGCCAGGTCTTCAACGGCCAACAAATAGGGTAGCTCATTCATCACGCCGCCGAGATAATAATTGCGGTCGGTGTTGGTAATGTTGCTGTGCCAGCTTTGACGCTCGGCATTTTTTTCCGCGCCGCGATGGTTTTAGCAATTGTCTGGCACACAATCGACGATGTCTTCACCATCCAGTTGCAACACAATACGGAAAGCACCGTGAGCAGACGGGTGGTTGGGGCCGAGATTGAGGAACATGAAGTCCTCGTCTTCGGTGCCGCGCTTCATGCCCCATTCTTCAGGATTGAAAAGCAAAGCTTCCTGTTCGGCATCTTGCTTGGCGGCGTCCAACTGATAAGGATCAAACTCGGTGGCACGCGCCGGATAATCTTTGCGCCAGGGGTGACCATCCCAAGTGGGCGGCATCAAAATACGCGTTAGGTGCGGGTGGCCTTCAAAATCAATGCCGAGCATGTCCCAGACTTCACGCTCATACCAGTTGGCGTTAGGGAAAATGCCGGTAATTGTCGGTAGTTTTAGATCGCCTTCTTTCAAGGCGACTTTAATACGGATGTCGCTATTGCGATCGACTGAAAGCAGATGGTAAAAAACAGTGAAATCGGAATCGGGTAGCCCTTTGCGATGGGTGCGCAAGCGCTCGTCCAAGCCAGACAGGTCAAAAAGCATGGAATAGGGCTGTGGCAGTTGGCGTAAAAAGCGCAGTACATTAACGAGCTGACTACGCTCTACCCACAGGGTAGGTAGATTATCAACCGTGTTTTGCACCACAAAATTGTCGTCACCAAACTGGTCAAACAGTTCTGTTACGACTTGAGGCGTGGCGGCGGTAGCAACATCTGGCATTAATCGGTACCTGTCGTCGGCTTACACTTCGTCCATGGGACGAAGAATCGTAGCGCGATTGCGTTCTTCTTTGAGCTGGTCACGTCGTGCGGGCATTTCAGCACGATAAACACCTTGCTCACCGACCACCCAAGACAAGGGGCGGCGTTCTTCTTGAATAGAGTCTTGTAATAGTTGCAGGCCTTGTAAAAAGGCTTCCGGGCGCGGAGGGCAGCCGGGGATGTACACATCGACGGGCAAGAACTTATCAACGCCTTGAACCACAGAATAGATGTCGTACATGCCGCCAGAGTTGGCACAGGCTCCCATGGAAATCACCCATTTGGGTTCAAGCATTTGTTCGTAAAGGCGCTGAATGATGGGTGCCATCTTGATGAAGCAGGTGCCGGCGATGACCATGAAATCGGCCTGACGCGGAGAGGCACGCATAACTTCCGCACCAAAACGTGCCACATCGTGAGGCGCGGTAAAGGCGGTGGTCATTTCAACGTAGCAGCAGGAAAGGCCGAAGTTGTAAGGCCAGAGCGAGTTTTTGCGACCCCAGTTAACTCCTTTATGGAGCCAGTCTTCCAAGCGACCCATCAGTACATTGCGGTGTACTTGCTCTTCCATCGGATCGGGCAGACCGCGCTGCTTTTGTTGCATAGGGTAGCGAGCGCCACCAGGATCCGCTTTGGTCAGGGTGTATTTCATTTTTCCCTCTTAAATGGCAATCAGGCTTTTTTACGCGCCTTTATTTGTTGGCGTCGAGCCAGTTGCCGGCGTCGTTGCTCGGGCGACCAGTCCAGGGCGCCGATGCGCCACAGGTAGGCTAGCCCAGCCAGCAGTATGCTAATGAATATGACGGCTTCGATAAAACCGGCCCAGCCTGTTTCGCGCATGGAGATAGCCCAAACGTACAGAAACAGTGCTTCGATATCGAAAATAACGAAAAACATGGCGACCAAATAGAACTTGGCCGAGAGTCGGAGTTGGGCAGAGCCGGAAGAAACCACCCCGGATTCGAAGGGTTCGTGTTTGGCGCGCCCGGTGTCGCGGCCGCCCAGAAAATAAGAAATGCCGATCATGGCGCAGATGATGACGAGAACCAAGGCAAGAAAGATGCTAAAGGCCCAGTGACTCGCTAAAAGTTGAAGTGCTTCTGATGCCACGTAGTTGTTCTCCGGATAACGTCAAACCAGTACCGAGTTGCGGCCGGAACTCACGCCGCTTCCCGTGGGGTGAATGATAGGCCAGAATCGAATTAACTACAAACCTGAGCGTGGTTTTTTTGGTCAAATAGTTGATTTAAAGCAAGCTATTGAATGTATGATAGACTCAGCGTTAGCCGTTTGGCTTCAAGTCGTTAGGCAATCTTCTTCATTGTATTGCTAGCACTATGCTCGCAGCTTGATTGAATGATTGGTGTGAGTGGAAGCTGCCTTATAGTATGTAATGCTGCCTTTTAAGTGAGGAGTGGGTGAATGCAGTGGTTTAATAATCTGACCATTCGACAAAAGATGTACGCAGTTGCCTTGCCTGCGGCCATCATATTCTTGGCATATCTCGGTTATGCCTTTTACCTATCCCAACTGACGCCGCTCCAGCTGGCAGTTGGTCTTATCTGTATTGCGGCTTTGTTAGGCGTGGTTGGCTTGTCGGCCACTTCAATGAAGCGACCGTTAGACTATGCAGTCGATGTGGCCAACTCCATTGGTGAGGGAAACTGGGGTCAAGAGATACGCACGGGGCGGCGCGACGAAGCGGGTCAGCTATTATCGGCCATTGATCGGTTGAGCCGCATCTTGGCTGAAAAGGCAGAAGAAGATGACCGGCGCGAACATGCGGCCAAGTTGCTGGCCGAACTCAATAATCAGCTGCGTGGCGAGTTGGATGTCAGGCAGCTCGGTAGCAACTTGCTGGGTTATCTGGTGCCGTCACTCAGTGCACAGCTTGGTGCCTTCTATACCTTTAATGAAGAAGAGAAGAAACTTGAGCTGTCTAGCTCTTACGGTCTTAATCAGCGTAAACATCTAGGTAATGTCTTTGCACTGGGTGAGTCAATCGTCGGTCAGTGTGCACTAGAAAAGCAGCAGATTCTTTTAACCGATGTGCCGGATGATTATTTGGCGGTGCAGTCGGCCACCGGTACAGCGAAACCAGCCACCGTTATCGTTACGCCTATATTGCATGAGGATGAATTGCAGGGGGTGCTTGAGTTGGCGGCATTTCGCCAATTTGATTCCCATGATATGGCCATTTTGAGCAAGGGCGTTGATGCCATTGCCATCGCGGTACAAACAGCGCGTAACCGAGTGCGCTTGCGAGCGATGCTGCAACAAACACAAGATCAGGCCAGTGAGCTAGAGCGTCAAAAGGAAGAGATGCGTAGCGTCAATGATGATTTGGAGCAGCAGGCCATGGAACTCAGCCTGTCGGAATCCAAGCTGCAAGAACAGCAAGAAGAGCTGCGCGCGACCAATGAAGAGCTTGAATCACAAACTCAGGCATTAAAGGCCTCTGAGGAGAGCCTTCAGGCGCAACAGGAAGAATTACGGGTTACCAACGAAGAGCTTGAGTCTCAAGCGAACATGTTGGCTGAGCAGAAAAAGGAGCTTAGCGACAAAAATGCAGAGTTGGAAAAACTGCATGATGACTTATCCGACAAGCTTCGCGAGTTGGAGCTATCAAGTAAGTATAAGTCGCAGTTTCTCTCAACGATGAGCCACGAACTGCGCACCCCGCTCAATTCGATTCTCATATTATCCAACTCACTCAGCAGCAATAAGCAGGGCACGCTCACCGATAAACAGGTTGAGCATGCGCAGGTGATTCATTCTGCCGGCAGTGATTTGCTTGCCTTGATTAATGACATTCTTGATATTTCGAAAATCGAAGAAGGCAAGATGGATGTCGTTATTGATACCATTAAACCGAGTGATTTCAGCGAGGCATTTCAGCGTAGTTTTGCCCATATGGCTGAAGAAAAAGGCATCAAATTTGACGTTGAGCTGGGCGATGATTTGCCTGATTGCATTTACACCGACCAGCACCGTGTTGAACAAATCATTAAGAACTTGTTTTCCAATGCCCTGAAGTTTACCGATGAGGGGAGTGTGACCTTTTCTATCACGCGTCCTGAAGAAGGTGAAATGCTGCCTGTTCGTGACCTTACCGCGACAGGCACCGTAAAACTGGCGATACGCGATACAGGTGTTGGCATACCGGAAGATAAACAGCGGCTTGTATTTGAAGCCTTTCAGCAAG
>CAYVZZ010000051.1:9641-16499 GCA_964456185.1 uncultured Alcanivoracaceae bacterium
GTATGGCGGCACCGGTCTGGGGCTGACTATTTCTCGTGAGCTGGCGCGCCTGCTGAACGGTGAGATTGGGCTGTATAGTGAGGGCGAGGGCAAAGGCACTACCTTTACGCTTTACTTGCCAATTGGTCATGAGGCCAGCGTTGAGTCGGGCATTGATGATGGGGGCGCGGCATCCGTACCGCCTTCGGCAAGTCAGTCATCAGCTTCTGTGACGCCCGAGGAAAATAAAACGCTCAGCGAGTTTCAGGTGCAAGAAAAAGACGTGCTGATCATCGAAGATGACACGACTTTCGCCCAAGTGCTGGTTGATCTGGCCGCCGACTATGGCCTGGAAGGGCATGTTTGTGAAGATGGTGAAAGTGGGCTTGAATATGCTACCCAACATCGCCCTAGTGCCATTATTTTGGATATTGGCTTGCCGGGCATAGATGGCTGGGATGTCATGGAACGGCTCAAGGCACATCCCCAGACCAAAGATATTCCTGTGCATTTCTTATCCGGAGCCGGCAAGGAAGAGCGTGGTAAAGCCATGTCGCTTGGCGCTATTGATTTTCTGACTAAGCCGGTCAGTGAGGAAGAATTGTCAGCAGCCTTTGACAAAATCGAAGCCTCGGCGGCTGATAACGTACGTCATTTGCTGGTAGTAGAAGATAGCGAAATACAACACCAGGGCATCAAAGCGCTCTTTGATGAAAAAGGTGTTGAGATTCACCCTGCCAAAAGTGGTGAAGAGGCGCTCGCACTTCTTCGGAAGCAGGCATTTGATTGCATCATCCTGGATCTGTCATTACCGGATATGAGCGGTGAAGATTTGTTGAAAGCACTGCAAGATGATGAAAACCATCGAACGATTCCGGTAATTGTCTATACCGGTCGAGACATGGGGCGTGAAGAAGAAGCCAGACTCCGTAAGTATGCAGACCGCATTATCCTAAAAACTGAGCGATCTTCCGAACGGCTGCTCAACGAGGCGTCGTTATTCTTGCATTGGCTAGAATCCACTTTGCCGGCGAGCAAACAGGTTAGCCCCAACCTGATTGCCCATCGCGATGGCATATTTGAGGACAAAAAACTGCTCTTGGTCGATGATGACATGCGTAATATTTACGCCTTGTCAGCGGAGCTGGAAGAGCTTGGGTTTGACATCACCCTGGCCAATAATGGAAGGGAAGCGCTGGAGGTGCTTTCAGACACGCCGGATATTGATCTTGTTTTAATGGATATCATGATGCCGGAAATGGACGGTTACGAAGCCATGCAGCACATCCGCGAACAGGCTCAATTTACCGATTTGCCTATTCTCGCGTTGACTGCAAAAGCGATGAAAGAGGACAGAAGTAAGTGCATCGAAGCGGGAGCCAATGATTACTGCTCCAAGCCCATCGACATGGATAAACTCGTGTCACTGCTACGGGTTTGGTTGCAACGATGAAAGTGCCAACGCAACCGGTTAGTGATGCGGATGTCGAGCGTGAAGACATCGAAATTGATCTGTTGCTGGAAGCCATTTATCAAATGTATGGCTATGATTTTCGGTCATACACTAAGGCGTCCATTCGTCGACGCATTATGCACCGACTGTCACTATCGCACCTGCCGACCATCACACAGATGACTGATCGTGTACTACACGATCGGGCATTCTTTGCCTCGCTGCTGAATGATCTCACCGTGAACGTAACCGAAATGTATCGAGATCCTGATTTTTATCTCACATTTCGGCGCGAAATTGTGCCAATGCTGAAGACTTACCCCTTTATTAAAATATGGCATGCCGGCTGCGCGACGGGTGAGGAAATATACAGCATGGCGATTTTGCTGCATGAAGAAGGCCTCTACGAACGCAGCATGCTATATGCCACCGATATTGACCAAAGTGTGCTTTCGCAAGCACGTAAGGCCATTTATCCCGTTGATGTCATGCGGCAATATAGCGAAAATTACAGCCAGGCGGGTGGTAGGGCAAGCCTGTCCGATTATTACACGGCGCGCTATGACAATGTCATTTTAGACCAGAAATTGAAACGCAATATCGTCTTTGCGGATCATGATTTGGCGACTGATCAGGTGTTCGGAGAAATGAATGTCATTGTCTGCCGTAACGTCTTGATATATTTTGATAGAACCTTGCAGCAAAAGGTGTTCAAACTGTTTCACAATAGCTTGGACATGGGGGGCATTTTATGTCTCGGCAGCAAAGAAAGCCTGCGGTTTTCAGGCTGTGAGTCGGCTTTTGAGCCAATCGACGCCAGCGTTAATATCTATCAAAAGCGTCAGCTGATGTCATAGCAGGAGTATCGCCATGGCTACCGCCAACGTATCGAAAGTGGTTGTGATGGGGGCGTCCTGGGGTGGCATAGCAGCATTTGGACAAATATTGTCGGCTTTGCCGAGTAATTTTCCGGCTGCTATTCTTCTGGTGCAGCACCAGCGCCCGGACAGCGGTAACCGACTGGCGACACTGTTGCAGCGAAAAACAGCAATGCCGGTGGGTATTCCGGCAGAAAAAGAAGAGATAAAATCGGGCCACATTTATGTGGCAGCGCCTGGTTACCATATGTTGACGGAGAAGGGCGGCGAAATAAGCTACGCTTTAACGCCACCGGTGCATTTTTCTCGCCCTGCTATTGATGAGCTGTTTTTTTCTGCTGGGTATGCCTTTGGGGAGCGTTTGATTGGTGTATTGCTGACCGGGGCAAACGAAGATGGCGCTGCAGGTTTGGCGTATATTCGGCGGCGCGGCGGTTTTACGATGGCGCAAGACCCGGCAACAGCAGAGGCGGCCGCCATGCCGCAAGCTGCTATCGACCTGCAAGCCGTCATGCAAGTAGCGGCTTTGGATGATATACAACGCATATTGATTAAAAAGGTAACTGGGTAACTGAATGAGTAAGCAAAAACTGCTTTTGGTCGATGATCACAAGGAAAACTTGGTGGCGTTAGAGGCTATTCTTGATGCGCCCAATCGTGAGTTATTGATGGCAACAAGCGGCAATGATGCCCTGTCACTGGCATTAAAAAATGATCTGTCACTGATTCTGCTTGATGTGCAAATGCCTGAAATGGACGGCTTCGAGGTGGCAGACCTTCTCCACCGCAACAGACGTACTTGCAATATCCCCATCATTTTTGTCACTGCCATTTCAAAAGAAGACAAGTACGTTTTTAAAGGGTATGAAAGCGGTGCCGTTGACTATCTATTCAAGCCGCTAAATGAAACCATTTTGGCCAGCAAGGTGTCTGTTTTTCTTGAGCTGGATGCGCAAAAGCGCCGCTTGCGTCAGGCCGTGGTGCAAATGAAGCGTCTTAAAGATGAAAATGAACGATTATTGCAAGCCTTAGGTGAGGCCGTGATCGGCATTGATGCAAAGGGCACCATTACCTTTGGCAACGACATGGCTGCAGCGTTTTTGGCTGTCAAGAAGGAGGCATTGGTTGGCAAAGCATTTGATGAGTTATTTTTCCGCGATCAAGACGGTAATGTGATCTGGAATTGGCAGCAGTCGCCGTTAGTGGCCAGCTGTAAAAAAGGCCAACGTTGGCAGAACACCAATGAGCGTCTGTACGCTGCAGTGGAAGGTACAGACAAGCCTTTGGTTTTAAGTGCCAGCCCGTTATCTGATGATGAGTTCACGGGCGTTGTTGTTACCTTCCGCGAAGCCGATATGGGAACCCATCATTATTCCGCAGTGGACCCGAAAGCAGCACGAGAGCATCCCCGACGTAAAATGTTCAAAGAAATGGTGTTGTTCGATAAATATACCGGTGGAAACGTGGGTAAATTGCTCGATATCAGTTTGGGCGGCTACAAAATGTACAGTCGCGAGCCGGTTGAAGAAGGGCAGAAGTTGGCACTTTGTCTGGTGCTGCCCAGTCAAATTAATGGCGTGAGCACCATGACATTTGATTCCAGTGTGCAATGGGTTCAGGAAGATGACAACAGCGGAAAATATTACGTTGGCTGTCAATTTATCAAGCTGAACGATTATAATGAGCAGATCGTTAGCACCTTAATGGAGATGGGATAACATGGCCGAGGCAGCAGACAAGGATGCCCCGAACGAGCCGGAATTGCTCGTATTGCCATATGGCTTTGCCAACCGGAATGGCGTATTGCTGTTTGAAAAGGACGGCCAGCAAACTTTAGCCTGTCGGGATCAGCTCGATTTGGCGATTGTTGGCGAAGTGCGCCGTTGGCTAGGCTATCTGCCTGCCGTAGAAGTGCTCGATAGTGACGCTTTCAATAGCCGCATGGCACTTGTTTATGAGCAACAGCGCGGCGCTGCGGCGGTGGCCGCCGATGACATGGGCGATCTCGATTTAGCCAGTTTGGCCGATTCTGTGCCTGAAACCGAAGACCTGCTTGAGCAGGAAGACGACGCCCCTATCGTTCGCCTGATCAACGCATTGCTGCAAGAAGCCATTCGTGAAGACGCTTCTGATATTCATATCGAAACCTTTGAAAAACGTTTGACTGTGCGGCTGCGCATTGATGGTGTGCTGCGTGAGGTGTTATCGCCAAATCGTGCCCTTGCGCCTTTATTGGTTTCGCGCATCAAAGTAATGGCCAGTTTGGATATTGCCGAAAAGCGTGTCCCTCAAGATGGTCGTATTTCGCTGCGTATTGGTAGTCGTGATGTGGACGTGCGGGTTTCAACCATGCCATCTAGCAATGGCGAGCGTGTCGTATTGCGTTTGTTGGATAAGCAAGCGGGGCGCCTGCAACTCACTCATCTAGGCATGGGCGAGGTTAGCTATGAACGCATGAAAGGCATGATTCAAAAGCCGCATGGCATTATTTTGGTCACCGGCCCTACCGGTAGTGGCAAGTCCACCACGCTATATGCCGCTTTGTCTGAGCTAAATGATAGTTCGCGGAATATTCTTACGGTAGAAGACCCTATTGAATATCAACTAGATGGTATTGGGCAAACTCAAGTTAACACCAAGGTTGATATGACCTTTGCACGCGGTCTACGTGCCATTTTGCGTCAAGACCCGGATGTGGTCATGATCGGTGAGATTCGTGATCTGGAAACGGCTGAAATTGCGGTGCAGGCCAGCTTGACCGGTCACTTGGTGCTCTCCACCTTGCACACCAATACAGCGGTGGGCGCCGTGACCCGCCTTCGTGACATGGGGATTGAGCCATTTCTTTTGTCATCTAGTTTGCTGGGCACTCTGGCACAGCGTTTGGTACGCGTGTTGTGCTCTCACTGCAAGGAAGCCTACTCACCCGACCAAAAAGAGTGCGATCTCATGGGGCTAGATGCCAACAATGAGGTGACAATCTATCGGGCTAAAGGCTGTGACCAGTGTAACGAGCAAGGATATCGTGGCCGTACCGGCATTTACGAGCTGATTCCGGTTGATGAGCCAACACGCCGCATGATTCATGAACATGCGGGAGAGCAAGCTTTAACACAGCATGCCCGTTTGTCGACGCCAAGCATTCGAGATGATGGCTGGCGCAAAGTGCTCGCAGGCGAGACCAGTGTCGAAGAAGTCTTACGTGTGACACGCGAAAATTGATCTCCTCCCTTATATGATGACCCGGAATTGATGTATGGCAGCTTTTGAATACCGGGCGTTGGATTCGCGCGGCAAAATCAAAAAAGGCGTCGTTGAAGCTGACAGCGCTCGCCAAGTGCGGCAATCACTGCGTGATAAGCAATGGCTGCCGGTCTCGGTGGATGAAGCGGGTAAAGCCCAGTCGGCATCCGGCTGGCGTCGTTGGCTGGCACAGGGCGGGAAGCTTAACGGGTCAGAGTTGGCTTTGGTTACTCGGCAGTTGGCAACGCTGGTGCGTTCTGGGTTGCCCATTGAGCAGGCTTTGTCTGCCGTATCACGTCAAGCCGAAAAAGCCCGCATCGAGAAAATTATTCTGGCCGTTCGCTCGCGTGTACTAGAAGGCCATAGCTTGGCACAGGCGCTAGCCGCTGAACCGCATTCCTTTAATGATATGTATCGGGCAACGGTTGCAGCGGGCGAAAAATCCGGGCATTTAGAGCAGGTGCTCGAGCACCTGGCAATGTACCTTGAAGACCGCGATGACACCGGTCGCACGATTAGCCAGGCGCTGGTGTATCCGGGCTTTATCCTTGTGTTTTCACTGCTTATCATCACTTTCCTGATGACGTATGTGGTGCCAAAGGTTGTCGCCGTATTCGTTCGACGCGGGCAAGAGCTGCCATTACTGACTCAAGTGATGATCACATTGAGTGATTTTTTCCGTGATTGGGCTTGGTTAGTCGCTCTGGTCGTGGTGGCGCTGGTTATTGCGGTGGTAAGAGCACTCCGTCGAAATCAGTCATTAAGGCAGCGTTTTCATGCAGAGCTGGTGAAGCTTCCCTTGTTTGGCCGCTTGTTGCGTGTGTCGGATAGTGCACGCTTGGCGAGCACCCTGGGTATTTTGGCGCAAAGCGGTGTGCCTTTGGTGGATGCCCTGTTTATTGCTGCCAGGGTGGTCTCCAACCTGGCCATTCGCGAGGCGGTTACTAACGCAGCTAAGCGCGTGCGAGAGGGCGGCAGCCTTAATCGGGCAATGGATAAATCCGGTTACTTTCCGCCCATGATGGTGCAGATGATCGCCAGTGGTGAGGTATCGGGTGAGCTCGACAAGATGCTAACGCGTGCCGCCAATTATCAAGAGCGCGAGCTGCGTGCCACTGTTACCACGCTGGTTGGCTTGCTTGGCCCGCTGATGTTGTTGACAATGGCGGGATTCGTGGTACTCGTGGTGCTTTCCGTGATGCTGCCTATCATGCAGATGAATACATTTGTTGGTTAAAATACAGGAAGTTATATATGAAACTTAATCCTAAACATAAAAGTCAGAAAGGCTTTACCTTACTTGAG
>CAYVZZ010000052.1:0-16427 GCA_964456185.1 uncultured Alcanivoracaceae bacterium
TTTGCCGGAAGCATCTACCACATACCAGTCACGTTTCACGCTTTCCGGTTTCGCGCTCAAGGTTTTCATGCGCTACCTGCCTCAACATATTAAAAATGGGTTGTGGGCTTTTCAGCCCCTTTCAAGAGCGCGGATTCTACCGCATAACCCTTGCGCGACACAAGCGCTTTAATGGTGATTGGCAATATATTCGTGCAACAATTGCGCGGGCGGCCAGAAATGACTGATTCCGGCCACACCCCAAAGACCATAAGCACGCGCCTGGGTCAAATCGGCCGGCCCCACTCCGCCGAGAGCATAGACGACTAGCGATCGTCCACGCGCCAGCTTTTCTGCGGCTTCCCAGCCTAGTGCAACATCATCTGGGTGGCTTTCTGTTTGGTTAATGGGAGACAGAAGCACCATGTCGGCACCCAGCGCCTTAGCTTGCTTCAATTCATCGGCATTATGACAAGCAACAGATAGCCAGCCAGGACGCGGACAGACGCCCTGCAATGCGCGCGCTGTGCTGGCGCGCAGATGCACGCCATCGGCTCCAACACGCTGCATGAGATCGAGATCGTCAGTGACCAGCAACTTGGCTTGGTGTTGATGACAAATCACACGCTGCTGTGCCAACAGTGTTTCGTCGGTCACGTTGCGCGCATAAAAAATGTCGATGCCGCGCTGTAGGGCGAGATGAAGACGAATTTCCCAGTTTGACGGCGCTTCGTCTGGCCAGATGAGTAGGCGGCTGCCAAGTGACAGGGCGTTCACCAACGGCTTGTTGGCTGCAGGAAATTCGTATTGATGCAGTGCTTCGGGCTTAACCCAGGCTAATGGCTGCCCTTCTTGCGCGGTGACGTTGGGCAGTTGCAGCTGAACCTCGTAGAAGTATAAACGCACCGCTTTATCAGCATATTGATGCTCGATGGTCATGAGTGGCTGCGCTAGGTTACCGACGATACCCAATTCTTCTTGTAGCTCGCGCGATAGCGCACGCAGGCGATTCTCGCCCGGCTCGACTTTACCACCGGGAAACTCCCATTTACCGCCTTGATGTTGATGATCGCCGCGCTGAGCCAACAGGATGTCGCCATCCTGTCGACGAATCACGGCGGCCACTACCTCGACATAATCACTCATCGATCAATCAAGTGCGGTATTCGGCGTTAATTTTGACGTAGTCGTAACTGAAGTCGCAGGTCCACACGGTTTCATGGGCGTGTCCTTGTCCCAAATCGACACGAATGGTGATGTCGCTTTGCTGCATCACACGGGAACCGGCTTCTTCAGTGTAACCCGGGGCTAAACCGCCCGCTTCGACGATTTGCACATCGTCTAGCCAGACGCGCACCTTGTCTACGTCTAAATGAGAAATAGGCGCACGGCCAATAGCGGCCAGAATGCGCCCCCAGTTGGGATCACTGGCAAATAGTGCCGTTTTAACTAACGGAGAATGGGCAATGGTGTCGGCCACAGCGCGCGCGCCGGTTTGACTGAGTGCGCCTTCGACTTCGATGGCAACAAACTTGGTAGCGCCTTCGCCGTCACGCACCAAGGCCTGTGCCAGCTCTTTGAAAAGGCTGTCTAGCGCGGCGTAGAGGGTTTGTGCGTCCTCACTTTCACTATCTTTAACGAGAGAATTACCGGCTTGGCCGGTGGCCATAAGCATGCAGGCATCGTTGGTTGAGGTATCACCATCGACGGTAATACGATTAAACGAACGATCGGCCAGTTGGCTTAGCCAAGTATCCAGCAGTGTTTGATCTATGGCCGCATCGGTGGCGAAAAATCCTAGCATGGTGGCCATGTTGGGCTTAATCATGCCGCAACCTTTGGCCATGCCTGTCATCGTGATCGTTGTGCCCTGGATGCTCACCTGACGACTGGCAAATTTAGGGTGGGTATCGGTGGTCATGATGCCACCGGCTGCTCTTTCCCAGCCCTCTGCCGATAGGTTACCTAATGCGGCAGGCAGCCCTTTCTCAAAAGAATCAGTCGAGAAGTACTCGCCAATTACACCAGTAGAAAAAGGCAACACGCGAGGAGCATCAATGCCAACCAGATTGGCCAACACATCACAGGTGGCACGGCAGTATTCCAGCCCTTTAGCACCTGTGCCAGCATTGGCATAGCCGGTGTTGATCATCAGGTAACGCGGCGTGGCAAGCTGCAGGTGCTCGCGACTCACTTGAACAGGAGCGGCGCAAAAACGGTTTTGCGTAAATACGCCCGACACCGCTGTGCCATCGGCTATTTCAATAACGACCAGATCATCACGATCGGCTTTTTTGATGCCCGCCGCCGTGGTACCTAAACGGATTCCCGGGACGGGAAGGGTTGCTTGATTGGCCATACGATTTAACCGTTAAGCTTGCCGTGACACTGCTTGTATTTTTTGCCCGAGCCACAGGGGCAGGGTTCGTTACGGCCGATCTTACGTCCTTCACGCACCATAGGCTGCTGCTTTGGCACTTCGCCTTCTTCGTCGCCGCTTTCCGCAGCATTGGGGTCGGCTTGTTGCATTTTCATGTGCTCGGCCACGCGCTTGGCTTCGGCTTCGCGCTGCCGCTCCATTTCGGCGACTTCTTCATCACTGCGCACGGTGAGATTTTGCAGCACACGAATGAACTCGTATTGCACCTTGTCGAGCAGTTCTTCAAAGCGTTTAAAGCCTTCACGTTTGTATTCTTGCTTGGGGTCGACCTGAGCGTAACCACGCAGATGAATACCCTGACGCAAGTAATCCATGCTGGCCAGATGCTCTTTCCAGTGATGGTCAAGCACTTGTAGCATCACCTGCTTCTCGGCACGACGCATGGTCTCGGCACCAGCAAGCTCTTCCTTGTGCTGGTAGTCTTCTACCATGGCGTTATGCACCTTCTCGATAACATCATCGGTGTGCATATTTTGATCGTCAGCCAGCCACTGCTTAATGGGCAGTTGCAGGTTAAATTCGTCAGCCAAACGCTTTTCTAGCCCTTCGGTATCCCACTGATCTTCAATGGTTTCCGGCGGCATATGGTCGTAAACCACCTGCTGAACAACATCTTTTCGTATGCCTTCAACACTTTTGCTGAGGTCATCACGACGCAAAATCTCGTTACGCTGATCGTAAATAATGTGACGTTGCTCGTTGGCCACGTCATCATATTCGAGGATGCTTTTACGCATGTCGAAGTTGCGGCCTTCGACCTTCTTCTGCGCATTTTCAATGGCCTTGCTCACCCAACGGTGCTCAATGGCTTCACCTTCCGGCATGCCTAGCGAACGCATCATGTTGCGCACCCGGTCAGTGGCAAACACGCGCATCAGGTCATCTTCCATCGACAGGAAGAAACGCGTGTAACCCGGGTCACCCTGACGGCCGGCACGACCACGAAGCTGATTATCAATACGACGCGATTCGTGACGTTCGGTACCGATAATATGCAGACCACCTGCCTCGATGGCTTGCTCGTGGAGCTTTTGCCAGTTGTTACGAATGTCGGCTTCCTGCTCTTCGGTGGGATCTTCCATGGATTTAATAATTTCATCCGGATTACCACCGAGCACAATGTCGGTACCACGGCCAGCCATGTTGGTGGCGATGGTGACGTTACCCGGCACACCAGCTTGGGCAATGATGCCGGCCTCACGTTCGTGCTGCTTGGCGTTTAGCACGTTGTGCTTAATGCCGGCTTTTTTCAATCGCTTGGAAACCAACTCAGACGATTCAATGGTGGCCGTACCCACCAACACGGGGGCGCCTTTTTCGGCGGCTTGCTGGATTTCTTTAGCGACCGCGTCCAGCTTTTCCGGAACGGTCATAAAGATTTGATCGTTAGCGTCTTTCCGCTGTGGCGGCAAGTTGGTGGGGACGATAAGCACGTCCATGCCGTAGATTTCACGGAATTCTTTGGCTTCCGTTTCGGCGGTACCCGTCATACCGGACAGCTTGTTGTACAAGCGGAAGTAGTTTTGAAAGGTAGTCGATGCCAGCGTTTGACTTTCCTGCTGGATATTCACACCTTCTTTTGCTTCGATGGCTTGGTGAATGCCCTCAGACCAACGACGTCCCGGCATGGTACGGCCGGTGTGTTCGTCGACGATGACAATTTCGCCTTTCTGTACGATGTAATCGCGGTTGAGATGGAAAAGTGCGTGGGCTTTTAGTGCGGCTTGTACGTGATGCATTAGCCCCAGATTTTGCGGAGAATAGAGACCGGAGGCATCTTCCAGCAAACCGTTCTCAATCAGCAGTTTTTCAATCTTTTGAGAGCCCTGCTCGGTGAGCTCGACTTGGCGCTTTTTCTCATCGACAAGAAAATCGCCCGTGGCTTCGCCGTGTTCTTCTTCCGGTTCTTCGCCCCGATGGAAATGCACCATCAGCTTGTCGATCTTTTTATATAACTCGGACGAGTCGGAGCTGGGGCCGGAAATAATCAGCGGCGTCCGAGCTTCGTCGATAAGAATGGAGTCCACTTCGTCGACAATGGCGAAGTTGAGCGGGCGCTGGACTTTGTCTTCCAGGCGGAAGGCCATGTTATCGCGCAGGTAATCGAAGCCGTACTCGTTGTTGGTGCCATAGGTAATATCGGCCTGATATGCCGCAATCTTCTGATCACGTGGCTGCTGCGACAACACTGAACCGACAGTTAGCCCGAGAAATTCGTATAGCGGACGCATCCATTCGGCGTCTCGTTCGGCTAGGTAGTCGTTGACGGTCACTATATGAACGCCCTTACCAGATAAACCATTAAGATAGGCAGGCAAGGTGGCCGTGAGGGTTTTACCTTCACCGGTACGCATTTCTGCAATGCGGCCTTCGTGCAGGGCGATGCCACCCATTAATTGCACGTCGAAATGCCGCATTCCCATAATGCGCACCGAGGCTTCGCGTACCACCGCGAAGGCGGCAGGCAGGATGTCGTCTAACGTTTCGCCGGCATCCAGCCGCTCCCGTAGCCTGTCCGTTTGCGCTTGCAGCGTGGCGTCATCCATGGCGGTCATGTCATCAGCCAGCGCATTGATTTGTTCCGCTACGCCACGCAGGCGGCGCAATTCGCGGTCGTTTCGGGATCCAAAAACATTCTTGACGAGATTAAGCATGTAACTAGGTTTCACTTGTTATTAATTTGATGCCATTAGTGGCAAGGGCACATTCTACACTGCAAAAGGCCGTGTCGGCACCCTATCTTGACGAGAAAGTGTTAACAAGAAAATGCCCCGCCACGCAATGGTGGACAGGGCATTAATCAGGCAAACAGTTACTGCCCGTTAATGACGCTTACGATGCACATAGGGCGCTGGGTTGACCGCCACTCCATTTTTCAGCACCTCATAGTGTACATGAGCGCCAGTGGAGCGTCCTGTGGATCCCATCAGACAAATTTCTTGCCCAGCGGAAACAACGTCACCCGGTTTGACCAGCAGCTTTTCGCAATGTCCATAACGCGTGCTGAGGCCACTGGAGTGATAGATCTGAATCATGTTGCCGTAGCCCGATCGCGGACCGGCCCAAGTGACGACGCCGGCACCCGTCGCATGCACAGGCGTGCCCATCTCACCGGCAAAGTCCATGCCGCCGTGCATGTGCAGCTTGCCACTGAAAGGATCGACACGCATTCCAAAGGGGGACGATACCCAAGTGTGGTTAGCCGGACGTCCAGCCAACTTGGTGGCTTGAGTAAGCTGCTTTTGTTGCAAAAGCCCGTCAAGAATTTTTAGCTGTTGTTGGCGGCGTGCCAGCTGTGCCGATAACTTGTCGACTGCGTGCATAAAGTTTGGTTGTTTAAGCGCGACGCCTACCCCCGTCTCCGGGCCACCCAGACCGGGGCGGTGATCAAAATTAAACTCGCCACTGTCGATGTCAGCCACTTTGACCAGCCGTTCGCCCAGGGCATCCAGCCGCACCAAGCGCGCCTGCATATTGGCAAACTTGATGGTCATGGCATGCAGCACGTTAGCCGATTTGTCGTGCAATTTTTCGAGGACGGCTTGATCATGACGCACCTGTTGTTGCCAGCGTGCTACTACTTGCGGCCCATAATCGTTACGATGTTGGTAGGTCGCCCACCAGTAGCCACCCGCTACAAGCGCGCCCAACATTACGGCGAAGGCGACCGTAATTGACACGATAAAAGGTAGTGTCAGGTGGAGTGTTAGCGGCTTTTCCCGCGCTGTTCTAAGTAGGATAATGTCCATAGAATATCGGTTGCGATGCAGCAAAAAGCGCCAGACACGCACATGCTGTTCATTTATAGATCAATAAAAATATACACTCATCATAACGGCTTTTGAGAAAATAGGGAATAGGTGTGAATAAACTCAGCGAATCACTCATTCTTTCATCCTATATTCAAAAGAATAGTCGGCTGACTGACCTCATGAAGCAGTTTCGACAGGCAGACGCCGAGCAAGACCAACTGGCGTCATTGCTACCTGTCGCCTTCCGTGATCGAGTCAGAGTACGTCGTCATCAAGATCAGCTGACGCTGGTTGCGGAAAATAACGCGGTGGCGCAAATGTTGCGTTTTCAGGGGCAGGCACTACTTAACGCAACGGGCTGTGATCGTTTGAAAATTCGTGTGGCGGCCTTGAACCCCATTGATCGCGAGCATGAAGCGGCAACATTGCCCAATGTTAATCGATCAATGTCCAGACAGACGAGCCAATTGTTGCAGGAAACGGCCGACGATATTGCCGACCCTGCGCTTGCCAGTGCCTTGCGACAATTGGCGGATAACCACTAAGCGTTTATTCGCTGACAGGGATTGGGCTCATATAAGAAATGGGAGCCGCCTTGGAATCGCGGAATTCTACGACTTCCCACGCATCTGCATCTGATTTCAGCGCATGCAGCAACTGATTGTTCAGTGCATGTCCCGATTTATACCCCTGAAACTCACCGATTAGACTGTGTCCCAGCAAATACAAATCACCGATGGCGTCCAGCATCTTGTGCTTAACAAATTCATCTTCGTAGCGCAGGCCGTCTTCGTTGAGAATGCGGTAATCATCCACCACGATGGCGTTATCGACACTGCCGCCCAATGCCAAGTTTTGGCTACGCAGATATTCAATATCGCGCATAAAACCGAAGGTGCGCGCCCGCGACACTTCTTTCACAAACGAAGTCGAGGAGAAATCAATGGTGGCCGATTGGGTGCGATTTTTGAAAACCGGGTGATCAAATTCGATGGTAAAACCGACCTTAAAGCCTTCAAACGGCTTAAAAGTGGCGGTCTTGTCGCCATCGGACACCGTCACTTCCTGCTTCATACGAATAAAACGTTTAGGTGCATCCTGCTCGGCGATACCGGCAGATTGCAATAGAAAAACAAAGGGGCCGGAAGAACCGTCCATGATAGGCACTTCCGGTGCCGACAACTCCACAAAGGCGTTATCGATTCCCAAGCCGGCCATGGCGCTGAGCAGATGCTCAACGGTGCCGACTTTGACATCCCCTTCCATCAGGGTGGTGGAAAGGGTTGTCTCGCCTACGTTTCCTGCTTTGGCCGGTATTTCAACGACCGGGTCGAGATCGACCCGCCGGAAAATAATGCCGCTATCTACTGCGGCAGGTTTTACCGTTAGATAGACCTTCTCACCCGTGTGCAGACCCACGCCGGTGGCACGGATGACATTTTTCAATGTACGTTGTCTAATCATGTCGCAATACCCTGGTTATGACCAAAGAAGTGTCCTACTGCTCCGGACGGTCGTGAAAATCCACGTTCTGTTGAGCTATAGCTTCCTGCCACCACTACGGGAAAGTGGCGCAAGATTCTACCAGACCTCAGCCCATCCGACGAACCGCAATGTAGGACAACCGAATCGAGCGCTTAGTTCAGTCGGCCTGACGGCGCAAGAAAGTCGGGATGTCCATCAGGCCATCCAAATCCCCGCCCGCGTCGGCTGCGTTGCCAGCGCCCGGTCGTGCCGCCTTCTTGTTGCGGATATGAGCCGGCTTGTCCAACTCTTTCCAGTTTACCGAGCCGTCATCTGCGGTTGGCACACCACCGGTAGCCACGATGCGCGGCTTCTCGACTTCCACCTCTTTGCGGGGAGCCGGTTTCTGACCAATGCCAGTCGCCACGACGGTAACCGCTACTTCGTCTTCCATGTCCGGGTTAATGGCCGTACCCACCACAATGTTGGCATCTGATGCTGCCAGCTCTTCGATGACATCACCGACATCACTGAACTCTTTGATGCCCATATTTGGCCCACCGGTTACATTAACCAGAATACCACGTGCGCCGTGCAAGTCGATATTGTCCAACAAGGGGCTGGAAATCGCGCCTTGTGCCGCTTCTACTGCGCGGTTTTCGCCTTTGGCACGACCACTGCCCATCATGGCAACGCCCATCTCGCTCATCACCGTGCGAACGTCCGCAAAGTCGAGGTTGATGATGCCGGGATTGGTAATCAAATCGGCAATGCCGCGCACGGCGTTATACAGCACATCGTTCGCGGCTTGGAAGGCATCCAACAACGACGCATTACCCAGCTCGGACAACAGCTTGTCGTTAGGAATGGTAATCAGTGAATCGACGTTTTCACGCAATTCATCGATACCGGCGCTAGCCACTTTAGTGCGGCGACCACCTTCAAAACGGAAGGGACGGGTTACAACCGCAATGGTCAGAATGCCCAGCTCACGTGCCACATCGGCAATAACCGGTGCCGCACCTGTGCCCGTGCCACCGCCCATGCCGGCGGTAATGAATACCATGTCAGCACCTTGCAGCACTTCGGCAATGCGTTCACGGTCTTCCACAGCGGCTTCACGCCCCACTTCGGGGTTGGCACCTGCGCCCAGCCCTTTGGTGGTTTGCTCACCGAGGCGAATGGCCACGCGGGCATCCGAGCTGCTCAATGCCTGCGCGTCAGTGTTAGCGCAGATGAATTCAACGCCATCGAGGTTAGACGCCACCATGTGACCCACGGCGTTACCGCCGCCGCCACCGACACCGACAACCTTAATGACCGCCCCTTTGGGTGCACTGTCTTCAAGTTTAAAAGCCATGATATTTCTCCCGTTTTTTCCCTGATTTTATTGTCAACGTTTACTTCAACCTGCGGGGTTCCACCCCGCCTTTCTAGCCACGGTCGGTGCCACTGCAATCGGCACCGTTGGCACTAGAAACTTCTCTGGAACCAGCGTTTCAGCCGTTCCACCATACTCAACTGGTTGCCTTGGCTATCCGTTTTATATTGCTTGTCGTTTTGCATGGCGTAATGCAGCAGCCCCACCGAGGTGGAATAAATCGGATTGCGCACCACGTCGGTTAAACCAGCAACATCTTGAGGCATGCCCAAGCGCACCGGGGCATGGAAAACTTCTTCGGCCAGATCGACAACGCCTTCCATCTTGCTGGCACCACCGGTGAGCACCACGCCACCCGGTATCAACTGTTCAAAACCGCTGCGGCGAATTTCCGCCTGAATCAGCTGGAACAACTCGTCGTAACGCGGCTCGACGACTTCGGCCAGGGTTTGACGTTGCAAGGTGCGTGGCGGGCGATCGCCCACGCTTGGCACTTCAATCGTTTGGTCGGCACCGGCCATTTGCGTTAGCGCACAGGCGTATTTCACTTTCAGTTCATTGGCGTGTTGACGCGGGGTGCGCAATGCCATGGCAATGTCGTTGGTTACCTGGTCACCGGCAATGGGAATATTCGCCGTATAGCGAATGGCACCTTCGGTGTAGATGGCAATGTCAGTGGTGCCGCCACCGATATCGACCAGGCACACACCCAGTTCGCGCTCGTCTTCGGTTAGCACGGCATAGCTGGAGGCCAGTTGCTCGAGCACTACGTCCTCTACTTCCAAACCGCAGCGGCGCAGGCATTTCTCGATATTTTGCACGGCGTTGAAGGCGCAAGTGACCAGATGCACCTTGGCTTCCAAGCGCACGCCACTCATGCCCACCGGCTCACGCACGCCATCTTGATGATCGACGACATATTCCTGACTGAGCACATGCAGCACCTTGTGATCGGCGGGAATGGTCACGGCGCGCGCGGAATCAATAACGCGATCCACATCGGCTTGGGTGACTTCCTGGTCTTTAATGGCAACGATGCCGTGCGAGTTGAGGCTGCGCACATGGCTGCCGGCAATGCCGACGCTGACCGAGTGAATGTTGCAGCCGCCCATCAGCTCGGCTTCTTCAACTGCCCGCTGGATGGATTTCACGGTAGATTCAATATCGACCACTACGCCCTTGCGCATACCGCGAGACGGTTGCGAGCCAATACCGACGATTTTCAAGCCGCCATCTTCCAGCACCTCGCCTACAATGGCGACTACTTTGGAGGTGCCGATATCCAGCCCTACCAACATGTCGTTTGCGTCGCTTGCCATTGTCTTACTCTCCTTGGGTTTACGCGCGATTATCCTGCGCTGCCGTCGATTGAGAAAATGTCACTGCTACGCCATCGGCGTAACGCAAATCTGCCGTTTTCACGACTCGCCCTTCGGGCTTCAATACTTTTTTATAAAACGCCACAAAGCGTTGTAGCTTGTAGGCAAAATTGTCGCGATCGACAATTAACTTCATGCCATCACTCAGCGTGATGTAAGCCGTCAGTCGATCATTCACGCTCAACTTTTTAATTGTCAGCGCCAAGCCCGCCAACGCCTGACTCACGCTGTGGTAATAACGCATCACCTCATCCAAACGCTTCTCCGGCCCTTGCAGGCGCGGTAGTGTCAAGGCAGACAAATCATCTGGCGCCGAAAAAGTGGCCCCTTGGTTGGAAATCAGCTGATCTCCATTCCAAATTGCCACCGGCACCTGCTCTTTAATCTGTATGGTCAAAGTGCTTGGCCATTGGCGCGACACATTGGCCGATTGCACCCAATCCAGCGAAGCCGCACTCTGCTGTAAATCGTCCAGCGACACAGTAAAGAAATTTTGACCGGCCACTTCGCTACCCAAGCGCGCCGATAACTGTTGGCGGCGCACATCGGTACTAATGCCTTTCACACTGACCTGCTCAATAGGCCAAGCATCTAAGGCGCGCGGCAGGAAGATCACCGCGCTGCCTAAAGCACCAAACAGCACAATCAACAGCGCCCAGGGCGTTGCCGCCGCCATGCGCTTGCGCCAAACGGGCGTTTCTACCCGCTTGTGATTGCGACGCTGTTTGGTAGCACGACTCATTGCGCCTCCTCCAAACTAATGGCCAGAATCTCACCGACCAGTTCGGCAAACGACATGCCTTCTGCTTTCGCCGCCATGGGCACCAAGCTGTGGCTGGTCATGCCGGGAATGGTGTTGACCTCCAACAGATAAAAACGGCCATCGGCGTCTTGCATGACGTCGACACGCCCCCAATGGCGGCAGCCGACCACATCAAAGGCTTGACGCACCAGCTCGCCCAAGGCTTTTTCTTCCTCGCCCGACAAGCCGCAAGGACACAGGTATTGGGTGTCGTCCCGCTCATATTTGGCGTTGAAATCATAAAAGCGATTAGCCGATTGCAAGCGAATCGCCGGTAGTACCTTTTGCCCCAAGATAGCGACGGTAAATTCCGCCCCACTCACAAAGCGTTCGACTAGCACCTGTTGGTCGTAAGCGGTCGCTTTCTCAATGGCGGCATTTAATTGCAGCTCGTCTTCTGCCAGCGACATGCCAATAGACGAGCCTTCACTGGCCGGTTTCACCATGACAGGGAAACCCAAATCACGTGGTGTTTGACTGGCCAGATAGAAATCAGGCGTCGACAAGCCAGCACCCTGCCACAGCAACTTACAACGCCACTTATCCATGGCAATGGCCGATGCCGCCACGCCACTGCCGGTATAGGGAATAGCGTGATAATCCAGATACCCTTGAATGCTGCCGTCTTCACCGCCGGGGCCGTGCAAGGCGAGGAAAGCCCGGTCGAAACCCTGCAGCCCTTTTCGGGTTAAATCGGCGGTATCGACCAGGTCGACATTCAAACCCAACTCGCGCAACCCGGCCAGAACAGCCTGCCCGCTTTGCAGCGAAATCTCGCGCTCGGCAGAATTGCCGCCCGCCAGCACCGCCACACGACCGGCGGCTGCTAAGCGTTGTTGTAAAGACGCGAACCGGCTCATGACTTCACCCCTTCAGCCACTAGCTGACGGGCAATCTGCCCCACATTACCGGCGCCTTGGGTGACAAAGAAATCACCATCGTTTAACAGCTTGGCAAGTAAATCCGGCAGCTTGGACAGGTCATCGACAAATACCGGCTCCACGTCACCACGCTGGCGAATGGAGCGGCACAGCGCACGTGCATCAGCACCGGGAATAGCGGCTTCGCCCGCGCTATATACATCCAGCATCAACAACACATCGACGCCAGACAGCACATCGACAAAGTCTTCATACAAATCGCGGGTACGTGTATAACGGTGCGGCTGGAATAACATCGCCAAACGGCGTTCCGGCCAGCCATCGCGAATCGCTTGAATGGTCGCCTGCACTTCGCGTGGGTGATGACCATAGTCATCCACCAAGGTGGCTGAGCCATTGGGTAGCTGATATTCGCCCTGCACATCAAAGCGACGCCCGACACCGGCAAAACCATTAAGTGCCGCGACAATGTGTTCGTCTTCTGCGCCTTCGTCCATGGCGATGGCAATAGCGGCCAATGCATTCAATACATTGTGTTTGCCCGGCAGATTAAGGCTGATATCCAGTGGCGGCAGCTGCGGGCGCAATACGCGGAAATGGCTTTTGCCCGCTTCCTGACGCAAATCGGTGGCGCGAATGTCGGCATCTTCACTGAAACCGTATTTCACCACTTGTCGGTTAATTTTCGGCATTACCTCACGCACCGGCTTGTCGTCGACACACATCACCGCCAGACCGTAAAACGGCAGGTTATGGAGAAACTCGACAAAAGTGGCTTCCAGACGGGAAAAATCGCCGCCATAGGTATGCATATGGTCGGCATCGATGTTGGTCACCACCGCCGACATAGGCTGCAAGTGCAAGAAAGAGGCATCCGATTCATCTGCCTCGGCAACCAGATAACGGCTTTGCCCCAATCGCGCATTGGTGGCGGCACTGGTTAAACGCCCGCCGATGACAAATGTCGGATCCATGCCTGCTTGCCCCATGATGGAGGCAATCATGGATGTTGTTGTCGTCTTGCCGTGGGTACCGGCCACCGCAATGCCGTGCCGGAAACGCATCAGCTCGGCCAGCATTTGTGCGCGCGGCACCACCGGAATGCGTTTGTCCAGCGCGGCTTTAACTTCCACATTGGACTCGTCAATGGCCGAGGACACCACGACCACATTGGCGTCTGCCATATTCTCGACACGGTGGCCAATCGTCACGTCCACACCATGGCTGCGCAAGCGCGCCACCACGGCGGATTCTTTAATATCACTGCCGCTAACCGCATAGCCCTGATTGGCCAGCACTTCGGCAATGCCACTCATACCGGCACCGCCGATACCGACAAAATGGATGCGCTGAATGCGGCGCATACCGGGCACAATAAATGGTGTCTTATCAACCATAAGTCACTTCCTCGCAAGCATCTGCTACCCGTTTAGTGCTATCCACAATGGCTTGTTGGCGGCCTGCCTTTGCCATGGCCAGTAACGCACGCCGGTCTTGCATGCCATCCAGGGCTTTTTTCAAGGTGGACGGTTGCAGATCTCGCTGCTGTAAAATGCGTGCCGCGCCGGCTTTCACCAAAAAGTTCGCGTTATGCGTTTGGTGGTCGTCCACCGCGGCAGGAAAGGGAATAAACAACGCAGCCACGCCAGCTGCGGCCACTTCACACACGGTGAGCGCGCCGGCACGGCAAATAATCAAATCCGCCCAGCTGTAGGCAGCGGGCATATCATCAATAAACTCATGAATGTCAGCTTCTAGTCCGGCCGTACGGTAAGCGTCCTGCGTTTTCTCTAAACGGCCACGACCGCATTGGTGGCGAATAGCCAAAGGTTGTGAAGCAAACACCTCGGCCAAACAAGCCGGTAGCTTCTGATTCAGCGCCAAAGCGCCTTGGCTGCCACCCAGAATCAACAGGTGTAAGCCATCGCCATGTACGCCATAGCGCATTACTGGGTCATCCAGTAAGAGAATGGGGGTGCGTACTGGGTTGCCGACAACGCGGGCATTTTTAAGTGCCCCCGGGAAGGCTTGCATACTCACCGCCGCCATACGCGACAAATAGCGGTTGGTCATACCGGCTACCGCATTTTGCTCGTGCACAATCAACGGGATGTGTTTGAGACGTGCTGCCAGACCGCCCGGTCCCGAAGCATAACCACCAAAACCCAGCACCACGTCGGGTTTTACCTGACGCAAGACGCCAAGCGACTGCCAAAGGGCACTGAGCAGCATAAAGGGCGCTTTCAATTTGCCCAACAACCCACCGCCACGCAGGCCGCGCACGCGCAAACGGTGCAGTTTAAGGTCATTGGCGGGCACCAAACGATTTTCAATGCCACGTTCACTGCCCAACCACTCGACGTGCCAACCGCGCAGTTTTAACTCGTCGGCCACGGCCAATGCGGGAAAAACATGCCCGCCTGTACCACCGGCCATAATCAGGGCGCGCTGTTGCTTACGTTCAGCCATTAGCCAACCCTCCCCTGATCACGGTAATAAGCATGCTCGGCACCGGCACGCAGCACCAACGCCACCATCGTCATGGAGATAATCAAGCTGGATCCGCCATAGCTCACAAACGGCAAGGTCAACCCTTTGGTGGGTAGAATACCCATGGTGACGCCGATATTGATGAACACCTGAGTGCAAATAATCAGGCTGATGCCATACACCATTTGTGCTTCGTAGAAGGAGCCGTGCTGTTGCAACATACGCGCCATACGCAACATGCCGTAGCCAAGGCAGGCAAACACAGCAATGACAAAGGTCACGCCGACCAGCCCTAACTCTTCACCCAATACGGCAAACACAAAGTCAGTGTGGGCTTCTGGCAGGTAAAACAGCTTCTGCACGCCTTCACCCAGCCCAACGCCAAACCAATGACCACGACCAAAGGCAATAAGACTTTGGGTAAGCTGGTAGCCACTATCAAATTGATGCTGCCAAGGCGCCCAGAAACTCACTAAGCGTTGCACACGATACGGCTCGGCTAAGGCCATGCCAGTCGCGACAATTAGTGCCAACACGGCCAGTACGGCAAAGTAACGCAACGGCACGCCAGCCATCATCAACATACCAAGCATGCAAATACCCAATACGACGATGGCGCCAAAGTCTGGTTCGAAGATCAAAATGCAGCTGAGCAGCACTAACACCGCAACCGGTGCCAACAGTGCCTGCCAGTGATGTTGCAGGGCTTTTTTATGGGTTTCGATATAACCGGCCAGATAAATCACAAAGCACAGTTTGGCGACTTCCGATGCCTGCACGGTCACCACGCCCAAGTTAATCCAGCGGCGCGCACCATTAACCGACACACCAAGTCCGGGTACCAGAACAATAAGCAAAGCGCTAACGGCGGCCAGCAACGCCAAATAACGCAGCTGTTTGAGCCACTCAATTGAAATGGTGAAGTAAATAATGCCAGCCACCACAAAGCCCAGCAGAAGATAGGTAATTTGGTGGGCGCTAAAATAGAAGGCATTACCATCATGAATGCTGGCCGACACGCTCAAGGAAGCGGATGTCACCATGACAATGCCGATCAACAGAAGACAAACCGTGCTCCACAGGATGCCCGGTTGCATATGAGAGAGGCGCACTTTAGTCATTGGCCACCTCCCGCACGAGATCACAGTATTGCTCGCCACGATCGACGTAGCTGGCAAACATGTCAAAGCTGGCGCAAGCGGGAGACAGCAATACCGCATCGCCCGGCTTAGCGGCTTTAGCGGCCTGCTCGACGGCATCGGCCAAGCTGGCCACCTGCTGGCTAGGCGTTTTCCCCAATCCTGCGCCTACCGCATCGGCGTCTTCACCAATGAGAAAAGCGCCGCCCAGATATTGCTCTGCCGCTTCTTGCAGTGGGGTAAAATCTTGCCCTTTGCCCTGGCCGCCAGCAATCAACCAAATCTTGCCTTTAATAGTGCTACCCACACCACCCAGTGCCGCTAAGGTGGCACCAACATTGGTGCCTTTGGAATCATCAAACCAGCCAATGTCGTTAGACTCTGCCACCAGCTGACAGCGATGAGGTAAACCACGGAATTGCTTAACCGCCGTCAACAAACCGGCTTGTGGCAGACCCAGCGCTTCCCCCATGGCTAAAACGGCCAACACGTTCAGGGCATTATGGCGACCACGAACGGCTAGCTCATTAAGTTTCAACAATGGCTGGCCATGGGCTTGCAACTCGCCATTTTGCTCATCAAAGCGGTAATCGGCCTGCGGATGCACACCAAAGCTGATTTGTGATGACACGCGCGCTGGTGGACGAGTCGCCTCGTCGTCGCGATTCCATACTGCGACCTCACAACCGTTATAAATACGCTGTTTGGCGGCAATATAAG
>CAYVZZ010000053.1:0-15923 GCA_964456185.1 uncultured Alcanivoracaceae bacterium
AATCGCTTCAATCAATGGCTGTTTACACTCTAGGCAACCAATACTACCCGTCTTACAGCCCTTATAAGCCCAATCTTGTGTGTCTTTATCGGAAAACACCTTGTGTAATGCCCAAACAGGGCAAACTTCGGGTGTGCCCGGGTCGTGTTTGTGAACACGCGCAGGATCAGTCTGCATCTTGCGAATCTTGTGTTCAATCACATCATCTTCTTCGCGTAAGCTGATGAAGTTGCCATAGGATTTGGACATCTTCTCGCCATCCAATCCCGGCATTTTGGAAGCTTCTGTCAGCAAGGCTTCCGGCTCCGGTAAAAGAACTCGGCCAGTGCCCTCGAGATCACCCAATAAGCGCTCACGATCGCCCAGGGTGATATTTTGCTGCCCTTGAACCAGCGCGCGGGCTTGCTCTAGCGCTTGTTCGTCACCCTGCTCACGGTATTTGCGACGATTTCCCAAGTAAATCTTGCGCTGTTTCTTGCCCATTTTCTTAACGGCGGCATCCACCAAGGCTTCAAAATCATGCTCGCGGCCATAAAAGTGGTTAAATCGACGTGCCAATTCGCGGGTAATTTCCACGTGCGCCACCTGATCGGCACCCACCGGCACCAAACCGGCACGATACAAGAGGATATCGGCCGACATCAGCAAAGGATAGCCCAAGAAACCATAGGTGCTGAGATCTTTGTTTTTCAGCTTCTGTTGCTGATCTTTATAGGTGGGCACGCGTTCCAGCCATGACAAAGGTGTCATCATGGACATAAGTAGGTGCAGCTCGGCATGCTCCGGTACCTGAGACTGGATGAAAATATTGGCGGCCTTCGGGTTCAACCCCGCAGCCAACCAATCGACCACTAGATCAAAGGAATTTTGGCGAATCGCCGAGGTATTGGCATATTCGGTCGTCAACGCATGCCAGTCTGCTACAAAAAAGAAGCAATCATACTCATACTGCAGCTTGACCCAGTTTTGCAGCACACCGTAGTAGTGACCCAAGTGCAAACGGCCGGTGGCACGCATGCCCGATACAATGCGATTGGACGAATCGGTAAAACTCAAGAATAGTCTCCGCCAAAAGGGAAAGTGTGATTATAGCGACAAGCGGCCTCAAGAACAGCCCATGCCGCATATATCGGCGTAATCTGTCACCACATAAAATGTGCGGGCTAATAGCGGCAATTAGAATAAATCGTCGGTTCTGCCTGCGCCTTCGCGCAATACCTCTAGCCCCTGTTCACCCGACAAGGCGACCATGGTGGTCTCCATCATGTTGCGGAAGCCACCATCGATGAATAAATCCACCTGACCATTCAGTTGCTGATAGGCGTCCTCTGGATCGTCTTCCGGAAATTCGCTATCTGGAAACCACAGCGTCGAGGTCATAATGGGTTCACCATAGGCGCTTAGCAAGGCCTGACAAACCGGATCCGGGGAAACGCGTATGCCAATGGTACGCTTTTTAGGATGCAATAATCGGCGCGGCACAATCGAGGTGGCGCGCAAGATAAAGGTGTAAGCACCCGGTGTTTTCGCCTTAAGTAGACGATAGTCGGCATTTTCCACCTTGGCGTAAGTGGCCAAATGCGACAAATCGGAGCACATGATGGCAAACTGGTGCTTCTTATCCAGTCGACGAATGCGCTTTAGCCGATCCAGTGCCGACTTCTCACCAATACCACAACCCAGCGCATAGGTGGTATCAGTGGGATAGACAATCAGCCCACCACTACGCAGCACATCGACCGCCTGCTCAATGAGGCGTGGTTGGGGATCTTCTGGGTGTATAAAGAATCGCTTAGTCATAGTTCGATTGTGTGACGAGAAACCATGTCTGTAAAGCGGATATGGTGCCCGGAGCCGGACTTGAACCGGCACGATCATAATGATCGAGGGATTTTAAGTCCCTTGCGTCTACCAATTTCGCCATCCGGGCAGAATAAGATGTTGGAGGCGCGAGTCGGAATCGAACCGGCGTAGACGGATTTGCAATCCGCTGCATAACCACTCTGCCATCGCGCCATATTTGGAGCGGGAAACGAGATTCGAACTCGCGACCCCAACCTTGGCAAGGTTGTGCTCTACCACTGAGCTATTCCCGCATTTTTTCTACTTAAGCCATGACGAAAGTAACCTTTGCCATAGCGAGTAACGCATTCTACCGAGGGGGTGGAGACTGTCAAGCAAAGGACAACCAAGCGCCTGATTAGTGTGCGATTAATCCTTCTGCATTTCTGGCCAGGCGGCTTTCAGATATTGCCACATGGACCACAGGGTCAAAAAGGTGGCGGCGTACAAGAAGATATAGCCTAGCCATAAGAGTTGTGATGATTCACCCAACTCGACCGCGTGCAAATAATAAGGCTTATCCAAAAGTAGAATAAAAATCGCGCCCATCTGTAGCACGGTTTTTAATTTCCCGATCATACCCACCGCAACAGTGGCACGCTGCCCTACTTCGGCCATCCACTCGCGCAGGGCGGAGACACTGATCTCACGAGAAATGATCACTAATGCGGGCAATGTCATCCAGGGGCTAGAGTGCAAGGCGACCAACAGCACCAAGGCAGTGCCGACAATTAGCTTGTCAGCGACAGGATCAAGAAATGCGCCAAAACGACTGGTTTGCTGCAGGCGTCTGGCCAAATAGCCATCCAGCATATCGGTCAGTGCGGCCACCATAAAAATAAGGGCAGTACATACGGCCGACCAATAGCCCGGGATATAAAACATCAGTACAAAAACAGGAATCAAAATGAGCCGGCATATCGTCATGATGTTTGGCAAGGTCAACAATGACGAGCGATTTGGCATGATGATTCCTGCAAAGAAAAGGCGCAGCCATTATAGGCATAAACCGCAGCCGAAAACAGGTGGAGCCAAGATAACTTGGCTCCACCTTTACATAATTTATGTATTTCTTGTCTTAACGTCGTTTACGACGCAACAAGCCTAGCGGCAACAACAACAGCAGATAAAAGCCCATTGAACCACCGTTGCGTGTGGTGGTGTCGGGGATGTCATAATCAATCACCACGTGCAATGTGGAGGTATCGCCACAGTTGTCACGCACCAACAAATTGAAGGCATCGTCAAACTCTGATGTCTTGTTGTTTGGCGTATAGGTGATAACCGGATTAGTCGTGCTGCCATTCCAGACAATGCCTTTGCCCCACGAAGGATGATCACCAGGTATGTTGGGATCAGGCAGTTTACCTGGCGCAGCAAACAACGGGTCGCCATTATCAGCCAATTGAATGGCCTTCCAGTTATCATCGTCAGGATTACTCGGATCCTGCTGACTGGGATCCCACAGGCTGCCGTCCGGCGTGGAAAGATTCAATGAAAAGGAAACGATCTCACCTGCATCATTGCCGATGGTTAACGGATTTTCGGCAAATTGCGGCGGAATGTTGTGCATCGTTATGGTCAGGTTGGCTGTAGCGGATTTGCCCGCGGTATCGTAAGCCGTATAAGGCACCACGATTGACGGTGTGTCATCACTTGGACATGACCAATTCCAAGCTGCGCCAGCCGGACGGTTGGCGTCCATCTGCGCGATATCCTGATTGGTAAACTCAACTTTGACACCACAATGATCGCCCGCATCACAGGCAGGATCGCCAGCTCTGGTCTCCACCCAATGCAATGTGCCAAATACCATACCGGAGGCTGAGGGCATGGGAGTTGTTCCATCATCCAATTTAATTCCACCTAGCGACTGCAACAATTGGGAAGACTGGCTTGGGTTTAGTGGTTGCGCTGGCGTTCCTACGCCCAGCTCATCTGTTTTTATCTCAGTCGGGTCAGCGGGATTTAATGTTTCTGATGGCAAAGCATCATTCAGAATAACCGTCCGTCCAATGCGAGAATGCAAAGCCTGTCCATTTCGGCCGGCTGTGAGTGTACTGATTTCATGATCACGGGCGGTGGCAAACTGCAATTCAAATGCGCCTAAGTCACAATGATCACCTGTAGGCCTTGTTTCACCGCGAATGTCACTTTGGGTGCAAGAAGCATCGTCCCCTTGGTTAACAATGTAATAGGGTGGGTTAGCCGACTGGGTTACAACAAAGTGAGGCGCTGTATAACCGTCAGTATAGTCGCTATCTTTGACTAATTGAGTGCCAATGATGCCCTGAAGTGTGGCAAAGCTAGGCGCCGCAGTAGCAGGTGCTGCAGTGCCACAGGCTACTGTTAAAGCAGGTATATAAAGGTTACTAGTATCTTCCGCCACCTTTCCATTGGCACCACATTGCAATATGGCGGTTGATCCTGATCCAGCCAATATAGAGTTATGCAACTTAAGTTGTGTGGTTTCAGCCAAATACAATACATTGTCAACAAAGGTCGAGTTATCGATCTCTAAGTCAGCACTTAAATGGGTATCGGTTAGATCAATCGCACTGCCCTGGCCAGCGGTATTATTGAGAAAAATGACATTGGCCAGCTTGGCTGAACTCGTTTCAGTCAAGTTAAGATCCAGCGCACCACCTTGTGTGCTCGCCGTATTTGATTCAAAAGTTGTGTTAGCTATAACAACGCTTAACTCTTGCACACCACCGATAGTGGCAATTGCACCGCCATTCTCGGCACTGTTCCCCGTAAAGTAACTATTTGAAATAGTCACCGAATAAGGATTGTGGTCTGAGCCACCATAATGACCGGCCAGATAAACCGCACCACCAAAGCCATGATCAGGAGCGCTACCGGTGGCCGTATTATTTTTCAGGATGACCTGATCCAACACCAAGGAGGTATGCGCCACAATGGCACCACCATTATCGCCGGTGCCGTTTTCAATGGTTAACAACTGGAATGTCACCGGAGACTGGGTAATAAAGCGCCCTCTTACGCCATTGTGAGTGACGAACTTAATCACCGATGGTGAGAAATTTGGATCCGGGTTCTCGGAATTATCCGTTGCGCCTTTAATAATCAGAGAATTGTTTGGTCTGATCACCAAGTCACTACCGGCAACCGTGGTAATGCCTTGTGGCAGTAATATCGTGTCAGTGGTGTGTGAACCCGGATCACAGCCAGGTTGGGGGCCCGCACCATTAATGGCCGTTTGTACGGCTTCTCTTAAAGAGCAGTCCGCATTTACATTGATCTCATTAGCCTGTGCGGCAGTGCCAAAGCCAAGCAACACCAAGAGGCCAAACAAACGACACCACAAGGACGTCATAACCTTTTTGTTAGCGCCGCGACGGCAAACACCCAACGCCGACAAGCAGATCAAAAACCAATAACCCATGCCACCACCTAATTGGTCCGTCGATTCACTCTCGAAATCGCTTTCTGGTGCTACGATGAGTGTCACCTCGCCGGTAATCGTGCTCAAACCATCAAGTATTGGACCGGTGATAACACCGGAGCTAAGAACCTTATAGCGGAAGGAATCTTGCCCGTGGAATCCAGTAGCTGAACGATATTGGACTAATGGATAGGTGTGAGTGGCATCAGGCACAGAAACTGCTCCTGCCGGTTTTTGGTTCACAATTTTGATCACCTGATTAGGCTTATTGGGGATAGGCCCTGAAACATAAACGACGGAAGCATGACCACCACGGCGGGTCACCGTGCTTGAACTGTTATTACCGAATGTCATGCAGGAAGTCGAGCATGAAATAGAAGCATCACCCAGATCATTCTTCAAGACATCCAACCAAACCGTTTGCCCTGCTTTTACCGCATCAAAATCACTGCCTGTCACGCGGCTAAAGCCATCATCGTGGCCTTGAGCTGCTTGCAACTCAATCGCGCCGACATCACAGCGATCAATCCGACCTTGGCCGCGCATATCCGTTGCAGCACAAAGCCATTGCTGGCTAGTCGTTGTAGATGGACTGCTGGCGTCGGCCACGACTGGGTTGGTGGCTGACGGTGTAGAATTAGGCAAGAACCCTAACAGGTGGTAATTAGTACGGCCAAAATCTATTGGGTTGCAAGCAGTAGTGCATGGCGTATACCCCTCACCAAGTAGCACATTTGGCGTGGCTGAGTTTGCCGGGTCACCTGCAACACTCGGTAATGAACTTGCATTGTCCGGCACACGCGCCTGTTCCGAGGGGGGACAGCCTGTACCGCTGGTGATCGAATACGCATTCTCAAGGTAATCATTTGGTGTAGTAATTCCTGACCCGAAATCACAGCCCGTGCCATTGCCCACCACAATCGAGTTGTAGAGTTTGTCACGAGCTTCTTCATCCGGCTGCCACACTGGCGGAGTCGCCGTGTCATATGAACCTTGAGGTGCCGTTTCCGTACAGCCACCAGTACTATCAACTGCTTGACACATACTGGTGTAATAAAGCGCTGCGCCACCCGTGTTACCAAAAATGGTTAAGTTATTAAGCTTTGTAATGCGTTCAGAAGTATGCCACACAGGTGGAGTATTTGTATCTTGGTAAGGCAAATTCCCCGCCTTGAAATAAACTACACTGCCTTGCGTTGCATCATTTTCATAAAAGGTGCCGCTACTCAAATCCAAGACCGCAGTATGGCCATCCAAATAAATGGCACCACCATTAGCGGCCTTATTATTGAACATATTGAACTGAGATGCAGTAATCGCTACTGAAGCATCAGATGCAATCCCGATACCACCACCATTGCCACCTGCTTCATTATGATTAATAAATGCATTTTTTAGTGTCAGTGTGACAGCATCACCATCGATATAAATACCACCACCATCAATGGTGGCATGACCATCTATCACCTTGCTCCCTTCGAGCAATTGAAGATTCCCTGCCGTTGTAATAACACCGCCATTGCCTGTGACAGTGCCATTACCTTGCAACGTCACACTTTTCAGCACAAGTGAACTGCCAGGCTCAACGGTAATGACGCGATTGTTGGCAGCCGCCTTTATCGTCGCATTGGGATATACCGCTTTATCAAAGGTGTTACGTTTAATCTGAATGGTGAGATTCACATTGATAGGATCACCATTACCATCAGTGTCACCACCCAAGGTTAACTCACTAGGCAGTTCGATCTTATAAGGGTGATCCACATACTCATAAACCGGATTACCGCCGGCATATTTCATGCTGCCATCACTGTTTGTGGCAATCAGCGGCACCAGATTGATCGTATCCGACCCTGTGCCCGCCTCGCAGATCCAGTCGCGGCCTTGACTATCGGTACCGGTTAGTTTGGTTTGTGTGGTGATAGCAATTAATGCTTGATCAAGCGGACAACGCTGCTTCAAAAGCGCAGTATGACGCTCGGCATCCGTTCGATCATCAGTGAAGGTATCCGGTATGGCGACATCATAGGATGCCTCCATCCGGATGTTATATGTGGTTGCAAAAACAGGCACACAAAAAGCTGCACATAGCACTGCAATGCCAGCTTTTAGCCAACGGACCCGCATAAATTTCTCCACCGTTTTTATCATTATGATTCTGGCAAGCCGGTTAAAGCTTGTTGTTATTCTTGTTTCGTTATGTTCGCGCATTCATGTCGTGCGCTACATTACCAAGGCACACAGCATGCACCAAGGCATGAGTCTAGCTGTGCAGCCGCCTAGCGACTATTACGGTTTTGTAACCTATTCACAGCTCAAGCTGTTGTTTCACGAACGGAATGGTCAACCGTCTGCTTTGCGCCAAGGCGGCTTGATCCAACACATTAAGCTTTTCTTTCAAGATGGCTGGCTGACGAGGCAAGCGGCGCAACAGATAATGGGCGACTTCATCCTGCAAATCCAGCCCTAACGCACTGGCTTGCTGCTGCAGCAACTGCACCAACCCCTTTTCGTCCAACTCGTTCAGGGCAATCACCGGCCCCGCACCTAATCGTGTAATCAAATCGGGTAACTGAAAGCCGCATTGGCGAGGGGCATGCTGTGCCGCAAATATAATGGAATGCCCTGCTTGCACACAGCGGTTATATAGATGAAACAGCGCCTCTTCCCAGGCCGGGCTAGACGCTAAACGATGCACATCATCTACTAGCAGCAGATCAAATTCCGTCATGCCATCAAGCACATTAATCGGCAAAGAAGCCAGCATTTCGCCTGAAAGCAGCCCGGCACGCCGCCCCACCACTTCGGCCGCAATGACACAGGCTTCGAGCAGGTGGCTTTTCCCGCATCCTTCCGCCCCATAAAGAAACGCTTGCCCGTTTTCACTTCCCTGAGACAAGTGAGAAAGCAGTGGCAACAAACTGTCGTCACCGTTATCAATAAAGCTCTTAAAATCGTTGCCCTGACGCAGTTTCAATGCCAAAGGCAATTGTGCAGGTGCTGACGTTAACATCGATTAATGCCAGCAATATTGCAGTGTGGGTATGATGACAGGCTTCACTTTAGCTTTTTTTGTCGCATCTTGTGTAACCTTATCGTCAAAGGTTTTGCTCAAGTCACAACGCGTTAAATGATGATTCAAATCCAGCAAGCGCCCCAGTTGTTCGGACGTACCAGAAAAAGCAACCTTCCAACGCACCTTGTCGGCTGACACACGATCCAGCCCGACATGCGTCACACCCGACAAATCATGTAAATAGCGTGTTAATGTGACCCACTGCTTCAGACCATTAACATAGCCCACCTCCAGTGGGAAGTAGTCGGATTGACCGCCCTGCACTGCATAATGACTAGCAATCACATCGGTTAATTGCTGGATCAACTCACGACCAGCATCACCGTAGCTTGAAGACGAAAACTGCCCGGATTTAATCAGATGCTCTGCTTGGTATAACCACCACTTCACTTGGTAACTGGCCCCCGGATAAATAACAGCCGTTGCCACCAAGTCGGTGTGATAGGCATCGCTGGCGGCAAACATCCGCTGCATGAAGCGACCGCGAACATCCGCTGCGGTTATCGCTTGCTCGCCGTTAGGTAAAATAAGGGGAAGCCCCCGCTGTTTAGCTGGCGTCATTAACCAGCCACTGTCACTTGCCATTTTGAGGCCATCCGGCGTATCCAACCAAAGTAATAGCGGTTGGCGCGATACTGACCACACGGGAACACCGGCCTTAAGAAGCGCTTTACTGAGGGAATCTACATCAAATTGCGCTTTGAGTAGCAAGCTGCCGTTATCTGCACGACCAAAGCCATATTGAGACAACCAACGTTCTGGCGTGTCGAGCAAATTATCCACTCCCAGCCCATCAACGGAACGCTGCCCCGTTAGCTGCACAATCAATCGCGCCAAGGCATTCCGTTCGGCCTCTTCAACGGCTGAGCTAGTGCGATTTTGTACCGGCACCGACACCTGACCCAATGTAAACGAATCGGCAGTTGCCACAGAGGCAGACAGCAAAAACAAAAGAGGTAGCAACAAACGCGTTAAATAAGACATGCACGACTCAACCAAGAATTTGCCGTCATTATCCAATAGCTTGGCGGTCAAGTGAAGCGCTGAGGCAATAGACTTGTGTGATTTCGTCGAGGGTTCGGGTTAAAATGCGCCTTCATTAATTTAGCCGGAGCCGACATGACCGACAAACGCCCCCTTAGTTATCGTGATGCCGGTGTCGACATTGATGCCGGCAACGCTCTCATTGATCGCATCAAACCCTTTGCCAAGCGCACCGCCCGGCCCGAATCCATGGGCGGTCTGGGTGGTTTCGGCTCCTTGTTCCGTTTGCCTGCAGGCTATAAGAACCCCGTCTTGGTCGCCGGCACAGATGGCGTCGGCACCAAGCTCCAACTCGCTATGCAAGCAGATGCCCACGACGACATCGGCATTGATTTAGTCGCCATGTGCGTCAATGACCTTATCGTAGGCGGTGCCGAGCCTTTATTCTTTCTTGATTACTATGCCACCGGCCACTTGGACGTAGATACCGCTGCGCGTGTGGTAAGCGGTATTGCACGGGGCTGCGAAGCATCTGGCTGCTCATTGGTAGGCGGTGAAACCGCCGAAATGCCTGGCATGTATGAAGGTGAAGACTACGACCTGGCCGGTTTCTGCGTTGGCATTGTCGAAGAAGATGAAATTATTGATGGTAGCCGCGTACAACCTGGCGACAAGCTCATCGCATTGGCCTCATCCGGCCCGCATTCCAATGGCTTCTCGCTGATTCGTCGCATTTTGCAGCAAGCCGATGACACCAGCATTTCGTTAGACGGCGAGCCACTAATGAAGCAGCTGCTTAAGCCCACTCGCCTATATGTAAAACCGCTGCTTAAATTACTGAAGAACTTTGACGTTCACGCCATGGCGCACATCACCGGAGGCGGCCTGCCAGAAAACCTGCCTCGTGTATTACCCGACGGTGCCAGCGCAGTCATCAACGAAGACTCTTGGCAGTGGCCAAGTGTTTTCAAATGGCTCCAGGAACAAGGCCAAGTGGAAACGGCGGAAATGTATCGCACATTTAACTGTGGTGTTGGCATGGTGTTGGCTGTTCCTGCCGATTCAGCCAATGCCGTTATTGATGCATTAAAAGCTGACGGCGAAACCGCTTGGGAGATTGGCGACATCACATCCCAAACGACCGACAATCAGGTTGTATTTGCGTGAAACATCAACTTGTCATTTTAATCAGCGGTTCTGGCACCAATCTGCAAGCCATCATGGATGCCTGCAACGCAGGTGAAATCAATGCCGATATTGCGCTAGTGCTTAGCAACCGAGCCAACGCCTATGGCATCACACGCGCACAAAACGCAGGCATACCCACCTGCGTGCTATCACATACAGATTACGCCAGCCGCGAAGCCTTTGACCGCGCCATGATTGAAGTCATTGATAAAGTCGCGCCAGACACACTGGTGCTGGCCGGTTTTATGCGTATTTTAAGCCCGGTGTTTGTTGATCACTATGCAGGCAAGCTGCTGAACATTCATCCGTCACTGCTGCCACGTCATAAAGGCCTGCATACCCACCAGCGGGCGCTAGATGCCGGAGACGACAAGCACGGCTGCTCAATACATTTCATTAATGCCGAGCTAGACGGCGGCCCGGTTATCGCCCAAGCTCCCTTCCCTGTTGAAAAAGATGACACCGTGGAGACACTGGAAGACAAAGTACACCAGCGTGAACACCAACTTTACCCCTTAGTAGTAAGCTGGCGTGCCACTAATCGGCTTTACCTGCAGGGCAAAACCGTTATGCTGGACGGTAAACCGCTACCAAGCACCGGTTATCAAATGGAGTGATTTATGCCGATTCTGCGATTGGGGTTATTATCGATTGCTTTAGTATTATCTGCCTGTCAAAGCACCTCTTCTTCGGTTCAGCCACCCGCTGTAACGGCAACCGACAACCCAGCGCAACAACAAACAGCTCCTCAACCGGCCGACAGTGTAAAAACGTCCGTAGACAACTCCCATTCCAACTCGGCAGCGCCATCGCATCAAAAACCACAAAGCCAACAAGTAACAAACTCATCAACTTCGTCGGACACACAAACAACCGCGCCGTCCGCTGATTCACCTGAAAAACCGCCTTCTGCCACACCAAGCAAAACACAAAGCAACACCTCAACAGGTGACACAAAATCATCTCAGGCCAGCCCAGATACCAGCACCAACGGCGATAAAAGCGAGAGCACAGACAACGAGTCCAAGCTCGCGCAACACAACCTGAAGATGAAGCACACGCTTTACCCTTTCACGGCCAAGTTCGATATTTCCGTCAGTAAAATCCCTATGCCCATTAGCGCCACCCTGAAACTGAGGCGCACGGGTCAACCTGACACCTGGCATATCACCTTTACAATTGACTCCTTCCTCGTGGATAACCTGGAAGAAAGCACCTTCACATGGAACAACTGTCAGCCAAAAAGCATTCATTATCACCATGAATTCAGCGGCTTTGGTCACCATCGTTTCTATGACACTGACTTCTCATGGCATCCGCCAATGGCGTATACAACATCAGAAAGCGACACAAAATCCTTTGCTATCCCCGCGCATTCAGTAGACGACCTTACCCTCTTGCTTCAAGCCAGCTGCGTATTCAAAGAAGGCTATAAAGACTATTACACCACCAGCATTTACGGCGATGAAATACGTGACAACCACTTCAAACTGCTTCGTCACGAGGTACTCGACACCAACATGGGTGACTTGAATACACTCGTCATCGAGAAGATGCGTGACGACAGCAGCGAACGCCGCACCCTTTTCTGGATTGCCCCAGCATTAAATTACATGTTGGTTAAAGCCAAACACATCGAGAACCCCGTGCTATTTGGAGAAGTAACTCTATCCAGCTATTCGGGTGTGCGACTCCCCGTCAAATAATAAACTTAAAAATCGGGGCATCAATGTCCCGGTTTCACTCTTAATTGGCCGATCAATAGCTTGATTAGCGCCTCACACTGCGGTTGAATCATTGCCTCGATCGACAACACGGAAAACCTCATGCTCCACACCTTACGAGCCAGCCTTACCCTCTTCATCATTGTACTTAACACACTGATTTTAATTTGGCCGCTGCTCCTCTTCACGCTCTTCAAGCTTGTTTTCCCGGTCGGTTTCATCCGGCGACCTGTCAACCGCGTGCTAGTGGCCATTGCCGAGTTGTGGATCAGCATCAACAACACCAGTATTCGCCTTATCAGCGGCGTTACGCTCCATGTTAGCGGCACGGAAGGGCTCTCATATGATGACTGGTATCTCGTCACCGCCAATCACCAATCCTGGGCGGATATCCTCATCATGCAAATGGTGCTAAACCGCCGCATTCCCTCACTAAAATTTTTCCTCAAGCAAGAACTTATTAAAGTGCCGTTGCTTGGCGTCGCCTGGTGGGCGCTCGACTTCCCTTTCATGAAACGCTACACCAAAGAGGAAATCGCCAAGAATCCGTCTCTTAAAGGAAAGGATCTGGAGACCACGCGCAAAGCCTGTGAGAAATTTCAGGATATGCCGACGTCGGTGATGAATTTCTTTGAAGGCACCCGCTTCACCCAAGAAAAGCACGACAAACAACAATCGCCTTATCGCAACCTGTTAAAACCAAAATCAGGCGGCACCGCTTTTGCATTGGCGGCCATGCAAGGCAAGCTGCACCGCTTTCTGGATATCACACTCATTTATCCGCCTAACTCCCCCACCCACATCATCGATTTTTTAGGTGGCCGGATACCGCAAATAACCGTTATCATTAACCAGCGCACCGTACCCGAATGGGCGTCTCAAGGTGATTACCAAGAAGACCCCGAATTTCGCCAGCGTTTCCAGCAGTGGATTACCTCACTCTGGCAAGAAAAAGACCAACTCATCGACAAACACCGACAATAATTTATGTTCAACAAGCTGTTTAAGCCCAACTGGCAACACCCCAAACCCACTGTTCGGCTCAAAGCCATCAACCAACTTGAGCCGAACAATGAAAACCAGCAAATACTGATTCAGCTTGCTCAACATGACACCGACAACGAGGTGCGCAGCCAAGCCATTGGCCGCCTGGAAGACATAGATGCACTTTTGTCGCTACTCAAAGCAGTACAGTCGGATGAACTGACAGCCGCACTGCACCAGCGTCTTAGCCAATTACTGACTGGCAACGACAAGGCCTCGCCTTCAGCAGAGGCCTGCACCCAATACATCACGCAGATTAGCGACGATGCCCTCTTAAGCCGCCTTCTGGATACCACCCAGAATCAAACTATTTTGCTGGCTTGTCTTAACCAACTTGACGATGAAGCCACTTGTCTAAGCATCGCGCTAAATAGCCAACATATCGCCACTCGCGAAGCGGCTGCCGCGCGCATCACACAGCCCAGTCTGTTACGCCAACTCAGTAAAAAAGCACGCGACAAAAAGGTCGCCCAGCTTGCGCGGCAAGTGCTTAAGCAGCACCATGAGGCGGAACAAGAAGAAGCTGAGACACAGCAGCAACTCAATGACCTCATCACGCAAATTCACGGACTCGCCAATCAATCCGTGAACCCGCTATATGAAGCACGCTTGCATCACCTAAAAACACAATGGGAGACATTAGCCAAGAGCGCGAATGACACGCAGCGCAGTCAAGCAGAACAAGGCTTGCAGCAAGCCACGCAACAATGGCAAGCCCATCAAGCCGAGGAAGAACGTCAGGCGGCGGCCGACATGCAACAAACCTGTTTAGCCAAGTTGGATAAACTTTTTGACCGCCTGTCCCGTCAAGACTGGATACACGACAAAGCGCAAATTACCGCGCAATACCAATCACTAGCAAGTGACTGGCAAAATGCCGCTGAGGCACATCAACCCGAACCGGCCGATAAAGCCCACTTTGCCGAAAGAGCGGCGAGTTGGGAGCAATTGCAAATCGCCCTCGCTAAGCTCGAACAGCTGCAATTAGCTGATGATGCCGATAATAAGACACAGCTATTGGACGAGCTGAACGCAGTTTGGCCAATCAATGTCGCCATGCTGCCCCTCGATAAAGAGGCCAACACAGAAACCGCCGCACCTCAATCAAACCATAAACACGGCAAGCCGCGCCATATTGGCCTACTGCATGCGTTAAGACGTGCATTGAAAGCACACGAGTTAAAGAAGGCCAACCGGGTATGGGCGCGTTTGGAGCATGAGCTGCAAGAACACCCAGATGCCAAAAGTGCCAAACAGGCCGAACAGCTAAAACAGCAACTCGACGAGCTGCGTGACTGGCACGCCTTTGCCGCCAAACCCAAAAAAGAAGCACTTTGTGAAAAAATGGAGGCTTTAGTTGCCAAGCCATTATCGCACCCCGAAGAACAAGCCAATGCCATTCAGGCTGTGCATGAGGCCTGGCATGAGCTAATGAGCTCTGATCAAGATGCCGATCAAACCCTATGGGAGCGTTTCAAAACAGCATCCGATGCGGCCTACGAACCTTGCCGTGAACATTTCCAGGAACTGGATGCCGAAAAAGCAGACAACAAAACCAAGCGTGAAGCCCTCTGCACGCAGCTCAGTGAATTCCTTGATCAGCAAGACTGGGAAACTGTCGATGCGGCCGCTCTTTGGCCGATTCGTCGCCAAGCCGATAAAGACTGGAAAGCCCTTAGCCCGGTGCATTACACCGATGTGCGTGACATCAACAAGCGCTTCCGCCAGCTTCTAAAAACTTTTGATCAGCACCTCCATGACATCAGTGAGCGCCACGAGGCAACTCTGCAGCAGCTCATCAAACGCTTTGAAGCGCTTGCCAAGCTAGATGACAGCCAAGCCGCCACACGCGAGGCAAAAAAACTGCAGACAGAATGGCGTGCCGCCGGTTGGGTTATGCCGCGCACCTATCGCAAGCTGGATAAACGGCAACGCAAACTCTGCGACCAAATATTTGGTAAACAACGTGCCGAACGCCAACAAGCAAAAGCCGAGCAAAATGCCTTGGCAGACAGCCTAAAAGAAGCAATCAACGCGTTAGATAAGCAACTTAAAGCCAAAGACAGTACAGCTGACAGCATTAAAGCGGCTGTTGAGCATGTAGAGCAGCAAGCCGAGCCAGAACATGCTAATAGTTTAATTAAACGCAAACGCAACCTGTTGAAGCAGGCCATACAAAAGCGCCAACAGCTGACAGAAAAGGCGAAGTGGACGCAATGGCATGCGCGTATCGAGCAAGCGCCACAAGCCGATGTAAAAGACCCGCTGCTTAATCTTTGTGTCGCATTGGAAGTCATCAATTGTTGCGACAGTCCGGCTGATTTCCAAGACGCACGCCGCGCTTGGCAGCTAAACAACATGGCGCAACTGATGAAAAGCCAAACAGACAGCGCCCAGCGTAGTGAACAGCTACTCAATGAGCAGGCTGCATTGATTGACCAAGGCTTGGATAATCAAAGTCGCACGCGCTTGTTGTCCGTTATCGACCAATTGGCCAACACATGAAAATCCAATTGAACAGACCTTTCATCGTCTTGGCGACAGCTTGTTTGCTGCTTTTATCGGCCTGTGCGCAAACCACACAGCTCACCAATCGCTATGAGACGGACGCCTCACAACATATCGATAGCCTACTGCTGGCCATCAAAACGCCCGA
>CAYVZZ010000054.1:0-15847 GCA_964456185.1 uncultured Alcanivoracaceae bacterium
GCCTCACGCCAGTTTTCGGCGATATGCTTTAACTGTGCCTGGGTTATCTCGATGGCGGCATTGCCGCCCTGGTAATCCAGCTCTTCACGGATGCTGTCCACCAGTGCGTTATCTGGTGCCAGCAGCGGGTCAGGGTAGTAAACCTCCAACCATTGGTCGTCGCGGTTTTGGGTGCCAATACCTAGTCCGAGGGCAAAATAGTTGCTCATGAAATCGCCTTGTTTTCGGTGAATGTGATTGGCCGCTATTCTAGCAGGAAGGGGCGATGGGTTCCCAATTGCATCTTTGATGTAGGGTGAAGATGCTGCCCCTCGGTTGTCAAAAATTGACAAGGTATGTCATTATTGGCTTGTCGACATTTTGAGGTATGGCATATGGCAACAATGAATATTTCGTTACCTGATGCAATGCGTAACTGGGTGGATAACCGTCTTGCAGATGGATTGTATGCAAATAATAGCGATTACGTGCGCGATTTAATTCGTCAAGATCGGTTGCGTGTTGAGAAACTAAAAAGGCTTCAGGAAGCCATTGCTGCCGGGTTAGATAGTGGCGATGCAGGCATATTGGACATGGAAGAAATAAAGCAAAAAGCACGGCAGAGCCTAGAGGGGTAGACAGCTCAATGGCAGTTGTAAGGAAACGCGCGCTTGCCGAAAGGGACTTACAGAAGATTTGGCAATATACCAACAAGCAATGGGGTGAACAGCAAGCCGATAACTATCTTGATGCACTTGCCCGTTCGTTGAGGTTATTGTCGAAGCAGCCCATGCTGGGGCGCGAAAGGCAAGATATCAATCCAACAATACGATCGCATTATTGTGAACAGCACGTCATTTATTACCAGGTGCTTTCTGATGGCATTATGGTAGTGCGTGTTTTGCACAAACGGATGGATGCGGGTTCAAATCTATAAATTAAGTGAGCTGCTTACTCCAGATCCTCAATAAAACGCTTTAACCGTTCAGCCCCTTCCCGACATTCTTCCAGGTTCGCCACCAAGGCAATGCGCACACGATTGGCACCGGGGGTGATGCCATCGACGGTGCGTGACAGGTAACTGCCGGGCAACAGGGTGAGGTTTTGTTGCTCCTTTAGGCCGCGCGCAAAATCCGTGTCGCTAATCGGTGTTTCCAACCAAAGGTAAAAGCCGGCATCCGGTTTTTTTACGGGTAGCACCGATTCGAGAATCGGCACGACAGTGGCAAATTTCTCGCGATACCGCGCGCGGTTTTGCTCCACATGGGCTTCATCTTGCCAGGCGGCGATGCTGGCTAATTGATGGTGGTTGGGCATGGCGCACCCATGATAGGTGCGGTACCGCAGGTAGGGCGTTAGCAGTTTGGCGTCACCGGCGACAAAACCGGAACGCAGACCGGGCAGATTGGAGCGCTTGGATAGCGAGTGAAACACTACGCAGCGGTCAAAGTCGTCTCGCCCCATGTCAGCGCAGACTTGTAGCAGGCCAGCAGGCGGCGTTTGGTCGTAAATTTCGCTGTAGCATTCGTCCGAAGCGATAACGAAATCATAACGGTCGGCCAGCGCGATGAGCTGCTTTATCTGTTCGCGACTCAATACGGCACCGGTGGGGTTACCGGGGGTGCAGATGAACAGCAACTGGCATTTTTCCCAAACACTGGCCGGCACGGCAGCAAAGTCGGGTTGCAAGCCGTTGGCGTCCAGACAAGGCAGATAATGCGGCTGGGCACCGGCCAATAAAGCCGCTCCTTCGTAGATTTGATAAAACGGATTGGGCATCACCACCAGCGGCTGCTCGCTGGGGTCGATTAAGGCTTGGGTAAAGGAAAATAGCGCTTCGCGGGTGCCGTTTACGGGCAATACTTGAGTGTCGGCATCAACCCGGGCGTAGAACCGACGCGCCAGCCAATCGGCAATGGCTTGGCGCAGCTCGGGCATCCCTTGGGTTTTCGGGTATTTTTTTAGTAAGCCGGTTTCTGCCTGCAGAATGCGCTGCACAAAATCCGGCGCTTCGTGTTGCGGCTCGCCGATGGAAAAGGCAATGGGCGATAAATCCGCCGGCACCACCCCGTCAAACAGGGCGCCGAGCTTTTGGAAAGGGTAGGGATGCAGTTGAGCCAGTTGCGGGTTCAAGGTCAGTCCTTTTGTTTGTTAAAGGTCGATATAGCCGTCGAATACATGGGCGGTGGGGCCGGTGAGATAAATGGCGTCATCACCTGTGGCATCATGGCGAATGGTCACTTCACCGCCACGCAGGACAACATCCACCTGGGGATCAAGCCAGCCCAGCCGTTGGCCACAGACAATAGCGGCACAAGCGCCGGAACCGCAAGCCAGGGTTTCACCGGCACCCCGCTCGAAGACACGCAAGCGTGCGCGGGTGCGGTCGACCACCTGTAAAAAGCCCACGTTGACGCGTTCGGGGAAAGCCGGGTGGTGTTCCAGTTTGGCACCCAGTTCTCGTACAGGAGCCGTATCCACGTCATCCACGCGCAGCACACAGTGCGGGTTGCCCAGGCCGACGGCGCCGACTTCATAGGTTTCGCCATCCAGTTCCAGCGTATATCGGTCTTGTTCTTTATCGGCCAGCAGAGGAATTGCCGCCGGTTGCCAGCGCGGCTTGCCCATCATGACGGTGACACGGTCGTCATCGGTAATCGACAGCAGCATCTCGCCTGCTGCCGTGCGCACACGGATATCGCGTTTGTCCGTCAGCCCCTTGGCCCGCACGAAATGCGCAAAACAACGCGCGCCATTGCCACACTGCGCCACTTCGGAACCGTCACTGTTGAAAATGCGATAACGGAAATCGGCTTCATCATCCGGCTGCACCACCAGCATCTGGTCGAAGCCGATGCCAAAATGCCGGTCGCCCAAACGCTTTAACACGGCTTCCGGGAAAGGCAATCCATCTTGAGGCAGAGACTGATTGACGGCATCAATGACCACAAAATCGTTGCCCGTGCCGTGCATTTTGGTGAAGTGAAGTCGCATGAAATTCGGCTGTATGCTGTTATTTGAGTGGGCATTGTAGCGCAATCTCGGTATTGGAAGGAAAGACGAACTAACGCATAATACAGCTATGAAAGGAGATCACATTATGCGTAAGCAGGCAGCTCAACCGCACGCCACGACTTATCTGGCATATCTACAAAACAAGATTGATGAGGCACGCCTTCAATTTGAAGGGGGTAAATATCTTGAACATGCCGATGTCGAAGCAGAGTTTGCACAGCATCGTGAGCAGCTAAAAAAGCAGATTGCAGATTAGAAAATAAGCGATTCTTTAAGTATCAATCAATGGATTAGGATGATCCGTGAAAATTCAATGGAGTGAAGCGGCATACCAAGACCGCCTTGCTGTCATGTCGTATGTCAGTGCTCGAAATCCGCAAGCCGCTTTGCAATTAGATGAGCGATTCGCACAAGCTGTTAATCAGTTGGCAACTTTTCCCTTTATGGGGCGGCCAGGATTAATTGCAGGAACCCGCGAGATATTCCCACATCACAATTACCGATTAGTGTACGAGGTTCATTCGCCGATGGTGCGCATATTGGCAATCGCGCATACCTCTCGGCAGTGGCCTCCAAGCACTTTTTAACTTGAAGCAATACCCCCATTAACTATCCGCTGTAATTTCTCGCCAGTCCTGCCAGAATAAACCCATTCAATAAATAGACTATGGGAGCAACGCATGACGGAATCACTGCAGGCCGCCCCTTTGCACTGGGGGCAGGGTGACACCACCTTTGAGATTTTTGTAGAGCCGACTTGTCCTTTTTCGGTGCTTGCCATGAGCAAGCTGGACGAGTTGTTACAAGCCGTAGGCGAAGAACATGTCACCGTGAAATTGCGTTTGTATCCGCAACCCTGGCATTTGTTGTCGGATACCGTCACCCGTTGTGTGGCTGCCGCCTCTACCTTGCCCGATGGGCGTGACAGCGCCTGGTCGGTATTACAAGCAGTAGGCAAACACCGTGAAGAGTTTGTCTGCGAGCAGCATTGCCAAGGCGATAACCGCAACCTGTCAATCAATGATGTCATTGCGCGCATTGAAAAATACAGCGGCGTGGCACTAATCGATGCTTTCGCCAACCCGGATGTCACTGCCATTATCAAATGGCACAGCAAATATGGCCGTCAAAATGGCATCCATTCCACACCCACCTTCATGGTAAATGGCGTTGTGGACAACAGCCTGGGCAGTGGTGATGACGTCGCCAACTGGGCTAACGCGATTAAAAATGCCGTGGCGTATTAAGGAGTAAGAAATGACCACACCCGTAGCGGTTGTGATAGGTGCAGGCCCCGGCTTGGGGCGCGCCGTCGCATTGAAATTTGCCCAAGAAGGCTACGCGGTGGTCGTCATGGCACGCCGACAAGACAGCCTGCAGCCACTGGTTGATGAAATTCACACCTTGGGGGCACAGGCATTACCCGTCGCCGTTGACGCCACTGACCCGACAAGCGTCGCCGCCGCCTTCGACAAAGTTCGGGATAAGCAGGGTGCGCCGGATGTGCTGATTTACAACGTCGGTCAAATTCACATCGCCGGCTTGTTGGATATCGCCCCTGATACCTTCGAACAGCTTTGGAAAACCAATTGCTATGGTGGTTTTCTTGCGGCACGCGAGGTGCTGCCCGCCATGCAACAGGCCGGGAAGGGCACCGTAATATTTACGGGAGCGACTGCAGCCTTACGTGGTGGCAATCGCTTCGGCGGTTTTGCCGTCGGAAAATTTGGCCTGCGCGCCTTGGCGCAAAGCATGGCGCGCGAGTTTGGCGCACAAGGCATTCACGTAGTGCATGCGGTCATTGATGGTCAGATCGCCACACCAAAGAATCGAGAACGTTTCCCTGATGCCGCTGACAACAGCCTGTTGGAGCCAGACGCGATTGCCGACGCTTACTGGCAGGTGCACCAGCAGCACGCTAGCGCTTGGACGCTGGAGTTGGACTTGCGCCCAGCGGCTGAACGCTTTTAATCAACGGTCTGACCCAGGCCGTTTTTTTATTTTCGCCGTCACTCCGGTTCCGAGCCGACACGGCACTAGCCGCGATTGGTGCCGCGCGGCTTTCTTACCAGCACGAGTGTGGCACCGGCACCGCCTAGCTGAGGCGTGGCAGAATGCCATGCCAACACCAACGGATGGTGCTCCAACCAATACCAAGTATGGCTTTTCATAATGGCTTTAGCCCCCTTTCCGTGGGCGATAAGCACCGTACGCCAAGTATTCTGATGAGCCGATTGTAGAAAATCGTGCACGGCAGTGCGGGCCTCTTTTAATGTTAAACGGTGCAAATCCAGCTTGGCTTTTACATCGTAATGACCAAGACGAAGTTGGCGGTACACGCCTTTTTGCACCCCGTCTTTGCGCTGGCCATTAATATCATAGGGATCACAAAAGGTGATGTGATCCGGGATCAGAAGCGGATTATTGTCGGTTGGGCGGTCGGTGCCGCTGGCGGCAGCCCGTCGCGCCAACTCCGCCTCGGATGGAGCGCCCTTGGGGCGATGGGCGAGGTGCCGATTGCTCTCGGGTAGCGGAGTGACATCCTGCACAGCGTCTTGGAATAGATGGAATTCGTCTTGATTCATGACAGGCTCACATACTGCATCGCTTAATCTTGAGTATACCTCGAAGCGCAATGTGCTTTGCAGTGATGGATAGAAAAAAAGGCTGCCGAAGCAGCCTTTTGGTCAGGCGGAAGAGTTATTCCACCGGGTTGGTACATTCACTGCGGGAAGGGTGAAACTTACAACGCACTTTGCGCAAAATAGTCAGCATGCTGCCGTTATAAAAGCCTTGATCGCGCAGTGAGATACGCGCTTTTTGCATAAGTTGTTGGTAGCCCGGTTTGTCGGCTTTAGGAATCTCAACCCACCAATGATCAGGAATATCTTTTTTGGACTGTTTAATGAAATCCAACGCTTGATCAACATGGTTGTAAAAATAGGTGCGTGATTTCTGCGCCATCTCCGCAGGGAAGCGGTTTTTGCGCGCCACCATCTGTAGAGTAACCATCATCAGCGGGTAATCAATAATGCCACCATCAGGTGTCATGCCTTTATATAGCTCTAGCGCTTGATACGCGGCCAAGGGGGCGCCGATGATATCGACAATGCCGTTATTGAATTTGGTCGAAAAGTTGGTGATGTCCGAGTCAATCGGCGTGGCACCAACCATACGCACCATCTTGGCTTGAGTTTTGTCAAAGCCTAAAACAGCCACTTTCTTGCCAGCTGCCTTGTCGAGCGTATTGATGCTGCGGTCATCAACAAAGAAATACGCCGAGCCCGTCGGTGCAATGCCCAAAATGGTGTAATACTCGGTATTGAGCTGGTCAACAATTTGTGGGATGGGGCTGGATAGCAGCTTCAGCACGACACGAAATTGCTTGAGATTTTGAATGGCGCCAATGGAATCGGTGGTGCCAGAAAAGCGCACAAACTGACGTGTGCGGATGCCGGTTATCAGCGCCGCATCACATTCACCAGAAGCCAAGTCGGCAGCTGCAATGCTCTCACTGGTATAAGACACCAACTCGGCGTCCAGCCCCCAACCCAGGGCGGCTACCTTCCAGTCTTTCATCATCGACATAACCGGGCCGACATTGCCCGCAATCGAGAAAACGCAAATTTTGCGTTTAATGGGTGCCGCTTGCGCGAGCGAGGTGAATAATAATGCGATGGAAGCAAAAAGAACCAAGCCGGCCTTTTTCATGGGGAGCTCCTTGGGTGAGGTTGTTCTAATAATTTAACGTGTTACAGAACAAGCATAGCAAAAAGGTAATCAGTGCTGCCAAAAAAAGGAGCCGCAGTTGCGACTCCCTTGCTGTCGATTAAATCCGACTTAAGGACCCTCGAGAGAGTCCTTAGCGCTTACAAACCGGCGTTCTTCAAGCGGTTGGCTTGAGTGCGATAAACCGTTGTCGGGTTGGATTCCAACAAGCTGTGCAGGCCAACCATTTGATTGATTTCATCCAAGTGGTTCATGTAGTAATCATCGCGGATGACTTTCCCCAAGTGGCTAGAGCAGCTGGTTACCAGGCCGTCGTTACCTTCGTTGAAGCTCAGGCTGGTGACGGCAAGCAAGTAGTCTGAAGGGTCGACCCCGGTGGTGATTTCGCCCGTGCTGGAGGCGTCACCGCTCCAAGAGTAGTAGTAAACGCCATTGCTGCCAATTTTGTTGCCTTCGCCACAATAAGTGGATGGCATGCCTTCAGGATACTGGGCGTTGAAAGCGACGGTGGCCGGTGTGGTCAGCGAATGCAGTGCAGCCATAATGTCCTGATCGTAACCGCCACCAGAAAGCAGGTCGATTAAATCAGCAAGTGCATTACCTAATGTTTCGACTGTACCCGCTGCAAGCTCGGATTCATCTGTTATGCCTTCAATGATGTCTGCAGTGCGTGAACCCCAATTAACACCACCCACGCTAGTGACAGACGCCACATATTGCGGGTAAACCGAGGCGACATAACGGGCCGTCGGGCCGCCATGGCTGTGACCAATTAAGTTGACCTTGTCGGCGCCAGTGGTTGCCAAAATTTGTTCTACTTGGCGAGCTAGCTGCTCTCCGCGAGCTTCGGTGCTGTTGGCTGCTGCAACAGGGGCAACATAGACCTCCGCGCCAGAGCGGCGTAATTCTTGGGGAATGTCATAAAAATAATCAATGTCAGCTAGGTTGTCGAAGCCAAACAAACCATTAACTAGCACGATGGGATACTTTGTCTCGGTGTAGTCATCATGCCACCACCAGTTCCACCAGCTTGCTTGAGCGGTCGTGGAGGTGAAAGCTAGAGCTAAGGCCAAAGCGGCCAGCTTTAAAATCTTCATGTAAAACCCCATGTGTTGTTATTCGTTTATGGCAAAATGCCTACACCGATTATTAAATAATCAGCGCGTATTGGCGACCATGCACTAGTGACATGTCGTCTTGTCTCCAGGCCAGTCGAGATAGGATTAATTCATGGATGATATTGCTGAACCCTTGGCGTGACTGGGCTGCAAGAGACACTAGTCCAGCGAATTAAATTTTCAGTGTAATGTTTTATGACGGGTTAGATCGTGAACATCAACAAGTAAATAATGGTTATTTGCGATTATTATTACTAATAAAAAATGATTAACTTTATTATCGTCATAGGTCGATGTAACCAGAACAATGTTCGCGCTCCGCTATGTCTGTGTTGAAACGTAACGCGTAATGTGGTTAAGGGTAACAGACGGCACTGATTTGTCTGCGTTACCCTGTATCTTCCCGACCCAACAAAACAAATATAAAGAGGTAGAGCATGAAAAAGGTGGTAGTTGGCCTATTGGCGCTGGTCGTTTTGATCGTGGGCATGTGGGCGCTATTGCCATCGTCTCAAAACATGCACTCATCCCAGCTAGTGGCATCAGACAAAGCGGCAGCACAAGCCGCCACGAATCCGGCCGCACAGGATGCAAAAACAAAGCAGCCATTATCGGCAAGCGAGCAAGAAAAATCGTTGGTCAAATATGTTGCTCTGGGTCGCCAACTGGGAGAGCTGCCCGCATCGCTAGACGGCACCACGGTTGACGGGCATTTGCGGGTCGACGCCGACGGTAATCTACTCGTAACCGTTGGCGTTCGCCACGTGTTCGATTATTTTTTGTCGACCATCGGCGAAGAAAATCTCGAACAAATCAAAGGTCGTATTGCACTATACATAGCAGAAAACCTACCGCACGAAGCCGCTTTGCAGGCGTGGGGTATATTGCACCGATATTTAGGCTATAAGCGTAGCCTGGTTGGTATGCAGCATCCCAAGCCCGATGGCTCGGTGGCCGATTTGCGTTCTGCCATGCGGCGACGTAATGAGGCTCGCGTCAGTTGGCTGGGCGAGGCCACCAGTCAAGCCTTTTTTGGCCCTGAAGAAGCTTATGATCGTTACACCCTAAATCGCATGGAGGTGATGCGAAACGATGCGCTGAGCGAGCAAGAAAGACAGAAAAAATTAGCTAATCTACGCGCCAACCTGCCGCCACAAATCTCGCAAATGATAAGAAAAACCATGGGGCCGGTGCATGCGGCGCAGCATGTGGAAACCATGCGTCAGCAAGGTGCCACTCCGGCAGAAATCAGGGAATACCGTGCCCAGCGCTTTGGTCCAGAGGCAGCACAGCGATTGGCCGAGCTAGATAAAAGGCGAGCCAAGTGGCAAAGCCGTTATCAAGCGTATCGCCAACAACGACAGTCCATCACCCGCGCCGGTTTGAGTCAGCAAGACCAACAGGCACAAATTAAAGCGCTGCGCAGCCGGCTGTTTTCTCAAGATGAGCTAACGCGTGTCGAGGCACTGGATCGCATTAGGGCGCGTCAGTCACTTGAGTGATGGAAAATGGTTCAATAAAGTGCTCATGAATAAATGATGAGTTCACGGGGGAGATGGATGACACACCGCGTTAAGAAAATCGCAGCGCTTGCCGTATTGGCGACAACACCATTCGGTTTACCAGCAGTCGCGGTGGAGTCGACTAGTTACCAAGCACAAATCGAGTCGTTGCAGTCGCAGATCGACCAATTGCGAAGCGAGATTAAAACGGTGGATCAAGCACAAGACGATAACAGCGGCCTGCTGGATCGGCTGTTAAAACAAAAGGAATCGGATGACGGCATTCAAATCGGTGGTGCCGTGCGTTTCCAATACACCAATCAAGGTTATGACACCGGCAATGTACACCGCGAGGGCGATGTCGCTTTCGACACCTTCCGCCTTAACTTGGATGGCGAAGTCGGCGATGTCATCCTAAGTGCTGAGTGGCGTTGGTATTCCTACATGACCACGCTGCATCATGCCTGGGTCGGCTATGATTTCGATGAAAACAATCAGCTACAAATAGGCTTAACGCGCATCCCGTTTGGTAATCAGGCCTACAATTCACACAGCTTTTTCTTTAGTTCCAACTACTACCTTGGGCTGGAAGATACCTACGCCTTTGGCGTTGAGCATATCTTCGATAATGGCACCTGGAATGTGCAAACCGCCTTCTTTAAAAATCGCGCACGAGGCGTGGGCGGCGGTCCCGATAACTATTCATTTGACCTGGTAAAAGATGGTGCGGGCAACACCGCAGGCACGACCAACACCGGCGCACTGCGAGTGGCGCGTACCTTCAAGCCCAGCAACGATATCGCCATCGAAGTGGGGGCGTCAGGGTTATACGGCGCATTAAACAATGGCCATCACCGAATCGGTCATTATGGCGCCTATGCACTGCACACCGATATGCAATTTGGTCAGTTAAACGTGCAAGCCCAGGCGACACATTACGACTACCGCTTCAATAATGGTGCCGATCTGATGTATCTGGGTGCCTATGCAACCACCTACGCCACCCCAACATCAGGCCACACTTACACCTTTAATGTGTCTTGGCACCAGCCGGTAAACTGGGGGCCAATTACCAGTCTCGACATTTACAACGACTACTCGCTCATCACCCACAAGCCGGGCAACGCAGCAGATACTTACATGAATGATACCGGTGTTGGTGTGTCCGCCGGCGGTGTTTATGCCTATATCGATTACATCAACGCGCGCAACCAACCCTTTATTGGTGGCAATATGGCCGGGCTAGGCACCACAGAAGAGGTCGAGCACCGCTTCAATCTGAATATCGGCTATTACTTTTAGATGGCTGGGGCGCAGCAGTACATCGGGATGGCACAACGTCATCCGTAAAATAATGTATTGTTGCGCCTAACAATTTGTTTTTTTATGCTAAGGCAATATACTGCAAATAAGGCGCGGTGTGATGGGCATCGCTGCAGTACCTGCTGAACAGGGAAGACCAACCCATTTGGTAGGTAAGAAAAATAGAGCCGGCCCAGCTCGACAAGAACAAAAGGGTAGTTGCTAGGCTTTTGTAATCAATTACTTGCATTTGCCTGCGTTAAGATAATAACACCTCGGGGAGTAGCACTATGTCTCAGCCTTTTCTGAGAAAGTCGTTGTTGGCCGCCGCCATCGCGTCTGCCGCCGTCGTCAGCGTGCCGGCACAAGCCTATCAATTCAAATTTGATAATCCGGACTGGCAAGCCAGCATTGATACCACCATCTCCGTTGGTGCGCTGTGGCGTGTTGAGCATCGTGATGATGAGTTGGCGGCGAACGGTACATACGATCAGCTTGAAGCAGAAGGCATTGCCACACAAATTGACAAAAATGACGGCGACAACAATTTCGATCGTGGGCTTGCGTCATTGGTCTACAAGATTACCCCCGAGCTCAACGTCAGCTGGAAAAACAAATACGGTGTCAAAGTGTCGGGCACCTATTTTTATGACCAAGTCATTATGAATGGCGAGCGGGATAACGCCTACGATCCGTGTACTGATAAAGACGGGCAGGGCTGTGAGTTTTATCCCAATAATTATGCCGGCAAAGAGTTCTCCGATACTACTAAAAACTATGCCGGCAGCTATGGCCGCATGCTCGATACCTATGCATGGGCTGACTTTTACTTGGGCGAAATGCCTCTTACTATTCAGGCCGGTCGGCAAGTGATTAACTGGGGTGAAGCATTGTTCACCACCGGTGGTGTGAATACCGCCAACTATTATGACCTTAACGCACTGATGATGCCCGGGTCTGAATTGCGCGAAGCATTGCTGCCTCTGGACAGCATCTACTTTAGCTTAGGGTTAACCTACAACTTAACCGCCGAAGCCTTCTATCAATTTGGTTGGAAACCCAACTATGCCGCCATCGGCGGGACCTACTGGAGCACCAGTGATTCCTATCCCGGGCATGGCACAACCAATGTGTTGATCGACGGCGAGGCGGCTGGTGCATCACGCGCCTTTGCCGCATACACAACCGCCATGGGCTACACCGCCGGTGTGAATTATCCGCTGCAACAAGACCAAGCCATGCTACGCCGTGGTGAAAACCAAGAGCCAAAAGACTCTGGTCAATTTGGTTTTGCACTGCGTTATTTGGTACCTAGCCTCAATTACACTAACTTCTCTTTCTACTTCACCAACACCCATGCCAAGATTCCCGTAGTGGGGGCTACATTGGGTGAGTCCAATTGGTGGGGCAATGGTGGTAGTACCAAATGTATGGCAAACACCGATTGTGCCGGTGCTGTTGGCGCGGGTGGAGCAAGCGCGATTGGCGCCATGAACGCTGCTCACATGATCGATACCACGAAATACTTCTTGGCTTATCCAGAAGATATCCAAATGTACGGCTTTAGCTTTAACACAACCATTGGCAAGCTGGCATTGAGTGGTGAGTTGGCTTATCGCCCAACACGCTACATTATCAATGAAGTGCCTGATAACTTGATCGGTGCGGTAGGTCATGCAGCAGCTGTATTAGGTAACTCACCATCATCTTCGTTCATGTTGAGTGATCACTGTGTTCACTATGAAATCGGGGGCGATTGTCATGCAGCCAGCGTGACGGGCGGTGATACCGTTTATTTCTATGATACAGCCCAAAGCCTAACTGGTGCGTTAGTGGGTATCTACAGCTTTGGTCCTATGTTCGGTGCCGACAACTTCATCGCCATGATGGAAACAGGCTTTGAATATCTGCACGGCCTTAACGGTGATCTGCACTACGCATCTACCGCGTCGGTCGCTCAAAGCAAATATATGGACGAGGGTGAGAAACTGGATCCAAACGATCCTTATGCCACTTACCTCGATCCCATGAGCTGGGGCTACAACGCCGTGTTTATCGCCACCTATAATGGACTAATTCCCTCTACAGTATTTAAGCCTAGCTTGCGCTGGTCTCAAGACGTAAACGGCAATTCCGCAGTCGGTGGCAACTACATGGAAGGGCGAAAAGCTGCCACGCTGACTCTAGAGTTTCTGGTTAAGCAGGTTGATGTAGCGTTGTCCGGCACTGTGTTCACCGGCGCGCGTTATTCCAATAAGCTCCGTGATCGCGACAATGTCGCCCTGTCGGTGTCTTATTCATTCTAATTGTGGTGGCAGGGCGGCGTGGGGCCGCCCAATTGCCACTACATGACACAACATAATTGCATACGAATTTTTACGGGAGAGTAGTTATGCGCAAGAAACTGGCATTATTGGGAAGTGCGTTTCTGGCTTGGTCTCTAGCAGTAGGAGCCTACGCTGGTGTATCGCAAGCCCAAGCAAACAAATTGGGTAAATCATTAACACCGTTTGGTGCCCAAGTTGAAGGCAACGGCAAGGACGTGTCCACTGGCTTCGGTATTCCCGACTGGACAGGCGGTATCACACCGGACATGGTGCCTGAATCCTACACGCACCCGGGGCAGTTTCACCCCACCCCCTTCCCAGAAGATAAAACGATCTTCACAATAAATGTCCAAAACATGGACAAGTACGCGGATAAGCTAACAAATGGCACGAAAGCCATGCTAAAAGAGTATCCCGATACTTTCTTCATGAATGTATATCAAAGTCGTCGTACCACCTCGGCTCCTCAATGGGTATATGACAACACCAAAGACAATGCCGTAACAGCCAAGCTGGTTGACAATGGCAACGGTGTGGTCGATGCCATTGGCGGCATTCCTTTCCCGATTCTTCATGGCTCAAGTGAGCAAAAAGCCCTGCAAGCGGTGTGGAACCATATTATGCGCTGGCGCGGTGTTTATGTTGTGATGCGCCAAGCCGAAATGGCGGTAGAAGCCGATGGCAGCTATGTGCCACACGTTGTGCAGCGCGAAGCCTATATTCGTTACTATGATCCACGCGCAAGCTATGACGACTTGAACAACACCCTGTTATATTACCTGTCGTTTATCTTGGCTCCAGCACGCTTAGCAGGTGGTGCGATTCTCGTTCGCGAAACGTTGAACCAAGCTAAAGAACCGCGCCAAGCATGGGGGTATAACGCCGGTCTGCGCCGTGTGCGCCGTGCGCCTAATATCTCATACGATATGCCGATCCCACAGGCCGATGGTCTAATCACAGCCGACCAAGTGGATATGTACAACGGCTCACCCCACAAATACAACTGGAAACTGGTTTACCCACATCCGGTTGAGCGTTTCATTCCGTACAACAACTACAAGCTGAATAATCCTGACTTGGATTATGACGATATTATTAACCCAGGCCACATCAACTCTGACTTGGTACGCTGGGAACTGCATCGCGTATGGGTAGTTGAAGGCAACCTAAAACCCGATGAGCGCCACATTTACCAGCGCCGCCGTTTCTATATTGATGCCGACTCTTGGCAAATTGTGGAAGCCGATATGTATGACAGCCGCGACAAACTATGGCGCGTGTCGTTGGGTTATGTCATGAACTACTACGAAGTGCCGGTACAGTGGACGGTTGTCTTGGCCTACTATGACTTGCGTGCGCATCGCTACGACATTCGTAACTTGATGAACGAGTTCCCTAAGGATCGCGACTTCACACGTCCTATTCCTAACCGTCGTTACTTTAGCCCGGCTGCTTTGTCCCGTCGCGGCCGGTAAGTTGCAGGTCATGCCTGCCGACAATCTGGTCGGTAGGCGTGCCGAACAACCAGAGTCAGGGGTGCACAGGAAGTTGTCACAATAATAATTAAAATCGCCTGTGCCCGACTGGCAAAAATGGTCTACATGGGTTACTGCATTGTGTGTCGTTTAGCGTGCGGAAAACCAAGATCGTACTTCCAAATTCCAGTCAATATTAAGGCGAAAAATGAAATATTTTCTCTTGATGGGATTGTGGCTGTGGACAGCCCAAGCACTCGCTGCCGCGCTACCTGCCAACTCACGTTGGCTCACCCATAATGCCTACCTACAGGCGATATCAACCGGCGACCGCATTGTCGCGGTTGGTGATCGTGCAGCCATTATCTATTCCGACAATCAGGGGCGCACTTGGCACCGAGCTAAGCAGGTGCCAAATCCGGCGTATGCCGAGCAAACCGCACAGCCAAGTCGCGCCATGCTAACCGATGTCTGCTTTGCTGCCGACGGCAAACATGGTTGGGCAGTAGGTCATGACGCCACTGTTATGGCCACCACCGATGGTGGTGAAACCTGGATGGTGCAATACAACGACCCATTAAATGCGACGAATCCGGTTGGGCATACTACTGAACCGGCTTCGACTGCCGATAGCGGTACAGAAAAAACCACCGATAGCAGCTCGGGCGGCTGGGATAATTCCGGTGGCGGCTGGAGCAATTCTGGCGGCGGTTGGGGTGACTCAGGCGGTGGCTGGGGTAGCTCTGGCGGCGGCTGGGGTGATTCTGGTGGCGGCTGGGATAACGCAGGCGGTAGCATGTTGCCAGCGGTAGATCCAACTGGCGCCCCCTTACTGGGCGTTTGGTGCGATCCGGCCAACGCCGACCACGTCATTGCAGTTGGCGGCTTTGGTTATTTTCTCGAAACCACTAATGGTGGCGCAAAATGGGAACAAGACACTTCACGTTTGGATAATCCAGATGGCTGGAATCTGTACGACATTGAAGGCGTGCCTAATGGGCATGGTGCGGTGTTTGTCGTAGGCGAAAGAGGTACCGTTTTCCTTTCGTTAGATTCAGGTGCAACCTGGAAAAAAGTGAACAGTCCCTATGAAGGCACTTTCTTTGGCGTCTTGGCCACCGGACCGGGCAGTGTGCTGGCATACGGTCTGCAGGGTAATATTTGGCTGACTCACAGCTACGGCCAAGGCTGGAAGAAAATCCCCAGCCATACCAGCAGCGGCATCAATAACGGTGTGGTTGCCAGGAATGGAGACTTGCTGTTAGTAGGCAATAATGGGGTGCTGTTACAAAGTGGTGAGTCGCAATTCCAGTTCAATAAACGTCTGGTAGAGCAACATGCTGCCTTGTCGTCCGTTCTGCCTTTAGCCAATGGCTCCCTGGTCGTCACCGGCGTCAATG
>CAYVZZ010000055.1:0-15641 GCA_964456185.1 uncultured Alcanivoracaceae bacterium
AAAGGCAGCCATTGAAAACCAAGGCGCCGAGGATGTTGCCGATAACAACAGGCAACTGGTTCCAGAGCCACCAGTCGTGGATGCTGACATCGGCACCGGCAAGAATGCCCGTGGGGAAAAGCCACATGTTGACGACGGTATGCTCAAAGCCCAGGGCGAAGAAAGTCGCGATGGGAATCCACATCAGAACCACACGGCCTAGGGTGCTATAGCTGGCCTTGGACATCACCGAGCCCAGGCTGACTAGCCAGTTACAGAGGATGCCCATGCCAATGGCCGCACACCAACCCAGCACACCAAACTGCTGATAGGCCACCTTGTGTTCCGCCGTGGCGGCAATGACATTGAGCAGCGCATTAGGCTCGATTGAGCCGCCGCGGGTTAACGAGAACCAAAGCAGCCAGCCAAAGAAGACGCCGCCTGCCAGGTTGCCAACCAGCGTCCACCCCCAGTTGCGAGCGACCTGCAAGGGGGTAACTGTTTTGGCAAACATACCAACCGGCATGGTGACAAAACTGCCGGTGGCCATTTCCAGCCCCAAAAAGCTCAAAATGATGTAGCCGACGGGAAATACCAGCCCGGCAACCGCCAAGGGAATGCCGGCGGATACCATACTGAACACCACGCAGGCACCATAGGCGAGAAATGGCGTACAGAGGAAACCTCTGATGAGCAAATCCCGGGTGGCCAGGGTGGCTTTATCGCGGGCATCTTCGGCGAGTCGGTCGACCATGTCAGTAGGTGAGTTGGTCTCCATAGCCGGTTTGGCAGGAGGGGCATTGGCCCCCGCAATGGCAATGGGTTGTTCAAGAGGTTCCGCTTTGAGAGTGGTTGTGTTGCTGCGCATCGTAATGCTCCTAGTAGTGAGTAAGGTGACTCGTCACAAGACGTTTTTCGTTCCCAGGCATGCGGAATGAAGAAACGCGCAACGGGCAAATTGGCGACAGCAAGCGGTGTGCCATAAAAATAGTGTTTGAAAATCAGTTGGTTGGAGAAAACGATTTCGATCGCGGTTTGAAAAAGCACAAAAACAGTGCGTATTTGTCCAAATTGGATATAGCTTAAACGCATAAGGTTATTACTGTATCTGGAAGGTATTGATATAAGCGCATATAAGATTTTTTAATAACAAAATAATAATTTATTATTTTTATGTATGTATGAGGCTCACTACCATCGCCCTCGAATGTGATTACAGGGAGGTGGGCTATGGCCGCCGAGCTTTCTTTTATACTGTCTGAGCAACAAACCGCGTTGCTGGAACAACTTTCATCCGAACTCGCACAGCCTGGGCTGCTGTGGGCATCGGGCTATTTGGCCGGTCGTGCCAGCCAAGGTGGCGCTGTACCAGCAGCAGCTGCCGCACCGGCACAAGCGGCTCCTGTCGAGCAGCTTAAACTCACCGTGCTATATGGTAGCCAAACCGGCAATGCCAAGCGCATTGCCGAGCAGCTGGCTGAAAAAGCCACTGCTGCGGGCGTTGATGTACGTCTGGTGCGCGCCGACCAATACAAAGTGCGCGAACTGAAAAAAGAGCGCCTGCTCTATGTGGTTATCAGCACTCACTCCTCGGGTGACGAGGCCGAGCCGCCGGATGATTCCCGTGCCTTCTTCGAAGGCTTGCTGGGCAAGCGTGCACCTAAAGTGCCCGAATTGGAGTTTGGCGTATTGGCGCTGGGCGATACCAGCTACCCTGATTTCTGTGGTGTTGGTCGTGATATCGACGAGCGGCTGGAAGCCTTGGGCGGCAAGCGTTTGTTTGCCCGTGGCGATGCCGATGTGGACATCAACACCGTGGCCGATCCCTGGGTTGAGCAGGCACTAAAAGAGCTGGAAAACCGCCAAGGTGAAGCTGCGCCTACCGCCGGTAATGGGGCTGTGGTAACGCCACTTCATCCTGCCAAATCGGCTTATGACCGTAACAACCCCTTCGCTGCCGAAGTATTTGTTAATCAGCGCATTGTGGCTGCTGGTAACGAAAAAGACGTGCGCCATTTTGAGCTGTCACTGGAAGACAGCGGCATTACCTATCAACCCGGTGATGCATTGGGCATATGGCCGGTTCAGGCCAAGGAGCTGGTTGCTGCCGTGCTAAGCGAGCTGCAATTAGAGGGTGATACGGAAGTCACCCACAAGGACGACACTCGCACCCTAACCGAATGGTTGACTCATTACCGCGAGCTCACTTGCCTGACTCGTCCGTTCATTCAGGCACACGCCGAACGTAACGGCAGCGATGAATTAAAAGCCCTGCTCGAGCCAGAGCAACGCGACGCCTTCACGCATTTGCTGAAGAAAGTGCAGTTGATTGACTTCCTGCGTCAGTATCCGGCCACCTGGACAGCCGATGAGCTAGTAGCGGCATTGCGCCCCTTGGCACCGCGCATGTACTCCATCGCCTCGGCACAAGCCGAAGTGGAAGAAGAAGTACATCTGACTGTTGATATCGTGCACTACCAAAGTGGCGACGAAGACCGTTGGGGTGTGGGTTCGCACTATTTGGCCGATCTCGACGAAGATGCCACCGTGCCGGTATTCATCGACCCGAATGACCGTTTCCGCCTGCCGGAAGTTGACAAAACCGACGTCATCATGATTGGGCCGGGCACCGGCGTCGCGCCTTTCCGTGCCTTCCTGCAGCACCGTGTTGAAACCGGTGCCGAAGGCCGCAACTGGCTGTTCTTTGGTAATCGTCACCTGCGTTCCGACTTCCTCTATCAAGTGGAATGGCGTCAAGCGTTAAATAACGGCGATCTCACTCACCTGGACGTGGCCTTTTCTCGCGACCAGGAAGACAAGATCTACGTGCAAGACCGCATTCGCGAAAAAGCCGAAGAGCTGTGGCAATGGTTTGAAGGCGGAGCCCATGTGTATGTCTGCGGTGATGCCGACAACATGGCGCCCGATGTTCACGCTGCCTTGATCGACGTCGCCGTTACTGCCGGTGGCAAGAGCGAAGAAGACGCCGCCGCCTGGCTGCAAGGCTTGCTAACTGAAGGCCGCTACGCACGCGACGTTTACTGATACATCGATTGGAATGCACAAGATGCAGTCGGCTTTACGGTTCGTCACCGATCGGCTGCCTCTCTAAAAGGAAACGACATGACTGACCAACTATCCGAAATGGAACACATCAAGCTCGAGAGTAACTACCTGCGTGGTACGATCGACAAGGGCTTGCACGACAGAACCACCGGCTCCATCTGCGATGCCGACACTAAGCTGCTGAAATTTCACGGCAGCTACATGCAAGACGACCGCGACATTCGTGATGAACGCCGAAAGCAAAAGCTCGAGCCAGATTACTCTTTCATGGTGCGCGTGCGTTTGCCCGGCGGTGTGTTAACCCCGCAACAATGGCTAGATTTAGATGCGTTGGCATTGAAATATGCCACCCGTGGTCTGCGTATTACCACCCGTCAGACCTTCCAATATCACGGCATTCTCAAAGAGGATCTGCGTAATGTGATCGGCGGCATCAACGAAACCGGCCTGTCGACCCTGGCCGCCTGTGGTGATGACGTGCGTAACGTCGTGGCCTCGGTGAATCCGGCCGTCTCGTCGAGCCATCAGGAAGTGTACGAGTGGTCGCTAAAGCTCATGGAGCACGTCAAGCCGCACACCACTGCCTATAAAGAGCTGTGGATTGACAAGCTGGACTGGACCACCGACGGCAGCCAAGACGAAGAGCCGCTGTTGGGCAAGGCTTACTCGCCGCGTAAATTCAAGTTTGGCATCGCCATTCCGCCTTATAATGATGTGGATGTGTTTACTCACGATGTCGGCCTAATCGCCATTCTCAATGACAAGAATGAGCTCACAGGCTTTAACGTCGCCCCCGGTGGCAGCATGGGTGGTAACACTGGCGACAAGCCAACTTATCCGCGTCTGGGCGACCTAATCGGCTATGTACCCAAAGAGCACTTGTTGGAGCTGGCCTGGCATGCCATCGCCGTACAAGGCGACTTCGGCGACCGTTGTGACCGTATGCACGCCCGCCTGAAATACACCATCGATGACCGTGGCCTGCAATGGTTCCGCGATGAGTTGCAGTCGCGTGTCAGCTTCAAAATCGAGCCACCGCGCGACTACCATTTCGAGCACAACGGCGACCGTTTCGGTTGGCTGCGCGGCGAAGACGGCAAGTGGCACCTAACGCTGGAAATCCCCACCGGCCGGCTGTGGGACAACGAAGAAACCCAACGCCAAACCGGCATGCGTGAAATCGCCAAGATTCATAAGGGCGACCTGCGCATGACCTGTAACCAGAACGTCATCATCGCCAATGTGGCCGAAGAAGACCGCGCCGCGATCGATGCGTTGGTCGATCAATATGGTCTGGGTGATTACAAAACTTCCAGCCCGATTCGCCAGCAAGCCATCGCCTGTGTGGCCTTCCCGACCTGTGGCTTGGCCATGGCCGAGAGCGAGCGCTACCTGTCGACCATTTTGGATAAGCTGGAAGCCCTGCTGGATAAATACGACCTATTAGATGAGTCGTTGCATTTCCGTATGTCGGGCTGCCCCAACGGCTGCTCACGCCCTTATGTGGGTGAAATTGCACTGGTTGGTCGTTCCATTGGTCGTTACGACCTGCGCATTGGTTCCGACCAGGAAGGCGAGCGTATGAACGCGCTCTATAAGGAAAACATCGATGAGGCAGAAATTCTCTCCTCGCTCGATGAGTTGTTGGCACGCTTCGCCAAGGAGCGTAACGACGGCGAACACTTTGGTGATTTCGTGGTGCGTAACGGCATCGTGGACGCACCCAAGCGGCGCCCCAAACTGGAGTATGAAAAATGAATACCACGTCAGTCGCCTATCAAACGGACAGCCGCGAATCACTGGATGATCTCAACCGGCGATTTGCCGAACTGACAGCTTCACAGCGAGTAGAGTGGGCGCTTGCCCACCTGCCCGCAAACCATGTCCTAACGACCAGCTTCGGCATTCAAGCGGCGCTGTCATTGCACCTGTTAACACAGGTGCGCCCCGATATTCCGGTGGTATTGGCCGATACCGGCTACCTGTTTCCGGAAACCTATCAATTTGCTGAAGACCTTACTCAGCGGCTCAATCTCAACATCAAGGTGTATCGCGCCGATAAAAGCCCCGCTTGGCAAGAAGCCTGCTATGGCCAACTTTGGCAAAAAGGGGTGGAAGGCATCGAGGAATACAACCGCATCAACAAAGTCGAGCCGATGGCAAAAGCCTTCGATGACTTGCAAGTGGGCACCTGGTTCTCCGGCGTGCGCCGTGAACAAGCTAAGAGCCGCGCCAATACGCCCTTTGTGGAATACAAAAATGGCCGCTACAAGGTGCACCCCATAGCCGACTGGAGCAGCAAAGACGTCTGGCAATACCTCACCCAACACAACCTGCCATACCACCCCCTGTGGGAAGAAGGCTATGTTTCGCTGGGTGACGTGCACACCACGCGCAAGCTGGAAGAGGGCATGACAGAAGAAGAAACCCGCTTCTTTGGTTTAAAAAGGGAATGCGGATTGCATACCGATCTGTAACACCCGCAAAAAAGGAAAACGTCATGTCACGTCTTTATGGTCTTTTTGCCGACTTGAAAAATCGCCCTGTGCTAGTGGTAGGTGGCGGCACCGTCGCCAACCGCAAGGTCATGGCCTTGCTGGAAGCCGATGCCGACATCACCGTTGGCGCGCCCGTCATCACCGCCGAGCTAAAGCAACTGCAAGCCGAAGGGCGTATCACCCACATCGCCGGGCGCTTTGATGAAAGCTGGCTCGAGGACTGCTGGCTGGTGGTGGCCGCCACCAACGATCGCGCACTAAACCGCCGTGTAGTCGACGCCGCCAACGCCCGTCGTCGTTTCGCCAACGTGGTAGACGACGCCGAGCTATCTACCTTTCAAGTGCCAGCCATTGTCGACCGTGGCCCCTTGCAAATTGCCATCTCCACTGCTGGTGCCGCGCCCGTTATTGGCCGCCGCATCCGTGCCGATTTGGAAACCCGCATTGACCAGGCAACCGGCTCGCTGGTGGGCTTGTTGTCCGACTTCCGTGGCCGCATTAAAGATCGTTTTCCCGACTTCAATGCCCGCCGCCAGTTTTACGAAAAACTCGCCGACGGCAGCATCTTGTCGCTATTGCGCCGCCGTGGTGCAACAGCCGCCGCCGATGCCCTGCAAAGTAAACTCGACCAACCCACCCAGCCCACCAAAGGCCGTGTGATATTGGTCGGTGCCGGCCCCGGTGCCGCAGGCTTGCTCACGCTGGACGGCCTGCGCGCCCTACAACAAGCCGATGTCATTTTGCATGACCGCCTCGCCTCCGACGACGTACTCGCACTGGCACGACGCGATGCCCACCGCATCAACGTCGGCAAAGCCCCCGGCAAGCACCGCCACACCCAAGAGCAAATCAACGCTTTGCTCGTCAGCGAAGCCAATAAAGGTCAGCTAGTCGTGCGCCTCAAAGGCGGCGACCCCTTCATCTTCGGGCGCGGCGGCGAAGAGCTACAATACCTACGCCGCCACAGCGTCGATTACGAAGTCGTCCCCGGCATCACCGCCGCCGGCGCTGCCGCTGCCTATACCGGCGTGCCGCTCACCCACCGCGACCACGCCCAGTCCGTGCGCTTTGTCACCGCTCACTGCAAACAATCCCTCGACAACCTCGACTGGCAAGTCTTCGCCCAACCCCAGCAAACCCTCGCCGTCTACATGGGCGTCGCCAAAGCCGGCTACCTGCAACGCCAGCTGCTCGCCCACGGCCGCGACGCCGCCACCCCCATCCTTTTCGTGGAAAACGCCTCGCGCCCCGAACAGCGCGTTGTTGCTGGTACGCTCGGCACCCTCACCCAAGTCGCCGCCGAGCACCAGGTGCGCGCCCCTGCGCTGCTGCTAATCGGTGAAGTCACTGCGCTCGCACGCGAGCTCGCCTGGCAGGGAGCGGATGTGTTGCCTGTGGTTGATGAAACAGCCGGTGCGGTTGACGGGAAACTGTTGCAAGCGGCGGTGTCGTAAAATACTGACCACTCCTTATAAGAGGGCGGCCAAGTCTGACTGGCTGCCCTTTTATTATAAATTCTACCAACTTGCCCGATCTTATCTTCGAGTCTGTCCCTTTTTAACTCCGTTAAGGTTTAATTGGTTGGCTGACTAAAGTCCCCTTGGTAGAAGGCGGGTAGTAAGCGTTTGATTTGAGTTTTGCGCTGGGGCGTGCAGAAATTGGGATCGGCGTTAATCTGTTTTAGATGGAAGCCGGTGCCAACGAGCTTGTTGATTTGTCGGGGTAGGCCAAACACCTTGTGTAGTTGCTGAAGCAACTTGGCTTCGTCAATTTTGAAACCGCAGGATTTGGCCGCGGCAATGCGTGACCAAGCAAATTGTAATTCTGACGACCAACCACTGGTGGCTTGGCTGTTGCGAAAGCCACGATCGTAATGGCAGGCATAGGCAGTCGGTTTGATGTCATAAGCCTGCATACTTTGGCTACAAGGAGAGGCTTTGACGAGCCGATCTGGTTTGACTGGGTGCATCTGCAGGCTGAAGGGCAGTTTTTTGACGAGTCGGTTTTGTGGATTAAATCGTTGCTCCAACACCCACAGGTTAATGGTTCCTGCGTTTTTGGTACCTTTAAGATAAGTTATCACATAGCTTAGATCCTGGTTGATGCGCAGTAGTTTAGCTCCAAACTGCTGGTCTTTTGTCTGGTAACGGCCGCTATGTCGAGGGCTGACAAATGGTAATGCCTTGGCGAGTTGGGCGCGCATTTGTTGAGGCGGCATGTGAGAGAGCCAAAAGAGTAATTGTGAATCGTTTTCGAAGACCAAATAAACATAGGTGTCCAAATTATTATATTTTCTCAGATCGCCCGCGTAGAGTGTGATGGCCTCAACATTGGTCTTAGAGGAGGACGTTATCGGTGATTTCTGGTGAGGTAGTAGGCTACAGGCGCTGAGTAGCAGGGGCAGCAAAAACAAAGACAGTGGTTTCCAATGCATTAAAATTCCCCCGTAAAAGTCGTTATTGTACGAAAGCCCTAATCATCTGTAATGTCGGCCATATTTCTATTGGAATTATCTGGGTTCAGCCAAACAGATTCAATGATATCCCAGCTTCGTGTTTCTCGATTGCGCCAGCTCATCACAACGTCATTTTCTCTGCTTAATATCGCGGTAAAAATTTTCTTGTGAGCCTAGCGCCATTAATTCAAGAACAAGAGTGCCATCATCAAAGCTGTAGCCTAGCAGGGTGAGCTGTTTGTTCATTTTGAATTTATAAACTCGCAGAAATGCGAGGTCGCCTTTCTTCTGCTGGCCAATGTCCGGGTTGGCCATTAGCGCTTTAATGACCAAATCAAGGTCTTTTTTCTGGTTGGGCTTGAGTTTCTTTACGGCTTTTTTGAATGTAGGGGTTTGTAATACTCGGACGGCTTTAACCAAAATCGTAGGCCTCCAGCTTTCCGGCGTCCCGTTCGGCCTGCGCGATGATGGCCTGCCTTACAAACTCATAGGGCAGTTCGGGGTTGTCTTCCATTATTTCACTGATTTTAGCCCAGTGCTCTATTTGTTTGGGGGGAGTTCGGTTAAGCGCCTTGGCCATAATCGTGGCTCTTTCGATTAGATCCCGATCTAAACGAATGCTGTTTGTTACCATCTGTGCCTCCAGCTTGGATTTAACTTAATTGTAGCAATTTGCCACAATTGGGATAATTTGCAGCAAAGTGCTGTGGCCACAAAAAACGACTGGCTTCTGGCAGTGAGAAAACGCTTAATAATGGTAGCGAAGCTGGGCAATTAACAGCGCATCATCCGTCACTTTATATACGAAACGATCCTCTTCATTTATGCGGCGCGACCAATAACCGACCAAACCATGCTTAAGTGGCTCGGGTTTGCCAATACCGGAAAAGGGGGCTCGTTGGGTGGCTTTTATCAGCTTGTTGATGCGGCGTAGCGTTTTCTTGTCGGTTTTTTGCCAGTAGAGACAGTCTTCCCAGGCATGTGCTGAAAAGATGAGTTTCATTCAGGAAGTTCCTTTTCCTCTCCGCCACCTTGTTCTAACTCGGCAATGGATTCCAATAATCGGCGGGCATTCTTGGGTGCACGTAGAAGATAGCTGGTTTCTTGCAATGCTTGGTAGTCTTCCAATGATAGCATGACAACGGAATCGGCCTTGCTGCGTGTGATAATGATGGGGGCGCGATCTTCACAAACGCGTTCCATGGTTTTAGCTAGGTTGCTGCGAGCCGCTGTGTAACTAATGGCATCCATGATGTTTTCTCTGTACATTATGTTGTTCATGTACAGAATACTGGACATGTCAAAAAGAGGCAATTAAGCAGTAGAGTAATAGGCAAATTTAATGAATTTGAGGAATTCACAATGCGCTGCTGGCAAATCCAACCAGATCATTCTCTTAAGTTAATTGAAGCCGTCACACCTATACCCAACCCCGATGAGGTGCGTGTGGCGGTGAAGGCAGTGGGGGTAAACCGGGCGGATCTGCTTCAAGTAAAGGGCTTGTACCCACCTCCGGCAGGTTACGATGAACGCTTGCCAGGCCTGGAATATGCCGGTGTGGTAGAGACTGTCGGCGCGGCTGTGCGCTCGGTGGCCGTGGGGGATGCGGTCATGGGGTTGGTGCCCACTGGCGCTTATGCCTCGCAGCTGGTGGTGCCGGCGGATGAGACGTTGCCGATTCCGCAAGGGTTGTCGTTTGCTGAAGCCGCGACTATTCCAGAAGCCTTTTTAACGGCTTGGCGGGCATTGTTCGTGGAAGGCCAATTACAACCGGGACAACGCTGTCTGATTCGACCGGCCACATCGGCAGTCGGGCTGGCAGCAGTGCAATTGGTGCGTGCAGCAGGTGGGGTGGCGCTGGGGTCGAGCCGGCAGTGCGACAAGCTGGCCACCGCCAGGCAGTTTGGTCTGGATATTGTTGTGGAAGAGAGAGCGGATATAGGTGAACAGCTGCTGGCGGCCACAGCAGGCGAGGGCGTGTCGCTGATTTTCGATATGGTGGGTAGTGGTTGGAGTAGATTGCTATCTGGGTTACAACAGGAGGGCAAGCTGGTGTTGATTGGCGTCTTGGGCGGCACCCAAACACAGTTGGACTTGATGCCGTTCCTGATGCGTCGTCATGGCCTCAAGGCAATGACCATGCGTAGCCAGCCAAAGGAGCAACGCTTGCGACTGGGGCGCTTATATCGCCAATCAATCGCACCACTGTTTGCAAAATTGGTGTTAAAACCGCTGCCTTTGGAAACTTTTGCGTTTGCAAGTGCTCCAAAGGCACATGAACACATGCAGCAGGCCGACTTTGTGGGCAAACGTGTGTTGCTGGTCGAACCGATTTGATGCAGGTGCCAATCTAATCGGCAACATGAGGGTTGTGGTATGAAACGTTTGATTTTGGCGGTATTTGCCGCACTGGCTTTAAGTGCTTGTACAACTGGGCAGTTGGCTGGTCAGGTAAATCACCAATGGTCACTGACAACGCTGGATGGCCAGGCGGTCACCGAGGGTGTTAACTCGACATTGGAATTTCGTGACAATGGCACGCAAATCAGTGGCCGGGCAGGATGCAACCGCTTCTTTGGCGTGTCCAACTTGAAAGACGGTCATATTGGTGCCGATAAGTTGGGCGTTACTTTGATGGCCTGTTCGCCTGCTGCTCAAACAGTAGAAAATGCGGTGCTGGATACCTTGAAAGACGCTAAGGTCACTTTGGCCAACGGCAAACTCACCATTAAAGGTGGCAATCACACCCTGGTGTATCAGCAAGCAAAATAAACGCTGAAACTTGCGATATGCGATAGAAGCCGCCTTAGGCAAACTGGGCGGCTTCTTTGCGTATGCGCTCTACCATGGATTTCAGCCCGTTGCCGCGCTTGGGTGACAGGTGTTTCACCAGGTCGATACGAGTGAAATAGGGTTCCATGTCGTATTGCTGAATCTCGGCAGGCGTTTTGTTGTTGAGGGCGGCAAACACGATGGCAATGAGGCCGCGCACGATGATGGCATCGCTATCGGCGGCCAGTTGCACCTTGCCTGTGGTGTCGTCAAAGCCCACTTCCAGCCACAGCTGGCTTTGGCAGCCATGCACGATACGGTCGTCGGTTTGCATGTCCTCGGTAAAAACCGGCAGGGCTTTTCCCAAGTCGATGATGTAGCCGTAGCGCTCTTCCCAATCATCGAAGAACCCCAAGGTATCGATGATTTCATCGGGCAGAATGTCTTTGCCGTAGCGGGTCTGTTCAAATAATTGTTTAGATAAGTCCGAGCTCAATTTGGGCTTCCTCGTCCATACTGTCGTAGGTCCAGGGCGGGTCGAAAACGATTTCCACTTCGACTTTGTCCACATTGGGTACTTTCACGACGCGGTCTTCAATGTCGCCGGTAATGACCTCGCCCATGCCACAGGTGGGGGCGGTGAGGGTCATGCGAATCTGGATGACGTTTTCGCCGTCACGCTTGATGCAATCGCAGGCGTAAACCAAGCCGAGAGAGACCACATTTACCGGGATTTCCGGGTCGAAAATGGTGTGCAGCACCTCCCAGACTTCGTCCATGCGCACTGTACCATCTTCTTTCGGTGGGTCGAAATGGAAGTCGAGTGTTTCCTGGCCGATGGCATCGGCGTCGGTGCCGTCGATGCGCACCATGTTGCCGTTGATGGTGACCGTGTAGCTGCCACCCAACGCTTGGCGCAGGTTAACAAAGGAGCCTTTGGGCACGTTAACTTTGGTGCCCGAGGGAACCAGCCGCGCAATGATATCGCGAGTGGTGACAATGGTTTGTTGCTCAAACATGCGGTTGTCCTCGTTGAGAAAACAGAATAGCTAGCGTCAGGCTTAAAGGAAGGATTTCACCTTGGCCAGCGCTTTAAAGAAACGGTCGACTTCTTTGAATGTATTGTATGGCGCAAAAGAGGCGCGCACGGTACCACTGATTCCCAGCGACTGCATGAGCGGCATGGTGCAATGGTGGCCGGTGCGCACGGCCACACCTTGTTGGTCGAGCAAAGTGCCAACATCACCCGGATGGGCGCCTTCCAGCAGAAAAGACATGACGCCCACTTTGTTTGGCGACGTGCCGATAAGCTGCATGCCGTCAAATGCACGCGCCTGCTCCATAGCGTAGGCGAGCAGCTGATGCTCGTGGGCTTCCAAGGCGTCGTGGTCTTGTTGGTTAAGCCAGTTAAGCGCTGCGCCCAACCCCACGGCACCGGCAATGTGTGGTGTGCCGGCTTCAAACTTGTAAGGCAGTTGATTCCAAGTGCTTTTTTCAAAGGTGACGGTTTCAATCATTTCACCGCCGGTTTGCCAGGGCGGCATGGCATCCAGCAATTCACGTTTGCCATACAACACGCCAATGCCGGTGGGGCCGAAGACTTTGTGACCGGAAAAGGCATAAAAGTCGCAATCCAGTGCTTTGACATCGACTGGTTGATGGGGAATGCCTTGGGCACCATCGACCACCACCGTAGCCCCCACTTGGCGGGCAGCAGCAATCATGTCTTGCAGCGGTGCCACTGTGCCCAGGCTGTTGGAAATTTGCGCAATAGCGAGAATTTTGGTGCGCTCGCTGATGAGTTGCTGGAAGGCCGCCAAGTCGATGCTGCCGTCATCCGTTAATGGAATGACTTTTAAGGTGGCACCGGTGGCCTCGCAGGCCATTTGCCAAGGCACCAAATTGGCGTGGTGCTCCAGGGTGCTGATTAACACCTCGTCGCCGGCTTGCAACTGACTGCGGCCATAGCACTGTGCCACCAGATTGAGGCTCTCGGTGGTGCCGGCCGTCCAGATGACTTCATCACGCTCGGCGTTGATGTAATCGGCTACCGTTTGCCGTGCGCCTTCAAATGCTTCCGTGGCGATATCGGCCAGCGCATGGGCACCACGGTGCACATTGCTGTTTTGACGGCGGTAATAGGTTTGCAGGGCATCCAGCACGGCCTGCGGCTTTTGAGCCGTGGCCGCATTGTCAAAATAAATCAGCGGTTTGCCGTTGGCCTGCTCTGCCAAAGTGGGGAATTGCGCGCGGAAAGCGTCAATATCCCAAGCGGTTTTGGCGACTTCTTGCAGCATTATTCAGCCTCCGTCACGGCATCGCCCAACCAGTTGCCCACCCAATCGGCCACCGGTTCAAAGGGTAGCTCGGCGAGCTCTTGTTGAATGAAACCGGTGCTCAACATGCGTTGGGCGGTGGCTTCATCGATACCGCGAGATTGCAGGTAAAACGTCATGGCCGGGTCAATCTGACCGATGGTGGTGCCGTGCGAGCACATCACGTCATCGTTATAGATTTCCAGCTCGGGTTTGGAGTCTATCTCGGCACCGCGCGTGAGCAGCAGGTTTTTGTTGGACAGGTCGGCCAAGGTTTTCTTGGCACCCGGCTGGATGAGAATGCGGCCATTAAAGACGATGCGGCCTTTATCGCCGGCAATGCCCTTGTAGCTTTGGTTGGAGACACAATGCGGCACATGGTGCTCGACGCAAATTTGGTTGTCGACGTAGTTGCGTTGACGGGAAATAAACGCACCGTGCATGTTGAGCTCGGCGCCTTCGCCTTCCAGCGTGACTTTAACGTCGTTACGGCGCAGGTGAGAGCCGCGCATAAACTGGAAGCTGTTCACCCGGCTGTGGGCTTGCTGGCGAATGGCCAACTGGCCAATGTGTAGGGTGTCTGCCGCTTCCGATTGCAAACGGCAATGCACCAGCTCACTGTTGTCCTTGGCGACCACTTCGGTAACGGCATTGCACAATACCGGCCCCGAGCCGGTGTAGTGCTCGATAATTTGCAAACGACTGCCACTTTCCAGCTCAATGACCAAGCGGGTGTTGTGGTGTGACGGTTTGTCGTCGGTGCTATGAAAGACGATGTGTACAACGCCTTCCGGTGCCGTGTTCTTTGCCACATGCAGCGCCAAACCATCGGTCAGAGTAGCGCCATTCAAATAGGCGAAAGTGGTGCTGCCAAGCTGCGGCGAGTCGTCGGCAGTGAGGCGATTAAGCGTGATGCCGTCCCACTCGGGTAGTTGCTCGGGCAGGCGGCCATTCACAATGACTAACGGTTGGCTGCCGAAGTCGGGCAGGTCGGTGGGCGCTTCGCCTACGCCGGTTTGTTGTTGCAGTTGACCGTCGGCCAGCTGGTGCAGCTTGGTGTATTTCCAGGTTTCGGCAAACTTGCTGGGCAGCAGGTGCTCGGCCAGTTTGTCACGATTAGCGGCACGAAAGGCGGCCAAGCTGCCGTCTGTGTCGGCTTGATCAACCAACTGGTTGATTTGTTGGTTTAGCTCGGGTGCCAGTCTCATGCGATTTTCTCCTCACCTTTGGTGAGCCAGCTGTAGCCTTTTTCTTCCAGTTCCAGTGCCAGGCTCTTGTCGCCTGACTTGACGATTTTGCCGTCGGCCAAAACATGCACCACGTCTGGCACCACATAGTCCAGCAGGCGCTGATAGTGGGTAACCAAAATAATGGAACGGTCGGCTGAACGCATAGCATTCACACCGTCGGCCACTACGCGCAGCGCATCGATGTCAAGGCCAGAGTCGGTTTCGTCGAGAATTGCGACCTTGGGTTCAAGCAACATCATTTGCATGATTTCGTTGCGCTTTTTCTCGCCGCCGGAGAAGCCTTCGTTAACCCCGCGTTTCAGGAAGCTCGGGTCAAGGTCCACTTCTTTGCAGGCTTCACGGGCCTTTTTCAGAATATCGCGGGTGGGTAATGGCTCCTCGCCGCGCGCTTTGCGAAGTGATTCCAAAGAGACTTTAAGAAATTCCAGATTACTGACACCGGGGATTTCGACCGGATATTGGAAGGCCAAAAACAAACCGGCCTGTGCACGCTCTTCCGGCTCCAAATCAAGAATATCGGTGCCGTCCAGCACGGCCTGGCCGTCGGTTACCGTGTAGCCCGCACGACCGGACAGGACATTGGCCAGGGTGCTTTTGCCCGCGCCATTTGGACCCATAATAGCGTGGACTTCCCCGGGCTTGACGTTGAGGTTCAGCCCTTTAAGGATGGCTTTGTCTTCGACTTTGGCGTGCAGGTTGGTGATATCTAACATCTAACGTTTTCCTTTAATCAAGCGGGTGCCGCCCGTAGGCGGCGAATGGGGTTGCCGCGTTTAGCCGACGGCGCCTTCAAGGCTGACTTCCAACAACTTGCCGGCTTCGACGGCAAATTCCATGGGTAGCTGTTTGAACACTTCCTTACAGAAGCCGTTCACAATCATGGAAACGGCTTTTTCCTCGTCAATACCGCGTTGGCGACAGAGGAAAAGTTGGTCGTCGCTGACTTTTGAGGTGGTGGCCTCGTGCTCGACGATGGCGCCGGGATGACGGCTCTCAATGTAAGGGAAGGTGTGCGCGCCACATTGGTCGCCGATTAACAGCGAATCACACTGGCTGAAGTTGCGTGCGCCATCTGCCCGCGGGCCAAACTTGGCCAGGCCACGGTAGCTGTTTTCACTTTTACCGGTGGAAATGCCTTTGGAGACAATGGTGCTGCGGGTGTTTTTGCCCAAGTGGGTCATCTTGGTGCCGGTGTCGGCCTGCATGTAGTTGCGGGTGACGGCCACCGAGTAAAACTCGCCCACCGAGTTGTCGCCGCGCAAGACCACGCTGGGGTATTTCCAAGTTAATGCCGAGCCGGTTTCCA
>CAYVZZ010000056.1:0-14899 GCA_964456185.1 uncultured Alcanivoracaceae bacterium
ATTTCTTCCACATGCAGGAAGAAGCGCCGGGCATGGTGTTTTGGCATCCGCGTGGCTGGGCGATGTGGCAAAAGCTGGAAGCCTATGTACGTCGCATTTATCGCGATGGTGGCTACCAGGAAGTGAAAGCGCCGCAGATTATGGATGTTTCCCTGTGGAAGAAGTCCGGCCACTGGGACAACTACCAAGAAAACATGTTTTTCACCGAAAGCGAAAAGCGCACCTATGCGGTGAAACCCATGAACTGCCCCGGGCATGTACAAATTTATAACGCGCACCTGCACAGCTATCGCGAGCTGCCCATTCGTTTGGCCGAGTTTGGCGGTTGTCACCGTAATGAGCCGTCTGGTGCCTTGCATGGGTTGATGCGCGTGCGTGCCTTTACGCAAGACGATGGCCATGTGTTCTGTACCCGCGAGCAGGTGGAGTCGGAAGTAACGGCCTTCCACCGTTCGGCCATGAAGGTCTATGACGATTTCGGCTTTACCGATATTGAAGTGAAAATTGCACTGCGTCCGGAAAAGCGCATTGGCGATGACGAGGTTTGGGATAAATCGGAAGACGCCCTGCGTAATGCCTTGGCCAGCGATGGCGTGGAATGGGAAGAGCTGCCCGGCGAAGGTGCTTTTTATGGCCCGAAAATCGAATATCACCTGCGTGATTCTTTAGGCCGCGATTGGCAAGTGGGCACCATGCAGGTGGACTTCATGATGCCCGAGCGCCTAAGCGCCGATTACGTGGATGAAGATTCCCAACGCCAGCATCCGGTGATGTTGCACCGTGCCATTGTCGGCTCCATGGAGCGTTTCATCGGTATCCTCATCGAACATCATGCCGGGCATTTGCCGCTGTGGTTGGCACCTGTGCCGGTGAAGATTGCCACCATTACCAACGCAGTAGACGATTATGCGCGTCAGCTTTGCGATGACCTGAAAGCGCGCGGCGTGGATGCCGAACTGGATTTGCGTAACGAGAAGATTGGCTACAAGGTGCGCGAGCATTCCAAAGCCAAGGTGCCGGTGATTTTGGTGATTGGTGCCAAAGAGGCCGAGGACAATCTGGTTGCCATGCGCCGTTTGGGCAGCAAGGAAACCACGGTGTTACCGCGCGACGAAGCTTTGCAACAACTACAAGAGGAAGCCCAACGACCGCAATGAGCTTGAAAGCATGGGAAGGCAAAGAGAACGGCTTTTCGCTGGCGCTGGATAAAGCGCTGGACGAGCTGACGTTTAATGCCGGTGGCCTGGTGCCCGCCATTGCCCAACAGCATGATAGCGGTGAGGTGTTGATGTTGGCGTGGATGAATCGCGCCGCCATCGAAGAAACCCTGCGCACCGGCCAGGTGTGCTACTGGTCGCGTTCACGTCAGGCCTTTTGGCGCAAGGGCGAAAGCTCGGGGCAATGGCAAAAGCTGGTGGCAATGCGTTTCGATTGTGATGGTGACAGCTTGTTGCTCAAGGTTGACCAACAGGGTGCTGCCTGTCACACCGGTCGTCGTGATTGTTTTTACTGGCGAGTCGATGACCAACAGCTGGTCATCGATAAAACACCGCTGGTTGACCCGTCTACCCTTTATTCCCATTCCTGACATCGGCAAGACGCCGGGGAACCTGATTTTATGCTGACACTACACAACACCCTGAGCGGTAAAAAAGAAGCTTTCGAGCCGCTGGATCCGAACCGCATTACGCTCTATGTGTGCGGCCCCACCGTGTACAACTATGTACACATCGGCAATGCGCGGCCGGTGGTGGTGTTCGATGTGCTGTTTCGCGTGTTGCAGCGACTTTATCCGGACGTGGTTTATGCGCGCAACATTACCGATATCGACGACAAAATTATCAAGGCCGCTGCTGAAAATAACGAATCCATCGAGACATTGAGCCGTCGTTTTGCGGCCGCTTTTGCCGAAGACATGGCGGCCCTGAAAACCTTGCCGCCCACAATCGTACCGCACGCCACCGATCACATTGGCGAAATGATCGCCATGATCGAAACCCTCATAGCCAAGGGGCATGCCTACGAGGCAGAAGGGCATGTGCTGTTTGCCGTAGAAAGCATGGATAACTACGGTGAGCTGTCAGGCCGCAAGCTGGAAGACATGCTGGCGGGCGCCCGCGTGGATGTGGCCGATTACAAACGCCACCCGGGTGACTTTGTGCTTTGGAAACCCTCGACTGACGAGCAACCCGGTTGGGATTCCCCCTGGGGGCGCGGCCGTCCCGGTTGGCATATTGAATGCTCCTCGATGATTCATAAACATCTGGGTGATGTCATCGATATTCACGGCGGCGGTCAGGATTTAATTTTTCCGCACCATGAAAACGAAATTGCCCAAGGGCACTGTGCCCACGGCACCGACTATGTGCGCTATTGGTTGCATAATGGTTATATCAATATTGATGGCGAGAAGATGTCCAAATCCTTGGGCAACTTCCGTTTGGTGCGCGATCTGCTGGAGAAATACCCGGGCGAAGTGCTGCGCTATGCGCTGTTGGCCAGCCATTACCGTTCACCGCTGAATTTCTCGGCAGAATTACTACAGCAAGCCAAGTCCAGTCTCGATGGGCTTTATCAAGCGTTGCGTGATGTGGAAGATATAAAACCGGCAGAGATTGCCAATGACCACCCAGTGATGCAGGCGTTGCAAGATGACTTGGCGACGCCACAAGCCATTAGCGAGTTGCACGCCCTGGCCGCTAAACTCAACAAGGCCGATGCAGCGGATAAACCTGCCATCAAGGCCAAGTTGCTAGGTGCCGCTGGCGTGCTAGGTCTGCTGGATGAAGAGCCAGAAACTTGGTTTAAACAGGGCGGCGAGGGCGACCTGACTGCCGACGCTATTGAAGCGTTAATTGCCGAGCGTGCCGCCGCCAAGCAAGCAAAAGATTATGCCCGTGCCGATGCCATTCGTGACGAGCTGCAAGCACAGGGTATTGTGCTGGAAGACAAACCCGAAGGAACCCGCTGGTCGCGCGTATAGACCAGACAGAGGCTATGCCTATGAGCAATCGCAAATATTTCCGCCGCGACATCGAAGGGTTACGCGCACTGGCTGTGGTGCTGGTGGTGCTTTACCACTTTCAGGTGCCCGGTTTTGGTGGCGGATTTATTGGCGTTGATGTCTTTTTTGTCATCTCGGGTTTTGTGATTACCCAGTTGCTGAATCGCAAAATGGGTGACGGCAGCTTCCGATACCGCGATTTCTATGCCCGCCGTATCCGCCGCTTGGTGCCCGTGTTTCTGCTGGTTTCCACCGTCACCTTTATCCTGATTTCACCCTTTTACGTCACCGACGACTACTATATCGCCGCCAAGAGCTGGATGTTTTCGCTCATTGGCATGAGCAATATTTATTACTTTTCCGAGCTGAGCCAATATTTTTCACCGGCAGCGCACACCCTGCCGTATTTGCAGACCTGGTCGCTGGCGGTAGAAGAGCAGTTTTATTTCATCTGGCCGACGGTGCTGTTGTTGGCTGGTTATTTCTATAAGGGGCGGCATGGCGGCAGTTGGTTTATGCTGCTGCTGGCAGCCAGTTTGGGGGTGTCGGCTTATATGGCCAATGTCTACCCGACGGCCGCTTATTATCTGTTGCCCGCGCGTATTTTCGAGTTTTTGTTGGGCACGGGTGTGGCCGTGCATGGCAACAAACTGCCACCGTTGGGGCGCAAGTCGGCTGAACTGTTGGCGGTTATCGGCATCATCCTGATTGTCTCCTCGGGGACTTTGCTGAGCAGCGCCGATACCTTTCCCGGCTTTAATGCCTTCTGGCCAACCCTGGGCACGGCATTGGTGATTTATGTCGGTATCCAGCATCCTAATACGCTGGTTGGGCGAGTCCTGAGCATTAAACCGATGGTGTTCATGGGGGCGATTTCCTATTCACTGTACCTTTGGCATTGGTCGCCAGTGGCGTTAATGCATTATCAGCTGGTGGACTTGTCCTGGTATGCCACGGTGGGTTTGCTGGCGTTGGTGGTGGCCTTGTCTGCCTTTAGCTACTACTTCGTGGAAAACCGCTACCGGTATTTGCCGTGGAGTTTCAAGAAGTCCTTTCTGATTTTGGTGTTTTTGCCCCTGCTGATTACCTGGGCGGTGGAATCCAGCATTCGCTTGGTGCCGGATTTGAGTTTTCGTTTCTTGGATGACGGGCGTCGCGAGCTGTTTCAGATTATCTCGCAGCGTAATTCATCGGATATCTACAGCGACTGCTTCAAGGGTGATCCGGTTAATTTCGACAAAAGCGCGGCCTGTATTGTTGGCGCACCGCCGGTTAATGGCCAGCCCAATGCGATGTTGCTGGGTGATAGCCATGCCTTGGCACAAAGTGGCTTCTTGGAACAGTTGCTGAAAGGCACCAATTTGTCGGTGCTGATGGTGACACAAGCATCCACGGCTTTTGTGGCGGGGCAATGGGTTAATGAGATCTATTTTGCCAATCCCCAAGGCGAGAAGGTGTTACGTGATAAGTCGTTAACACGCTATCTGGCCAAGCAGCCGCCAATGACCATTTTCTTGGGTGCCGAATGGGCGGGTTATATGGGCTCGAAGCATCGTCGTGGTTATTTCATTAAGACCATTGGTTGGCTACTCGCCCAAGGACATCATGTCATTATCTTGGAGGACGTGCCCTTGTTGCCGTCCGCTGCTTGGGCGCATTGTTTGCTGGTGAATCGTGATGATTGTTCGATTGATGCAGCACCCGTGTACAAGCGGTTGCATGGCTTTCAGGTGTTCAAACAGCGTGTGCAGTCGCAATATCCGCAGGTGCAGTGGATCAACCCGCGCAAGGTGATGTGTGATGCCACACGCTGTCAAACCGTGCTTAACGGCATTCCGTTATATCGCGATGAATCCCATTTGAATTACGTGGGGGCTAGTGAGATAGGGCGCGAATTTCTGCAGCAATATGGCAATCCGTTGCTGCCGGAATATGCGGCTTCTACGAAATCGGGTGCTGTCGAAGCACCCCAGTAACTAGTCCTGCGGTTCGTCAAAAAAGCGTTCAAACAAGGCTTCTAGCTCGTCTTTGGCCGGTTCGCTTTCTTCACCTTCTATGCGAAAGTTAAGTGGTGTGCCCTTCTTTGCGCCTAGCATCAAAATACCCATGATGTTACGTGCGTCTACCCATTGAGTGCCATTCTTGCTGAGCGTCAGCGTGACATCGCGGCGTGAGGCAAGCGACACCAGCTTGGCGGCGGCGCGGGCATGCAACCCTAGCTTGTTGGGAACAACCAAGTCGAGTTCGATCATGCCGTTTTATCCTCCGGTGGGCAGTCGCGGTGGCGCAATTGTAGATCAGGCAGTTGCGCCTGTAATTGGGCAGCCAGTTGGTTGGCGATGTATACGGAACGATGACGCCCGCCCGTGCAACCAATGGCGATGGTGAGGTAGCTGCGGTCATTTGCTTGGTAGGCCGGCAACCAGTGGTCAATAAAGCCCAGAATATCATTGAGCATTTTTTGGCTATCGGCTTTATTGCTTAAGAAATCAACAACGGCGTCATCGTGGCCGGTGAGTTCGCGCAGGCCTTCTTCCCAATAGGGATTGGGTAATACCCGCACATCAAACAGCAGGTCGGCGTCACGTGGGACACCATGTTTAAAGGCAAACGACATAACCTGAACGGTTAGCTGGTTGCCACAGCTATCGACCTGACTACGAATGTGGTTGCGCAGTCGGTGGATGTCCAAGGCGCTGGTATCAATGATGATGTCGGCAGCGGCACGAATATCGGCCAGTAAATGTGCCTCATGCTTGATGGCAGCGGGTAAAGAGAGCGTGTCGTCACTGAGTGGGTGACGGCGACGGGTGGCACCAAAACGCTGCAAGAGAATGCTGTCGTTGGCATCCAAATAGAGCACCCGTAATGCTTGGCCGGTGGCTTTAATGTCGCTCAACACTTGTTGAAAGTGTTCTAATTGCGTGGAAAGGTTGCGCGCGTCTATGCCGACCGCCAAATTATGTAGCGCACCGTCTTGTTGCAGTTGGTTGATGAGGTCGGGCAAGAGGCGTAATGGCATATTGTCGACACAATAGTAGCCCAAATCTTCTAGTGCCTGGAGTGCAGTTGATTTGCCCGACCCGGAACGGCCACTAATGATGAGGCATTGATCGAGCGGTTGCGGTGCGGATGAAGGCGGCATGGTCATGATACGGTTTGTTCGGCCGACTGAAAGTCGACAGCGTGCTGGTAAAGTGCTTGGGCGTCTTCGGCTTGGCGCAATGCCTGACGAAAATCGGCGTTGTTAAACAGGGCGGCCAGTTGGCTGAGTATGGCCAGGTGGCCATCTGCGTCCTCACTTGGGGTGAGTAACGCAAATATCAGGTCGACGGGGTGACCGTCGATGCTGTCGAATTCTACCGCCTGGTCGAGCTTCAGTAACAGCCCGACTGGCTGGTTGCACTGGTTTAGTCGGCAATGGGGGATGGCAACGCCCTCCCCCACGCCGGTGCTGCCCAAGCGTTCGCGCGCTTCCAGGGCAGCACAAATTGCCTGCTCATCGGCATCTGGCACAGTGCTGGCGGCTCGTGCAGCGATATATTGCAGCACGGCGGCCTTGTTGTCGGCGTTGACGCCAGTGTAGCTGTGCTCTGGTGTGAGCAAGGTGTGAAGGTTCATTAAAAAATCACTGTCGTTGTGTGCGGGCAATGTTTTTGCCTTTGTGTTTCAGAATTTGCCGATCGAGCTTGTGGGTCAATCGGTCAATGGCAGCGTACATGTCATCGGCTTCGGCTGAGGCGTGTACTTCGGTGCCGGTCAGCTGAATGGTGGATTCGGCTTTGTGGCTTTTGGGTTCGGGGGAGAGCACGACCTGAATGCTGTTAATACGGTCGAAATGGCGTTCCAGCTTGTTAAATTTTTCGTCAACGTAGTTGCGCAGTGGAGTGGTAATATCCAGATGACGTCCGCTTACGTTTATTTGCATGACTGACTCCTTGGTGGTTACCTATTTTGGGTTTTGTCTTACTGCTACAGCAACCGTTTGCGTTTGCTCGACGAGGGAATGTTCATCGCCTCTCGGTATTTGGCAACGGTTCGCCTGGCGACGTTGACCCCCTGATCGTTAAGCAGTTGCGCCAGACGGTTGTCGCTTAACGGCTTTTGGGGCGGTTCTTGGTTGATGAACTTCTTAATAATGGCACGAATCGCCGTGCTTGAACATTCACCTCCGTCTTTTGTGCCCACATGACTTGAAAAGAAATATTTCAGCTCGAACAAACCACGCGGCGTATGCATGTATTTCCGTGTTGTCACACGGGATATGGTCGACTCGTGCATACCAATGCGATTTGCAACGTCGGCCAATACCAAAGGTCGCATGGCTTCCTCACCATAGTCAAAAAAATCTTGCTGTAGCACAACAATAGACTCGGCAACTAGGCGTAAAGTTTCACCACGACTTTGTAAACTGCGAATAAACCAGCGGGCTTCTTGCAAATGGGTGCGCAAGTATTGCTTGGTATCGGAGTCGGCCGAGTCTTTTGCCAGCTGGGCATACATCTGGTTAATCGATAGCTTGGGCTGCAGTTGCGGGTTAACCTGCACACGCCATTTGCCGTTGTGCTTGCTGATGCTGACATCGGGCAGAATGTAGTCGTCATCGGTATCACCAAAAGACTCGCCCGGTGCCGGGTCAAGTTGGCGTAGCAGCGCCAGGACAGCTTGTGTCTCGGGGCATTCTTGGTCCAGCTTGGCTAGAGCGCCCAGATCGCAGGCATCACCCAGTTTGTCGAGAAGGGCCAAGGCGGCATCGCGCGCGGGTGTGGTGTCGGCCAGTGCATAGAGTTGTATGCGTAGGCATTCCGGTAGGTTGCGGGCGGCCACGCCTGTTGGCTCAAACGACTGCAAGGTGGTGAGCACAGCCATCACGTCGGACGGCGTGATGCCGGTGGCGTTTTCGGGAGCCAGATTGTCATAGGCGCTGAGAATGTCATCTAAAGCGCAGTCCAGATAACCGCGTTCATCGAGTGCCTCAATGAGACAGTAGCCAATAAGCTGCTGGCTGGGGCTTAATTCGGATAACTCCAGCTGCCACAACAGATGATCGGCCAAGGTTTCAGGGGTTTCTTGTTGAACGCTAAGGCTGTCGTCGGCTGGCGGGGCTCCCCGGCTGACGGCCGCCGTTAGGGACTCATTGGCAAGCTCTGTCGGGCTCTCGTCCTGCTCTAGCAGCGGGTTGTTGTCGAGCTGCTGTTGCACCTCGTTTAATAGTTCTACACTGGATAGCTGCAGCAAACGAATCGCTTGCTGTAGCTGCGGCGTCATGGCCAGCTGTTGTGTCGATTTGAGTTGTAGCGTCGGCTTCATAGCGTAATCCGTTAGACTCTATTCAGCATAGCGAATTTCACGTGCCTTGCAATAAGTGTGCCTGAATTGTGCCAAGAAAAAGAAAAGGGCCGACATAATTTGCCGGCCCTTCTGATATCGACTGGTGTTGCAGCGGGTTAGGCACCCAGCAACATCTGACCACACACGCGTACCACGTTGCCTGTCAGACCCTGTGAGGCCGGAGACGCAAAGAAAGCAATGGTTTCAGCTACGTCGACCGGCTGACCGCCTTGTTTCATGGCGTTCATGCGACGGCCTGCTTCACGAATGGTGAAAGGAATGGCTGCTGTCATTTGCGTTTCAATGAAGCCCGGCGCAACGGCGTTGATGGTGATGTTCTTCTTCGCCAAGCTGGCAGCTTGGGTTTGCACCATACCGATCACGGCTGCTTTAGAGGTGCCATAGTTGGTCTGACCCATGTTGCCCGCGATGCCGGCGATGGACGAGATGCTGATGATGCGACCGCCTTCTTTCAGGCCACCGTTTTCAGTGATTTCCGCGTTGATGCGCAGTTGGCTGGCAATATTGATATCCAGCGTCATGTCCCAGAATTTCTCGGGCATATTGCCTAGCGTTTTATCGCGGGTCACACCGGCATTGTGTACGATGATGTCAAAACCCCCTTTAGCGGCGCCAAAGTCATTGATCTTCTTGGGCGCGTCGTCTGCAGTGATGTCGAGATCCAATACGTCGCCGCCAATGGCGTTGGCGACCTGTTTGAGTTCTTCCGCTTGCGGAGGAATGTCCAACACGGTGACTTTAGCACCGTCACGCGCCAAGACTTCGGCAATGGCCTTACCAATGCCACGGCTGCTGCCGGTCACCAGTGCGTTCTTGCCTTCTAGTGGCTTCTTCCAGTTGAAACCGTCGGCTTTGAAATCGGCTTTGCCAACACGAGTTACCTGAGCATCAACATAGGCCGACTTGGGCGACAGATAAAAGTGCAGGGGAGAGGCCAGTTGATCTTCGGCGTTGCTTTCGACATACACCAGCTGCACGGTAGCGCCGCGCTTAATCTCTTTACCGACGCTGCGTGTGAAACCTTCCAGAGCGCGTTGGGCGATGCGTGCTTCGCCGCGTGCTTTTTCCGGTGTGCGGCCAATAACCACAACGCGAGCACAAGGCTCGAGCTTGCGGATGACCGGGTGGAAGAAAGACCAAAGGTTCTTCAGATCAGCAATCGTTTTGATGCCGGTGGCGTCGAACACGATGCCTTTGAAACGAGCAGAATCGTCGCGCTCGGCAGCGTAAACGTCGGCTTTAACACCAGCTGCGTCAGCCGCAGTAGCCAGCTCGGCTTCGGCGTCTTGGCCGGCCAACAGGCTGATGGTGGCTTCCGGTGCTTGCTTTAAGTTGCTCAGGATGCTGGCTGCGGCTTTACCACCGGGTGCCGCACCGACCAATACACGGCCTTTTATGAACGAGGTTTGATCGGGAGAGTAGCGATCCAGTACCACGGGAACCGGCAGGTTAACGGCATTGAAAATCGCATTGCCGACCGGTGAGTTGGCAATATTGAGGTAAGTATCACTCATGGAAGATCCCTTAGAATATGGTTGTGACTGGTGAAAATACGCGCATAATAACGCTTTTTCCAGCCCGATTCTTGCGCAAAATGCAGGAGGTGGGCTAATGACGGCGCCTATTGAACCACTGACGCCGGACAAGTGTATTGACCGCACGCAGCAGCACTGCTGGCGGTAAAGCCAATGAGCCACAGCGCTCAGGCGCTAGACTGCGCACCGTAAAGCCGAGAATCTCGGCCTGTCACATGCGGATGAACTATCCGCCAACCATATGGAGAGAGCCATGCTTGCAGGCAAGAAAGTCAGAAAAGTCGCTATTTTGGGCGGCAACCGTATTCCCTTTGCCCGTTCTAATACGGCCTACAGTGAAGTATCCGAACATGAAATGTTGGTGGCTGCGTTAAATGGCCTTGCCGACCGCTTCAAACTGGAAGGCGAGCAAGTCGGTGAAGTTGGCGGCGGCGCGGTGATGAAGCACCCGGGCGATTTCAACCTGGTGCGTAACGCCGTGTTGGAATCCAAGCTGGCGTCAGAAACCACTGCTTTCGACTTGCAAGAAGCTTGCGGCACTGGCTTGCAAGCCGCTCTGTTGCTGGCCAACAAGATTGCCTTGGGTCAAATCGACAGCGCCATTGCCTGTGGTGCGGACACCACTTCCGATGCCCCGCTGGGTGTTAACGAAGGCGCGCGTAAGGTCTTCTTGGAAATCAATCGTGCAAAGACTACCAGCGAAAAAGCTAAGCTGGCACTTAAGCTGCTCAACCCGAAATTCTTGGTGCCCAATATTCCGCAAAACGCCGAGCGTTTGACTGGCCTTTCCATGGGCGACCACCAAGCTATTACCACCGCTGAGTGGGGCATTCCTCGTGAAGAGCAAGACAAGCTTACTCTGCACTCTCACCTGAATTTGGCGCAGTCTTATGCGGACGGCTGGCAAAAAGATTTGGTTACCCCTTTCCACGGCCTGGAGCGCGATAACAACATGCGCCCCGATTCCACCCTGGAAAAACTGGCCAAGCTGAAGCCTTGCTTCGGTGGTGAAAACGGCACCATGACACCGGCTAACTCGACTCCATTGAGTGATGGCGCTTCTGCCTTGTTGCTGGCCAGCGAAGAGTGGGCGGAAGCTCATAACCTGCCGGTATTGGCTTATCTCACCATGGGCGAAACCGCCGCGGTCGACTTTGTCGAGAAGAAAGAAGGCTTGTTGATGGCACCGACTTACGCCATTGCCAGCATGTTGAAGAAAACCGGCCTGACCCTGCAAGACTTCGATTTCTATGAAATCCACGAAGCCTTTGCGTCACAAGTGTTGTGTCAGCTGAAAGCCATGGAAGACGAGACGTTCTGTAAAGAGCGTCTTGGCTTGGACAAAGCACTGGGCAGCATCGACCGCAGCAAGCTGAACGTGAAGGGCTCTTCACTGGCAGCAGCGCATCCTTTCGCAGCGACTGGCGCGCGTGTGCTTGCCAATGCCGCCAAATTGCTTGACAAGAAGGGCTCTGGTCGTGCGTTGATTTCCATCTGCGCGGCAGGTGGTAACGGCGTGGTTGCCATCCTCGAGAAGTAATCAGGCGATTGTGCCGGCGAGATGGCTCGTTGGCACGCGTTTGCAAAGCCTCGATATCGCTTAGTCGATGTCGGGGCTTTTTTGTGTCTGCGCATCGGGCTTCTTCGGCGTACAATGGCCGCCTTTTTATCTCTTTAGCAAGGGCAGGGCGCAATCATGGATTGGTCAGTCTGGCTGACACTATTAGGTGTGTGTTTTGTGGGAGCGGCCACGCCGGGGCCGTCACTCGCCTTGATTTTGCACCACACATTAAACGGCGGCCGTCCCGCCGGTGCCGTCGCGGCAGTAGGGCACGGCAGCATGGTGGGACTCTATGCCCTGGCCACCGTTTTTGGATTGGGTGCCTTGTTGGATACCGCACCGGTGGTCTATCAAGTCATTCAGGTGCTGGGTGCGGTATTTTTGCTGTATTTGGGCATTAGCGGCCTGCGTGCCGCCGCCGGTATCGAACCGTCCGGTGGGCAAACTCAAGTGCGACACGCCTATCGTGATGGCTTTCTCATGGCATTGCTCAACCCCTTTGCCATTTTGTTTTTTGTGGCGTTGTTTAGCCAATTTGTGCATGCCGACACGCCAGTTGGCACCAAGCTGGTCTATGCGGCTACCGCCTGGTTAATGGATACCAGCTGGTATTTGTCCGTTGCCTGGTTATTCTCGCGCCCCAAATGGCTGCAATGGTTGCAGCAATATAGCCAGTGGTTGGAGCGTCTCTTCGGGGTGGTGTTGTTGGCATTTGGGCTGCAATTGTTGGCAGGAGTGATTTGGTGATACGTTATCTGGCCTATAGCGCTCCATTGGACTGGCAGGCGCTTTGCGCTTTCTTCGGCATGCGCGCTATTGCCGGTGTCGAGCAGGTGGAAGGCACCTGTTATCGGCGCACGGTTAATATAAACGGGCAACGTGGGTGGTTAGCTATACAACCTGCCGGTGACACGCAATTGGCACTGGAGTTGTCCGATTCGCTCATGCCGGTGGCCGATAAAGTCGTTAAACGCCTAGGCCAACAATTCGACTTGGATGCACCTATGGCGACCATTCAGAGCGCTCTGGGTGATTTGATAAGCCCCTGGCCTGGTCTACGCGTGCCAGGCGCGTTTGACGGGCTGGAAACACTGGTGCGCGGCGTGTTGGGGCAACAAATCACCGTCAAAGCCGCCAGCACACTGGCAGGGCGTTTGGCACAAGCATTGGGCGAGTCGCTAGAGACACCCTTTGATGGATTGAATGTGACCTTTCCTACTGCTGCCGTGCTGCGTGACGCCAGCGAAGATACCTTGGGGCAACTGGGCATCGTGCGCACCCGCATTGCCGCCATTCAGCAAATTGTCACCGCCTGCCAAACAGGCGAGCTGATTCTCGAACCGGGTGTCGATGTACCTGCTACCTTGAAGCAACTGAAAGCCATGCGTGGCATCGGTGAATGGACAGCACAATACGCCGCCTTGCGCGTGTTGAAATGGCCGGACGCCTTTCCGGCCGGAGACTATGGCATCCTTAAAGCACTCGATGTGAAAAAGCCCAAAGACGCCCGCGCTATCGCCGAACAATGGCGACCCTGGCGCGCCTATGCCGCCCTTTGCCTGTGGCAATCGCTGGCATAAACCCGCGAACCGAGGCACAGTAGGGCAACATAATTGGGAGGGCAGACATGCCACTGCAAAACGTCAACTACACCCGCGTCGCCTCACCCATTGGCGACTTCATTGTCGCCGCTCGCGGCGACCAGCTCAAAGGTGGCTGGTTCGACCAGCAAAAATACTTCCCGACCATCAGCGCCGAGCAGGGTTGGCAAGAACGCCAAACACCTGTACTAAAAGAAGCCAGCAAGCAGCTCACCGCTTACTTCAGCGGCAAACTTACCCAATTCGACTTGCCCTTGGCACTGGACGGCACCGACTTCCAACACGCCGTCTGGCAGGCACTTTATGCCGTCCCCTATGGCGAAACCACCACCTATGGTGATCTCGCGCGACAAATCGGCCGCAACAAGGCCTTTCACGCTGTGGGTGCGGCAGTAGGGCGTAACCCGCTTTCCATTATCGTTCCCTGCCATCGCGCATTGGGAAGTGATGGCTCACTTACTGGATACGCGGGCGGTCTAGACAAAAAGCGCTGGTTGCTGGACTTGGAAGGGCCAGAAAAACGGCTGCTGTAACCCCGCGGTTTTATTTACATACACATGGAAATGGCTTGGCAGGTCACCCAGCCAGTCAATGGCTTATCGCTGTTAACCGTTGTGACTTTCCAGAAAGTCAGATCATCAGATAGCCCAATGGTTTTCACTTTAGCGCCTTGGTGGAAGCTGGCGATAATTTCACTGTTCTTGCTGGGCGAGGCATATAGCTGCGCTTTGTCTTGCTTAATGCTAATGACATTAGGTGGGCTTGTTTTCGTTTTCGTCAGACTAATTTGGTTGGGAAGATGCAGCTTATTGGTGGCAGGCTGAGCCGTTGTCACCCAATGAATCGAGTTTTGTGCTAATTGTAAGGTTGCACGCCCTTTGCTGTGATTGTAAGGCGAATAAAAAGTGATCGTTGCTTGGCTGTTAGACGACAAATTGCCTGACACGTTTTGACGTGTGTCGGCAGGGCAATCAATGCGGCTACCAAAGTGGGTAATGTAGCAATACCGCCCGCTGATCTTGTTGCCTTTAGTTGATAGATACAGGATAAATTGACTAAACGGCTTCCCCGCCCGAGATTGCGCGCTGACATGCTTCCAAGTGCCCGTGAAAGACTGTGGTTTTGCGAGGCTGGTGGCATTGGCGTTGCATGCGGATAGTCCAAACAGCATGAGCATGCAAACTAGGGTCTTTAATGGAAAATAAAATGGGTGCATTAGATCTCCATTAAGGGAAAATCGTGTGCAGATAGCCCGTCGGTGAGAAATGCTTAATAAAAAGATAGTTATGGCTATTTTTTGATGTGTGCTTGATGAAATAGGCTTTTGCAGCCTGCCCAGCCTTTTCATCATAAAACGTCGCGGCGACAACATAATTGGCGTTCAATTTGTAGTCTGGTTTTGCTTTCATCAGCTGTATCACCTTCCCAAAACAGCGCCTGCTATCATGTGACTTGATTCTTCTTAGTAGCATACATTTGAGCATTAGGTGGGAAGTATCTAGTTTTTTTATGGCTGACGCCTTTTTCAAGTCGCTAAGCGATTTGTCGTAGTCCCCGATAGATGCGTAATAGTTTGACCTTTGCAGATACAGGTTGTAACTGTCTGGGTACTTTTGAATTCCTGAAGAAAGGGTTGATATGGCCTGCTTTATGCCAGCGGCATGATTTTCTTGTATGTATGATGCAGCAAGAGCTGATATCTCTTTTGTGTTTTTGTCAGCTGTCGCTGTACTTGTTATATAGATGCCTAATATGGCTGCTGTTATAACAATCAATAGAAGAGCGGTTTTTTTATTCATTGTTTTCTCACTGTTTATATAGTGATTGTTTTTCTACTAGTCGATTG
>CAYVZZ010000056.1:14909-15297 GCA_964456185.1 uncultured Alcanivoracaceae bacterium
TGGCGTTGCTCCTCCTTCTGCAGTACCATAAAAATACCCCATGGATATGGTTAAAGTAAGTGGGATCTTTTCTGGCTTAGGTAGTGTGATAGTTGCTGAACCAATTGGCTGGTATTTGTCAATTGGCCAAAAGCTTGGTGCATCATTTCTTAATGACTCTTTGGCGATGGTTTTTTTGCCGTCAGAAATCTCTATAGAACCAAAGAAATACGTATTTCCTTTTTGGCTGGCAGGGGTATTCCCACTAAGAATTATAGTTAATTTATTACCTTCTATTATGAGGTGTCCTTTGGAAAAATAATTACCATTGATTCCGACTCCCTCCACAGGCAAATATGCTGCTTGCTTCATAACAATTTCCTTGTTGACTTGCTTGTACAGATATTCA
>CAYVZZ010000057.1:0-14701 GCA_964456185.1 uncultured Alcanivoracaceae bacterium
GTAACTCCAGCTTCGCCATGCGTATCTGGATGCAGCCTGACAAGATGGCAGCGCTCAATATTACGCCGACCGATGTGTACAAAGCGCTGCAGGCCAATAACGTACTGTCGGCCGTGGGCAGCACCAAGGGCACCATGGTCAGTGTCAACCTGCGTGCCAATACCGACCTGAATAGCGTCGAAGGCTTCCGCAATATGGTGGTGCGTGCCAAGGGCAATGCCATCGTGCGCCTGGATGACATTGCCAAGGTCGAGCTGGGTTCCGAGTCCTACTCTACGTCGGTGCGTTTTGATGGCCAAAAAGCGACGTTTATGGGCATTAACATTGCCCCCGATGCGAACGCCCTAACGGTTATCGCCGATGTGCGCAAAGTGCTGAAGGCACAAATCGCTCCAGAGTTGCCGCAGGGGCTCGATATGGCGGTGGTGTACGACAGCACCGAGTACATCGAAGACTCGATCAAAGAAGTGATCATGACCATTGTTGAGGCCTTGATCATTGTTATTGTAGTGATTTATCTCTTCCTGGGGTCGGCACGCAGTGTCGCCATTCCGGCCGTCACCATGCCCTTGTCGTTGGTGGGTGCCCTCTTCCTGATGTGGCTGATGGGCTTCTCGATCAATCTGCTCACCTTGCTGGCGATGGTGTTGGCCATCGGGCTGGTGGTCGATGATGCGATTATTGTGCTGGAGAATGTCCACCGACATATCGAGCTGGGCAAGAAACCCTTTGATGCCGCATTAATTGGTGCCCGCGAGCTGGCTTGGCCGGTTATTGCCATGACCACTACACTCATTGCAGTTTTCTTGCCCATTGGTTTTCTGGGCGGCGTCACCGGTCAGTTGTTTACCGAGTTTGCCTTTTCCTTGGCGGGTGCCGTGCTGATCTCCGGGGTCGTGGCCCTGACGCTGACACCGATGATGACTTCCAAAATGCTCAAGGGGCATAAAGACGGTCATACCCAAGGGCGTGTCGAAGAGTGGCTGGATAACAAGTTCGAGAAGCTACAGGTGTTCTATGTGCGCCGGTTGAGCAAGGCATTGGAAGGCCGTAGCGTTATTCTGGTGTTTGGCTTGATTGTCATTATCAGCTGTTATTTCTTGTTTATTACCGCTCGCTCCGAGCTGGCGCCCAAAGAAGATGTGGGCTTTGTGATTGCCATGTCCAAGGCGGATCCTTACGCCACCTTGGATTACATGGAGAAGTTCTCCCAGCAGCAAACCGACATGGCGTTGAATAATCCGTCTATCGCCAACGTCTTTCTGTTGAATGGCATTGGCGGCGGTGGTGCATCCGGTGCCAGCAACTCGGCGATTACCGGCTTTGTATTGAAGCCTTGGGATGAACGCACCAAGAGCACCTTTGAGGTACAGCAGGAAATCCAGCACAAGTTGAACCAACAACCCGGTTTGCAGGTGATGGCCTTTATGCCGCCGCCACTGCCGACCTCTGGCGGGGGCATGCCGGTGCAGTTTGTGATTGGTACCACGGATACCAATCAAAACTTGAAGAAAATTGCCGATCAAGTGCTCGCTAAAGCGCGTGAAAGTAAGCAATTTATCATGATCAATACCAACCTGAAGATCGACAAACCTGTCGTCACCCTGATGATTGATCGTGATAAGGCGGCTACTTTAGGCCTTACCATGGCGCAAATCGGGCGTGAGTTGTCGGCCATGTTGGCCGGCGGCTATACCAATTATTTCGCCCTTGCCAACCGCTCTTACAAGGTGATTCCGCAGGTCAAGCGAGACAAGCGCCTAACTGCCGAACAGTTAAAGAGTTACTACATTCGCACGCCAGGTGGCGAGATGATTCCGCTATCGACCCTGGTGAAGCTCAAGACGACTGTCGAACCGGAACAGTTGCACCACTTCCAGCAGCTTAACTCGGTGACCTTAAGTGGTGTGCCGCGACCGGGTGTCACCTTGGGTGAAGCGATTGGCGTGCTGCAACAGGCTGCAAAACAGGTGTTGCCGCCGGGATATACTGTGGACTACGCCGGCCAGTCACGTCAGTTTGTGTATGAAGGAAGCGATTTGCTTGCCGTCTTCTTCTTCGCCCTGATCGTGATTTATCTGGTGTTGTCGGCACAGTTTGAATCGTTCCGCGACCCCTTGGTGATGTTGATTACCGTGCCCATGTCGATCTGCGGGGCGATGATTTTTGTTAGCTTGGGTGTAGCTACGCTCAACATCTATACCGAGGTCGGGTTAGTGACGTTGATCGGCGTGATATCGAAACACGGTATTCTCATCGTAGAATTTGCCAACAAGCTGCAAGAAGACGGCCTAAGCAAACTGCGCGCCATTGAAGAAGCCGCCTCGATTCGACTGCGTCCGGTGTTAATGACCACCGCCGCTTTGGTTCTTGCCATGGTGCCGCTATTAATCGCGTCAGGCCCCGGCGCAGGGGCGCGTTTTGCCATGGGCTTGGTGATTGCCGCCGGTATGTCCATCGGTACGCTCTTTACGCTGTTTGTGTTGCCGGCCATGTATCTCTTCATTGGCCGCGATTATGGCAACACCGGTACTGAGTTGCCTGAGGAAAGCGCCAATTGACGTTGCGTAAGCACATGGCTAGGCTTGCCACACAGTGTCATTGCGACAGGAAAAACTATGACCATAGCCCGCGGTAAGCTCTACACCGTATCGGCACCATCGGGTGCCGGTAAAACCAGCCTCGTCAATGCCTTGCTGGAACGCCAAGCGTCACTGGTAATGTCGGTGTCCTATACGACGCGTCCTCAGCGACCGGGCGAGATCGACGGCGTCAATTATCATTTCGTCGATAGGGCAGCGTTTGTGCAGCGTGTGGAAGACGGCGATTTTCTGGAGCATGCCGAGGTCTTTGGCAACTTGTATGGCACCAGCCGTAGCCAAGTCGAACAAGAACTGGCGGAAGGTAAAGACGTTATCTTGGAAATTGATTGGCAGGGTGCCGAGCAAGTCAGGCGTTTGTTGCCTGATACCGTGGGCATTTTCATTTTGCCGCCTTCTTTGGCGGTGTTGGAACAGCGTTTGCGTGGCCGCGATGCCGATAGCGATGACGTTATCGCTACCCGTTTGGCCGGTGCCCGCGAAGAGCTCAGCCATTATGTGGAAGCCAATTATTTGGTGGTGAATGACCAGTTCGATACCGCATTAAGCGAGTTGCAAGCTATCCTCACCGCTGAGCGTCTTGCCAGCAAGCCTCAGCAGCAACGTCATGCCGACCTGCTGTTAGATTTGTTGGACAGCAATGCCTAGGTTGCTTTCTATACGACAGCTGCCTAAAATAGCGGCCTTATTCAGGAGAGAGTCAAAATGGCACGAGTCACTGTAGAAGATTGTCTGGAAAAAGTAGATAACCGCTTCGACTTGGTTTTAGTGGCCGGTAAGCGCGCCCGTCAATTGCAAAGTGGCGGCAAAGATCCGCACATTGCATGGGACAACGACAAGCCGACCGTGGTGGCACTGCGCGAAATCGCCGAAGGCTATGTAACACCTGAAACGGTAGATAAAACTACGCCGGATGCCGACGACATTATCGACGAGTTGGCAATGCTGACTGATACACTGGGTGACTAACCTTTTCACCTATTAAATTGCCCGAAAGTATACAAAAACCGGCCTAGTGCCGGTTTTTTCGTCTGGGGGTTGATCTCCCGCTCGACAAATGCAGCGCTTGCTTCTACTCTTGAAGGAGACATTAATTTAGCCGCCGGTATCAATTTGCCCACCACTATACGTGTTTTGTCGAAGCGACTGCGAGGTTACCTGACACGCGAGCAGGTAGCCGAAGTAGAGCGCGCCTATACGTTTGCCAAGCGTGCCCACAAGGGGCAATACCGCAAAAGTGGCGACCCTTATATTACTCACCCGCTTGCCGTGGCCAGCATTTTGGCCGATATGCACATGGATTATCAGTCGCTAATGGCGGCGATTCTCCATGATGTCATCGAAGACACGCCAGCCAGCAAGAAAGAGCTGGCCGAATTGTTTGGTCAGGAAGTGGCCGAGCTGGTAGACGGCGTGTCCAAAATCGCCCAAATCGAATACGACAGCCGCGCCGAGCGTCAGGCCGAATACCTGCGCAAAATGATGCTCGCCATGACGCGTGACATCCGCGTGATTTTGGTGAAGCTGGCCGACCGGCTGCACAACATGCGCACTCTGCATCATATGCCACCGGAAAAGCGCAAGCGCATCGCCTACGAGACGCTGGAAATCTTTGCGCCCATCGCCAACCGCTTGGGCATGTACAACATTCGCGTCGAGTTTGAAGACCTTTGCTTCAACGCCATCTATCCCCTGCGCTCACGCATGATTGCCAAGGCGGTGAAAGCAGCACGCGGTAACCGCAAGGAAATCATCAAGACACTTAAGCAGGGGCTGGAATCCTGCCTGGAACAAGAAGGCATCGAGGCGCGCGTGGTCGGGCGCGAGAAACACCTGTTTAGTATTTACAGCAAGATGAAGGAACAGCGAAAGCGCTTTTCCGACATCATGGATGTCTTCGGCTTTCGTATTGTGGTCGATCGTGTGGATACCTGTTATCGCGTGTTGGGCGCCGTTCACAACTATTTTACGCCCATTCCCGGCCGTTTCAAGGATTATGTCGCCATTCCCAAGGCCAATGGTTACCAGTCTTTGCACACCACCTTAAAAGCGCACTCCGGCGTGCCATTAGAGGTGCAGATTCGCACCGAAGACATGGAAGCCATGGCCAACAACGGCATTGCAGCGCATTGGTTATACAAATCACAAAACGATGACGACGGCACGCCCATTCATACCCGTGCCCAAGCTTGGATGGGTCGGCTGCTGGAAATGCAGCAGAAGGCCGGTAACTCCATGGAGTTCATCGAAAACGTCAAAGTCGATTTGTTCCCCGATGAAATCTATGTGTTTACGCCTGAAGGTGAAATCAAAGAGCTGCCGGTGGGTGCCAGTGTGGTCGATTTTGCCTATGCGGTGCATACCAAGGTGGGTAATCATTGTGTAACCGCTCAAGTGGACGGTGAGCCAGCACCTTTATCGGCCACCTTGGAAAGCGGCCAGACGGTACGCATCGTCACCGCCAAGCAAGCCGTGCCCAACCCTGCTTGGCTCAACTTTGTGGTTACCGCCAAGGCGCGCAGTAATATTCGCCATTTCCTCAAACATCTTAAAGAAGAGGAAGCCATCCGCTTGGGCGAGCGACTGTTGGATCGGGCCTTTGGTGGCCATGACCTGGACAGTAACAATCTGCCTATCGAGCGGGTGGTGTCGGTGTTGGCGCGCGATGGCTATGCTTCCTTTGATGACTTGCTACACGACATTGGTCTAGGTAATCGCCTGGCTCCCATTGTGGCCCGCGAACTGATGGGCGAGAAGCAAATGAGCGAGGCCAGCAACGATAGCGAACACGCCATGCCCATTCGCGGCACCGAAGGCGTGTTGGTGAGTTATGCCAAATGCTGCCAGCCTTTGCCGGGTGACCATATTGTTGGCCATTTGAGCGCCGGACGTGGCATTGTCGTACACCGTGATAGCTGCAAAAACCTGCTGGCCGAGCTGCGTGATAATCCTGAAAAATGCATGGCGCTTTATTGGGATGAAAAAGCCGAACAAGAATTTTCCACCACATTGCGCATTGAATTAATCAACAAGAAAGGCATCTTGGCCATTTTGGGCACTAAATTGGCCGAGCTGAATTCCAATATCGAGTCGCTGAATATGATGGAGAAAGAAGGCGCCATCACCGTGATTACGCTAACCATCAGCGTGAATGACCGCATTCACCTGGCACGCATTATCAAGCGTATTCGCCACCTGCCTAACGTGGTGCGTTTAAACCGCGTCAGTGCCTGAATCAACGCACTTGTGGTAAGGTATTTGCTTCTTCGAATTGAACAGTAACCCATACGGAAGATCAACATGCCAAACCGTTCTGTTATCTCTACCGGCCAAGCGCCTGATGCCATCGGTCCCTATTCACAGGCCATTAAAGCCGGTGGCACCGTTTATCTGAGCGGACAAATTGCCCTCGACCCGGAAACCGGCGAGCTGGTGAATGATTCCGTAGAAGCAGAAGCTAAACAGGTGTTCAGCAATCTGAAAGCCGTGTGCGAAGCTGCTGGCGGCAGCCTCGAACAGGTGGTGAAATTCAATATTTACCTAACCGATCTGGGCAACTTTGGCCTAGTTAACGACATCATGAAAACCTTACTTGAGGCACCCTACCCGGCACGCGCCACCCTGGGCATTGCCAGCCTGCCCAAGGGGGCACGTGTGGAAATCGATGCCATCTTGGTGATCGATTAATGGCCTATACGAAGCGGCTTTACGCCGCTTCGGTTTCGTCCGTGGGTTCCGACCGAATCAGATAATCAAAGGCACTGAGGGCGGCCGTTGAGCCTGCGCCCATGGCAATGACAATCTGCTTGTAGGGCACAGTGGTGGCATCCCCCGCCGCAAAGACGCCCGGCAGGCTGGTGGCACCTCGTTCATCGATGATGATTTCCCCGCGTTCCGTCAAATCCAGCGTGCCTTTTAGCCATTCGGTGTTGGGTAGCAAGCCGATTTGCACAAAGGTGCCGTCTAGCGCCAGTTCATGGCTGTCACCGCTTTGACGGTCGGTATAACGCAGGCCGTTCATGCGCTTGTCGTCGCCCAATACCTCGGTGGTTTGGGCGTTAACAATTATGTCCACATTGTCGAGGCTTTGCAGCTTGCGCTGTAGTACCTGATCGGCGCGTAGCTGGCTGTCAAACTCGATTAAAGTGACGTGCTTGACGATGCCTGCTAGGTCAATGGCCGCCTCGGCACCTGAGTTGCCGCCGCCAATTACCGCCACTTTTTTACCCTTGTAAAGCGGGCCGTCACAGTGTGGGCAGTAGGCCACGCCCTTGTTGCGGTAGGTGTCTTCACCAGGCACGTTCATTTGTCGCCAGCGCGCGCCGGTGGACAAGATGACGCTTTTCGATTTCAAGGTCGCACCGTTTTCCAGCTCGACTTCAACTAAACCGCTGGTGGATTCATCGGCGGGAATCAAGCGTTTGGCCGTCTGCAAGTTCATGATATCCACGTCGTAATCACGCACATGGGATTCCAGTGCGGCACCCAGCTTGGGCCCTTCGGTGTAGTTCACGGAAATAAAGTTTTCGATGGCCATCGTATCCAGCACTTGGCCACCAAAGCGCTCGGCGGCCACGCCGGTACGAATGCCTTTGCGTGCTGCATAAATGGCAGCGGACGCTCCAGCCGGGCCACCGCCCACAACCAATACATCCAACGCGTCCTTGGCACGGATTTTTTCGGCCTCGCGTTCACTAGCGCCGTCATCCAGTCGGGCAACAATCTGCTCGACGGTCATACGGCCAGTATCAAACACCTCGCCGTTCAATAGCACGGTGGGCACCGACATAATCTCGTGTTGGGCGACTTCATCCTGAAACAAAGCGCCGTCGATGGCCGTGTGGCGAATGCGCGGATTAAGAATGCTAATCAGGTTGAGCGACTGCACGGTTTCCGGGCAGTTCTGGCAAGACAAGGACATGAAAGTCGTAAACTGGTAATCGCCTTCCAGCTGCTGAATCTGCTCGGCCAGTTCCTCGTCGATTTTTGCCGGATGGCCACCCACTTGCAGCAGCGCCAAGACCAGTGAGCTAAATTCGTGTCCCAGCGGGATACCGGCAAAGGTAACCTTTTCATCACTGCCGCTGCGGGCAATAACAAACGACGGTGCGCGCTCTGCTTGGCCGTCATTCCGGTAGCTCACCTTGTCGCCCAGTTCGGCGATGGTGTTAAGCAGCTCATCCAGCTCTTTTGATTTGGCGCTGTCATCCAGCGTGGCGACCAATTCGATGGGGGTAACGATTTTTTCCATGTAGGCCTTGAGTTGGCCTTGCATTGCCTTGTCCAGCATGACGATTCTCCGGCGCTTTTGGCGCATTCATTATGGAAAATGGGGGCTACCCCGGAGTAAACCGGAGTAGCCAGTTTGGCGTTAGATCTTGCCAACCAGGTCGAGAGAAGGTGCCAGGGTGTCTTCGCCTTCTTCCCACTTGGCCGGGCAGACTTCGTTGGGGTGTGCAGCCACATACTGTGCGGCTTTGATCTTGCGCAGCAATTCAACGGCGTTACGCCCTACGCCACCGGCGTTGATTTCGATGATCTGGATTTTGCCTTCCGGATCGATGACGAAAGTACCGCGGTCGGCCACACCGTCTTCCTCAATCAGCACGTCAAAGTTGCGCGCCAGGGTGTGAGTCGGGTCGCCCACCATGGTGTATTCAATTTTGCCAATGGCATCCGAGCTGTCGTGCCAAGCCTTGTGCGAGAAGTGGGTGTCGGTGGATACCGAGTAGATTTCCACGCCCAGCTTTTGGAACTCGGCATAGTTGTCGGCCAGGTCTTCCAGCTCGGTGGGGCACACAAAGGTGAAGTCCGCCGGATAGAAGAAAACCACCGACCACTGGCCTTTCAGGTCAGCATCGCTGACTTCGATGAACTCGCCTTTTTTGAAGGCTTGTGCTTTAAACGGCTTGATTTCAGTATTGATGAAGGACATAGCGTCTTTCCTTATCAGAGAGTGAATGAAATGTGACAAGGCCTAGTCTAGTCATTGGTTGTTATTAGACAAATTGATTGTTTGGTTCACATTGATAGCTTGGGTCTATCAGAGTAGGCTGGGTGTTATTGTGGTTACCTTCTGGCAGAGTTATGCAATTAACTAAATTTCCCTTTACGCTTCGGCAGTTGCAATATGTGGTGGCTGTCGCCAAACACCTGAGTTTTCATAAAGCGTCGCAGGCTTGTCATGTGTCGCAACCTTCGCTGAGCACGCAAATTGCCCAAATGGAGGATGTGTTGGGGGTGCCTTTATTCGAGCGCGATCGTCGTCGCGTATTGGTGACGCCCACCGGACAGAAAATTGTCGAGCGGGCGCAATATATTCTGCGTGAAAGCGAGGATCTAGTGGAATGCGCCCGGCGGGCGGCCGACCCTTTTTCGGGCACCTTGCGCATCGGGGTCATTCCGACGATATCGCCCTATTTGCTACCACGCTTGGCGGGAGCCTTTCGTCAGGCTTATCCGCAGCTCACCGTGCGCTGGACAGAAGACAAAACCGAGGTGCTAATCGAGCGCCTGGATAATGGCACGCTGGACGCCGCCTTGTTGGCATTGGAGGCGGATATCGGAGACGTGGAATATGATTGGGTGGGTGACGACCCCTTTGTGTTGGCGACGTCAAAAGGGCATCCACTAGGAAGCAAAAAGGCCGCTGCCTGCCAAGAGGAGCTGGACCACGAAGATGTGCTGCTACTGGACGACGGCCACTGCTTCCGCGATCAGGCTCTGGCGGTTTGTGCCAATGCACGCGCACACGAGCTGGAGTTTCGCGCCACCAGTTTGTCGACCCTGGCACAGATGGTGGCGGCCGGTTCCGGGGTGACGCTTTTGCCGCAACTGGCCGTGGATACCGAAACCAAACGCGCGGATTTGTGTATCCGGCAATTTAAGCAACCCGCGCCCAAGCGGACGTTGGCGTTGGTCAGGCGTCGTGGCTCACCCTTGGCACCGGCGTTAAAACAACTCGCCGAGACCGCGAAGCAGGCGTATTCGGCTACACCGCCATAAGTAATCGCGTCATGCCGGGCTAGATTCCGCATCTGGTTCGGCATCCAGCAATTCCAGCTGGTCACGGTCACGCACGCCAATTAAATACAAAATGCCATCCAGCCCCAGCGTGGTGATGGCTTGTTTGGCCGACTGTTTTACCAATGGCTTGGCGCGGAAGGCAATGCCCAAACCGGCCACACTCAGCATGGCAAGGTCATTGGCACCATCGCCCACGGCCACGGTTTGTTCCAGTCGAATGCCTTCCTTCCCGGCGATTTCTTTTAGCAGCTCGGCTTTGCGCTGGCCGTTGACAATTTGCCCGACGACCTCACCAGTTACCTTGCCATCGACAATTTCCAACTCGTTGGCATACACATAATCGATGCCCAGTAGTTGCTGCAAATGCTCGCCAAACCAGGTGAAACCGCCGGACAAAATCGCCGTGCGATAGCCTAGAGTTTTCAGGGTAGCAACTAGGCGTTGCGCACCTTCGGTGAGTTGAATGCGGTCACGCACGCGCGCCATGGCGGTTTCATCCATGCCCTTCAGTTGCGCCACACGAGCACGGAAGCTGGCGTCAAAATCTAGCTCGCCACGCATGGCTTGTTCGGTAATGGCAGCAACCTGCTCACCAACGCCGGCTTCTTTGGCCAGCTCGTCGATAACTTCCGATTGAATCAGGGTGGAATCCATATCAAACACCACCAGGCGGCGGTTACGGCGGAAAGCATCGTCCTTCTGAAAGGCAATATCCAGATTGCGTTCGTTGGCGATGCGCAAAAAGGCCTCACGCATGGTCGAGATATTCAAAGGGCGACCACGCACCGACATTTCCACGCAGGCACGTCCCTGCTCGTTATCGCTGCCTTCATCCAGCGAAATGCGCCCCGATAAGCGGCTAATGTTATCGATATTGAGGTCATTATCCGCGATTAGGTTGGTAACGTCGGCTAACTGACCCGCGGTAATCTTGCGCGCCAAGAGCGTGATAATATAGCGATCTTTGCCCTGCCCCTTCACCCAAGCCGCATAATCATCACTATCGATGGGCTCGAAATCGACACGTACTTTCTGCTTGTGAGCGGCAAACAGGAGATCCTTGTATAACAAGGCCGCCTTGGCATCTTCGGGAATTTCCACCAACAGCCCCAACGACAGGGTTTCGTGGATGACCGCCTGCCCCATATCGAGGATGTTGAGTTGATACTGCGCCAGAATACGGGTGAAGCTGGCGGTCAGACCCGGCCGGTCGCTGCCGGAGACTTTGATGAGTATAATGTCGCGCAATGTAAGACCCTTTCATCTATCACGGCGATAGGTTACCAGAAAGCGCCCTGCTGTCGTATCATTGGCGGCGATTGTTCATCGAGGAGTCACCATGCCGCCCCAGCTAGAGCAATGGCGGGACACGTTATACCCCCACCGTTATTTATTGCGCGATCTGTTATTGATTAGCTTTTGCTGCTTGATTTGTTTGCTGTATTTCAATGAGCAATGGCTCAACAACAGCAGTGAGCAGCGGCAGCAATCGCTGGATGGCTTGGCTACCCAATTGGCACAATACAGTTATGTGCCCTTGGCGGCCAATAACCGCGTTAGCTTGAATGTGCTGGCGCAAGAGCTGGCCGCGCAGCCCTCGGTGACCGGCGTACGTATCGAGACGTTATCTCGCGATGCGGTGACGCGTACCGGTGAGCCGGGTGCCGTTAAAGCCGTGGCGGTAGTGGGTGGCCAACAGCGTGACGTGATTGGCCGCGTTGTAGTGTTTGGCAAGGCGGCGGAAACGCCTGCCCTTTGGCCGTTCTTTTTGCTTTGGTTGTGCTTGTTGGGTGTGCGTGCTGCCATGACCTTTTTATGGGAACAGCTGCTGCCCTTTTCGTCGCGTACCTGGCAAAACCTGCGCGACAAGACCCGCATCCTGCGTAACACAGCACCCTCCCCCGAGACGACGCCATTACAGCTGCCCCGTCATGAAGCCCGTTTGGATGTGGGTATTGTCGATTATGGGCGGCTAGAGCAATGCTGCACCGAGGAGGCACTGCGCCAGTTGGTAGCCGATTATGATGCCGTGCTGCAACGCATCGCACGTCTTTACGGTGCCCGTGTCGAGCGGGCATTGGGGCCGCGCGCCGTATTGGTATTGCCCCACGCTCAAGCGGATGAAGCGGTTTTCATGCTGACCTGCTGCGCTCGCCTAGTGCAAAACTGCATTAAGCAACTCAACCAAACGCGCGAAGAAAAAGGACAAAGCTGTTTGCAGCTGAGGTTGCTGCTGAGCCAACAAGCCCCTGAAGCACTGCGTGAGACCTCACAATACAAGGTCGCTGCCGGACACTTATGCTTGTTGCTGCCTGCGCTCTCGCCGGTATTGCAGCAACGTTTGAGCGCGCAATTGTTGGAACAATGGCAAGACGACAACGCGCCTTGGCAATTACTGGCCGGTATACAGCTGGCCGAGCGCTATCAGCAGTTAATCACGTCACAGCAACAGCGTTTGGCACAGGAGGCCGAGCCGGGCGCTAATCAGGCGGATGCGACCGCATGAACTGGTGGCATCAATGGCAACTGCGTCAGCTGGCTGAAGGTGATGTGTTTTTGCTACACAATGCGGGTCAGTATCAGCTGTGGCGGCTGCAGCGGCAGAGTCCGAGTGGTTTGAGTTTGCGCCAACTGGGCGAGGGACGGGACCACAAACCGTCGATCGCCGAGCTAAGGCGTTTAAGCCAGCTCGATGACGGCAGCAAACGCCGTGATCGTTGGCTACTCACTCGAGATGAGCTGCTGGCGTTACGCCCGAAACGCATTAAACGCGGCAGCGAACGGGGTTAATGACGTTTAAACAGCGTGACAAAGAAAATTGCCGCCGCTGCGACCACCACCGATGGCCCAACCGGTGAATTCACAAACCAGCTGGCCGCCATACCTAACAGCACCGCCAAGCTGCCGATCAGGCTAGCCAATAAACACATTTGTTCCGGGGTGCTGGACAGTCGCCGCGCTGCCGCTGCCGGGATCACCAATAGAGCGGTAATCAACAGCACGCCCACCGTGTGAATGGCACCAGCCACCAGTAACGCCAGCAACAGCATTAATAGCATGCGCATCCAGACGACCGGCAAGCCTTCGACCTGTGCCAGCTCGGCGTTGACGGTCACGCTTAGCAGGCGTCGCCACTGGCTGGCTAGCAACAGCAAAATCACCGCCGCACCCGCCCAAAGTCCGGCCATTTCCTGCCAGCCGACGGCCAGCAGATCGCCAAACAAAAAGCCAAACAAATTGACGTGAATCTGCGGCTGCAGGCTGATGGCAATGACGCCAACGGCCAGTGAGGTGTGCGCCACAATACCCAACAAGGTATCGTCCGACAGAATCTTCTGTTCCTGTAGCAGCGTTAGCACCACCGCCATGACCAGGCACAGCCCGACCACCGGCAAATACAGATTGGTTTGCAGGGCCAGACCCAGCGCAGCACCCAGCAGTGCCCCATGAGCCAAGGTATCACCAAAAAATGCCAGGCGCCGCCAGACCACAAAAGAACCCATGGGGCCGGCCGCCGCTGCCAGGGCCAGACCACCCAATACAGGCGGAATCAGTAACTCAAGCAAGGTGGGATACTCCCGAGTTGTCGTCATCGTCGGCGGTTTTGTCGCCATGCAGGTCATGATGGTGATCATGGTGGTGGCTGTAGGGTGCCAAGTTGGCGATGCGTGAGGCAGATTCACCAAACAAGCGAGTGAAATCGGGACTGTTCCAAATATTGTCCGGCGTGCCTTCGCAGCAGACGTGCCCTTGTAAACACACCACACGATCGGAGGAGGCCATGACCCAGTGCAGATCGTGTGAGATCAACAAAATCGCACAGCCGGTTTCTCGCCGAACTTGCGATAACAAGCCATAGAGTGCGTCTTGTCCGGCCACGTCAACGCCTTGGGCTGGTTCATCGAGCACTAGCAATTGTGGTTGTCGCAGCAGTGCCCGCGCCAGCAAAATGCGTTGGGTTTCACCGCCCGATAGGCGCTGCACTGGGTGTTGTTGTAAGTGGCTGGCGCCCACTTGCTGCAACACGGCGCGGCGTTGTGATTTGCTACTGCGCCCGGCCAGCCACAGAAAACGATCGACCGTTAGCGGCAGGCTGTCGTCCAGGTGCAGTTTCTGCGGCATATAGCCGATAACAAGGCCATCCTTCTGGCGGCGTTGGCCTTTTTGTGGAGACAGCAACCCCAACGCAATTCGCGCAAGGGAAGATTTTCCGGCGCCATTGGGGCCGACCAGCGTGACAATCTCACCGGCGTGTATTTCAAGGTCAATGTGCTTGAGCACGTCGCGGCCATGAAATTGCAGATGGATGCCGTGTAATGAAAGTAGCGTTTGGGACGTCATGGCATCAGGCTCCGCAGTCGCGGCAGAGGCCGTAAAGTGTGAGATCGTGGCCGTCTACGCTGAAACCAGCAGGCAATAGCTGTTCCAGCGAACCCGGGCAACCTTCCACATCAAACACTCGTTCGCAGGAGCGGCAATAAAAGTGGTGGTGATGCGGATGATCGGCAGATTCATAGCGTGGGTTCTCGCCAGGCAGTGTGACAACTTTAATCACCTTGTCGTCGACCAGCTGCTTGAGGTTGCGATAGACGGTGGCAATGCCGAGCTGCGGTACCTGCTGGCGAGCGGCCTCTAGCACTTCCTGTGACAATAAAGGTCGACCCGCGTTGAGAACGGCCTCGCGGATGGCCTGATTTTGACGAGTAATGCGTGGCATGGGGAAGGCGACTTGTTTATTAATGATAATGAAGTATCATTATCGCCCCTTTTCAATTTGGCGTCAATCTCATGTGGCAACGTGGCTTGGTTTTATTTGGTCTTCTTTTTTGGGGTGTGGTGGCGCAAGCGGCTAATCGCCCTTTAGTGGTGGCAAGTATCAAACCGCTATCACGTCTGGTACAGCAATATTATGGGGCGCAGGTTCAGGTGGAGACTTTATTGTTGCCATCACAAAACCCGCATCACGCCAGTTTTACACCGCAACAGCTGCTTAAACTGCATCAGGCCGATCTGGTGGTGTGGCTAGGGGCTGACGCCGAGCCGTATCTCACGGCCTACATGGATAATGACCAAAA
>CAYVZZ010000058.1:0-14570 GCA_964456185.1 uncultured Alcanivoracaceae bacterium
GTCTGTAAATCCTGTAACCCATTAAGGAGTATGAAGAATGAGTGAATCAACTATCCGTTGGGAACAGGACGGCGACAATATTGTTACCCTGATCCTGGACGATCCCAATCAATCCGCCAACACCATGAATGAAGCCTATCTGCGTTCCATGCAGGCAACAGTTGAGCGGTTGGAAAAAGAGAAAGACAACATCGCTGGTGTGATCATCACGTCGGCCAAGTCGACCTTCTTTGCTGGTGGCGATTTGAATGACCTAATCAAAGTCACTCCCGCTGATGCACCAAAAATGAAAGAAGGCCTGGATGCCGGTCACGCCATGCTGCGCAAGCTGGAAACCTTGGGCAAACCAGTTGTGGCGGCCATTAACGGCACCGCACTGGGTGGTGGTTTGGAAATCACTTTGGCCTGTCATCATCGTGTCGCCCTGAACAACCCGAAAACCCAGCTTGGCTTGCCGGAAGTCATGCTTGGCTTGCTGCCGGGTGCTGGCGGCGTCACGCGTACCGTGCGTATGTTGGGTATTCAAGACGCGTTGATGAAAGTGTTGCTACAAGGCAAGCGCTTGAAAGTGGCGAAAGCGAAATCGCTTGGTTTGATCGATGAAATCGTCGAGACCAAAGACGAGATGCTGGAAAAAGCCCGCCAATTCATTAAAGCCAACCCGAAATCCCAACAACCCTGGGATAAAAAAGGCTACAAGATGCCCGGTGGCACGCCGACCAATCCCAAGCTGGCCATGAATCTACCGGCTTTTCCGGCCAACCTACGCAAGCAGCTTAAGGGAGCCAACTATCCTGCGCCGCTGCGTATCATGGCGGCGGCTGTCGAAGGGGCACAAGTCGATTTCGACAATGCCTTGAAAATTGAAGCGCGTTATTTCCTGGAGCTGGTCACCGGCCAAGTGGCCAAGAACATGACCAACGCCTTCTTCTTCAACCTGCAGGATATTAATGGCGGTGCCAGCCGTCCGGGTGACTTCCCCAAAGCCAAGGCTGAAAAAGTGGCCGTGCTGGGGGCCGGCATGATGGGCGCAGGCATTGCTTATGTCACCGCCCGTAGCGGTGCCGAAGTGGTGCTAAAAGATGTCTCTGTGGAAAACGCCGAGAAGGGCAAAGCCTACTCCGAGAAGATTCTCGACAAGCAGGTCAAGCGCGGCAAAATGACCAAAGAGAAGCGTCAGGAAGTGTTGGATCGCATTCATCCCACTGCTGATGCCAACGATTTGCAGGGCGTGGACTTTGTCGTTGAAGCCGTGTTCGAAAACCCCGACCTCAAGAAGAAAGTCTTCCAGGAAATCGAAGACGTGGTGAAACCCGATGCCGTGCTTGGCTCAAACACCTCCACCTTGCCGATTACCGGCTTGGCCGAAGGCGTGAAGAAGCAAGAAAACTACATCGGCATTCACTTCTTCAGCCCGGTGGACAAAATGCCACTGGTGGAAATCATCCGTGGTGCCAACACCAGCGATGAAACCCTGGCGCGCGTATTCGACTATGTGCTGCAAATCAAGAAGACGCCAATCGTCGTGCACGATTCCCGCGGCTTCTTCACCAGCCGTGTGATTGGCACCTTCATCAACGAAGCCATTGCCATGGTGGGCGAGGGCATTCACGCCTTGTCCGTTGAGCAGGCCGCCTTGCAAGCCGGTTATCCGGTTGGGCCGTTGAAGCTGATTGATGAAATCAACATGCGCTTGTCGCTGCACATTGCCGAGGAAACACGCAAGGCGCTGGAAGCCGATGGTCAAGACTTCCCCGAGCATCCCGGCCTCAAGATCATGGATAAAATGGTTAATGAGCTGGATCGCCCCGGCAAGAAAGACGGCAAAGGCTTTTACGAGTATTCCGATAGCGGCAAAGGCCACATTTGGCCTGGCTTGAAAGAGCAGTTTGGCGACGATAAGGAAATCCCCTTTAAAGACATGCAAGAACGCATGCTCTTTATCGAAGCCATTGAAACCGTCAAATGCTTTGATGAAGGCGTGATGGACAGCATCGGTGATGCCAACATCGGCTCCATCTTCGGCATTGGTTTCCCCGCCTGGAGTGGTGGTGTAATGCAATACATCAATCAATACGACGGCGGGCTGCAAGGCTTTGTCGAGCGTGCTGCCGAGCTGGAAAAAACCTATGGCGAGCGCTTTGCCGTGCCGCAGTCCCTCAAGGACAAGGCCGCCAAAGGCGAGCTATATGACTGCGCTTATGCCTGATTAATTCAACAGGTAAGCGTGACGCAATAAAAACCGGGCCTTGTGCCCGGTTTTTATTTATGTGGATGCCGAAACAGGACGCCGGTCTTTTGTGGTTTTGGCGTAGATTGCAGTGTACTTATTTAAGTTGTTTGACAAAATAATTGGTTTTCTCAAGGGACTGTTTATGCACCAAATGACATTAAGTGATGGCCAGCCACTACATGTGCGCGTGGTGGGGCGTGGCAAACCGGTCATTCTAATTCACGGTTTTGCTTCTCAATCAGCACACTGGCTTCCCAATGTGCTGCCGATGGCACGCCGTTTTCGTTTCATCATGCCCGACCTGCGTGGCTTTGGTGCTTCGCGATTAACCGAAATTACCGACACCAATGTGTTCGAACAATATGCGCGAGATCTGCACGAGGTAATCGAACACTTCGAGATTGATCGCTTTATTCTAGGTGGCATTTCCACTGGTGCTTACACCTGTCTGACCTACAACAAATTGTTTGGTTTTGATCGAGTAGAGCGCTACCTCAATATCGAGCATTCGCCGGAAGCGCTCATCCGTGAGGATTGGCAATATGGTCTTTTCGCCGACAAGCAAGACGAGCTTTTTAAAGTATTTCGCGAGCTAAAACGCTTGGCGGATGAAGCCGGTGCCGATACACCTTACTGGTCGCTGCCGACTAAAACACGCCGCGCATTTGCCCTCACGCTGGCGCGTGTATTGGCGCGGGCAATCAATAAACCGGCATCCCGTTGTTTTGCTCGCAGCGTTGGTAAATATGCCGAACGACTGGTCGCAGGCCCAGTATTTCAGGTAGACAATTGGTATGCCTATATCCAGGTGATGGAATCGTTCATGAAAGGCAACGATACTCGTCCCTGGTTGTCACAAATCGACGCACCTACCACACTGATGATCGGTGCCCGTTCGCGCTATTTTGCCACCGAAGGACAGTTGGCCATTCGTGAGCAAGTGCCCCATGCCAAGGTGGTAATGTTTGACAAATCCGGGCACATCCCCATGCTGGATGAACCTCTGCGTTTCCAACGCGAGTTCAACCGTTTTCTGTGCGCCTGAGGAGTGTTATGACAACATCGCCAGATCTACTCACACTGACCAGCCATTACACGTTCGACGATACCTTGCAGCGTCTGCGTGAAGCATTTGCAGACAAAGGGCTGACAATCTTCGCCGAGATTGATCATCAGGCGGCTGCTAAAGCGGTCGGGCTGGATATGCCGCCCGCTAGCGTACTGATTTTTGGTAATCCCAAAGGTGGTACGCCATTGATGCAGGCGAATCTGCAAGTAGCAGTGGAGCTGCCATTAAAAGTGCTGGTAAGTGAGCCGAAAAAAGGGCAGGTAGACGTGGTATGCGTTAAGGCCGCCGCCACAGGGGCGCGTCATGGCTTAAGCGACGAGCTAATCGCCGCCATTGCCGGTGCAGAAAAGCTAATTACTGCCGTGGTGTCTTCTTAACGACCGTGAACCAGTGACAAAAACTCGCGACGGGTGGCATCGTAGCGGCGCAAGCTATCGAGCATAACCGACGTGGTCATTGAGCTATTTTGCTTTTCCACGCCACGCATCATCATACACATATGCTGCGCCTCGATAATGACACCTACACCTCGCGCATTGGTCACTTCTTTCACCGCGCTGGCGATTTCGTGAGTCAGGTTTTCCTGAATCTGCAAACGGCGAGCAAACATATCAACAATGCGGGCAAACTTGGACAAACCCAGCACCTTGCCACGGGGAATATACGCTATGTGGCATTTGCCGATAAACGGCAGTAGGTGATGCTCACAAAGCGAATAAAGCTCAATGTCTTTTACCACCACCATTTCATCGCTGGACGATTCGAAAACCGCGCCATTAACCACTTCTTCCAATGATTGGTTGTAGCCACGAGTTAAAAACTGAATGGCCTTTGCCGCCCGTTTAGGCGTGTCGCGCAGCCCTTCGCGGTCAGGGTTTTCACCAATGCCGGTGAGCAGGTCGTGGTAAAGTGCATCAAGCTGTTGTGTCATGGTTGTCCTCCCGCGAGGGATAATAGACGGTTTGTGGCTCGATTTACATGGTAATTTATGCTTCTTTACGCTTAACTGCGCCTTGTATGACCAAATAACCCTTGAAGGTGATTCGCTAAACAGGGTTAAATGCTGGCGCATTGCTTTCGACTTGTCACGATGAATATGACCAAAAAGAATTTCGTAACACAGCCCAACACCATTGGAGTACAGCGCGTTGTCAGTGTGCTGCAAGGGGCGGCCCGCTCGGGCGTGCAGGTGCCTAGCCTGTTAGCCAGCTGTGGTATTCCCCGCTCGTTGTTGGACGATCCCAATGGCCGCATCGACCGCGACACTTTTGTGCGCCTGCTCATGATGGTAATGCAGCAAACCCAAGACGAGTTTGTCGGCCTGGGGCAGGGGCGCAAATCCAAACCGGGCACCTTTAGCATGATGGCGCACGCCGTTGTAAATTGCGCCAACCTAGGGCGAGCCGTGCAGCGTGGCATTCGATTTTATGACATGTTCGATTTGCAGATGCAGGCTAGGCTGGAAGTGGAAGGTGGCCACGCCACAATCGTGGCGGATGCTGATCCCCGTCTAGATTTCCGCGAAGTCATTCTCGAAACGCTGTTTTTATTGAGCTACCGCTTCATGGGCTGGCTAATCGGCAAGCCGGTCAAGCTAGAGAAAATGGAGTTTGATTTTGCCGACAGGGATGAAGAAAGACGCAATTTGTTCGACTGCGAGCTGGTGTTCAATGCGCCAGTTAACCGCCTCACCTTTAGTGCCGACTATCTTGAATTGCCCCTGGTACAAAATGAGCTGTCTTTATCGCGTTTCCTGAAAGACTCGCTAGCCCAGCTGTTGCAGGGAGGAGAGCGTGAAATTGGGTTGCCCGCGCAAATCCGTGCGCTCTTGTCTAATGAATACGGCTACAACTTTCCTGATTTTCCCGAAGTTTGTGATGCGCTCAACATGACACCACAAACCCTAAGGCGTCGTTTGAAAGATGCCGGCACCAGTTATCGAAAAATCAAAGACGACATCCGCGAAGAGGCGTCGATTCACTATTTGTCGAAGCCGGAATTATCCATTGAAGAAATAGCCCTGCTAATGGGCTTTAGCGAAGCCAGCTCTTTTCACCGCGCCTTTAAAAAGTGGACCGGCGAAACCCCTTCAAGCTATCGCCAAGCCCACTTTAATATTTAGTCGGTGTATTGCAGGCCGATATTCAAGCTGGGTAAGCGGTGTGACTCCATGTAATACAGGTCGTAACCCGCTGTCACGCTGAGATGGTCGATAATCGGGATGTTTAGGCCAAACCCAAAGTAGGGTGCGATGGATGCTTTGGACTGGCTTTGGCGAGGGATATCATCCACCGAGCGGGTGCCGTCAGTGAAATAAGTGAAGAAGGTGCTGTATTTACGCAGGTGATAATTATACAAGGCACCACCGGCGCGCACATAGAAATAATCCGAATCCAATCGAATGCCCAAACTCAAGCTGGACAGGGTGAGTTCTCGAAATGTTTTTTCGGTGGCACTTTTGAAGTTGGTCGGAGGGTCATTGTATTCGCTCTTATCAACTTGACGCTGATGCATGCTGTCACTCTCGCCAAACTGCTGATACCCCAACTCAACGCCATAACGCCATCCTGCCCACGTCATGTCGTTAAAATAGCCGCCCAGCAAGACATTAAAGCCACCTTGCCAGTCACCACCTAAATAATGCTGGTTGGTCTTGCTGCCCTGTAATGCAGCATAAAAGGTAACATCAGGGGCTTGCAGGCCAGTATTATAGTAGCCATAGTCGTCATCCGCTTGAGCGGGAGTAAATGCCAGCGGAAGCCATAAAAGGCAAGCAGCCAAGGCGAAGGTTTTTCTTGATAGCATAAAACAGCATTTTCCAAAGATTGGCGAAAGCCACATTCTAAACAAGTGACCGAAGTAATGGACAGTATCTTATTGTTAACACGCCCGGGTTTCGAGGCCGATTGTGCCGCCGAGTGGAATCAGCGCTGTAGCGCGTTGGGCTTGGCCGGTTATGCCAAGGCCAAAAAAGACACTGGCTGGCTAGAATGGGTAGTGTTGCAGGGAAACAGCCATGAGTTGCCCGACGAATGGGTTTTTGCCCGCCGCCAAATGCGTGTGATCAGCCCCTTTACCCTGGAAGAAACCGATCGGGTGAAGCAGTTATTACCGCTTTTGCCGGAAGGGAGACAATGGAAAAGCACCGAGCTACTACACGCCGACACCAATGAAGGCCGCAGCCTGACCAAGTTTTGCCGCGGGTTTACGCCACACTGGCAACGAGCACTCAAAAAGCAGGGCAAATTAAAAGCTGATGCAAGCGGTAAACTTGGGGTGTTTTTTCAGGATTCATGTCATGGTTTTATCGGTGAAATAATCGGTAAGGACAAACCGCTTCCGCGCCTGCGATTATCCCATGAAGCGCCTAGCCGTTCGGCCATGAAGCTGGAAGAAGCCTTCTTATTTTTCTTTGATGACACCACAAGAGCCAAACACCTGCGCCCCGGCATGACCGCTGTCGATCTGGGTGCAGCACCCGGCGGCTGGAGCTGGTACTTGGCTAGCCGTGGGCTAAAGGTCACCGGCATTGACCACGGCAAGATGCAGCTAGCGTTACTGGCGAATTATCCGGTGACACAAATCAGTGCCGATGCCTATACCTGGCAGCCGCCAAGGCCGGTCAATTGGGTGGTGTGTGATGTGGTCGAAAAACCGGCACGCACCACCGCACTGATGTTGAAATGGCTGCAACAAGGCTGGGCAAAAGCTGCCGTATTTAATTTAAAGCTGCCCATGAAGCAGCGTTTTAAAACACTTCTGCCACTGCTAGAAAAGCTGGAAGACGGCTTGGCCGGTCAAGTGCAGTATCGCTTAGCGGCGCACCACCTGTATCACGACCGTGAAGAAGTCACCGTGCTGGTGGTGCCAACCAATGACTAAAAAGGGCGGCCAGCGGTTTTATTTGCTGCTGGTGCTGGCCTGCCTGTATTTTGCGCAAGGCCTGCCATTTGGCCTGCTGGCCAAGGCATTGCCCGCACTGGCGCGTGATGCGGGCATGGAAAATACGCTAATTGGTCTGTTGGCGTTACCGGCTGCCCCCTGGGCACTTAAGTTTCTCTGGGCACCTTGGATCGACCGCTTGGGGGCTGGTAAAGCGCATCACCGTAAACGCTGGATTATCGGCTGCCAATTGGCTGCTGCGGCGGTGTTGGTATTCGTCGCCAGCTTGGATAGCGCCCGTTTATTTGGTGATCGCTGGTGGCTACTGTTGTTATTGCTCACCCTGTTGAATAGCATCTGCGCCACTCAAGATATTGCCACCGATGGCCTAGCTACACGGCTATTGGCTTTGTCCGATCGTGGTATCGGCAACAGCATTCAGGTGATGGGTTACAAGAGTGGTCTAATCTTGGGCGGTGCCAGCATTCTTATGTTGGCCGATAGCCTGGGTTGGGAAGCCACTTTACTACTGGCTGCTTCGTTGCTGGTGTTTCTGTTATTGCCGCTTTTGTTGTGGCGAGAACCGACAGAAGACTCGCCTGCCCAATCCGTAGTGCAACGTCCGAACTGGCATTGGTGGTGGCACACCTTGTTGTCGTTATTCCGACGGCCACACATGGTGTTATGGCTGTTGGTGTTGGCCGGTTATCGCACCGGCGAAGACTTTGGCGTCCACATGGTCAAACCCTGGTTGGTCGATAGCGGCTGGTCACTTGGCGCCATTGGCCAGTTGGAGTTAACCGAAGGGCTGATAGGTCTGCTGTCAGCCGCGCTTTGTGGCTGGTGGCTGCGTTATGCCTCGCGTTACTACATGCTGCTGTTTGGTGCCGTGTTTCAAGTCGGCATTTTAGTGGGCTGGGCCGGGCTGGTGTCGTATCCGGCGGCGCATGGCGTGATTTGGTTACAAGTGGTGCTACAAGGTGTTATGGAGGGCGTGGCAGCCGTGGCGTTGATGACCATTATGATGGATCAATGTCGGCCAGGTACCGAAGGAGCCGACTTCACTTTGCAAGCCTCGGTGCAACTGTCGGTGACCGGCACTTTTGTGTTGCTTAGCGGCGCCAGCGCCGACCTGTTTGGCTATCAAATGCACTTTCTGCTCGCAGCGCTGCTGACAATCCCTGTTATACTGCCCATTCTGTTATTACCTAAAGGTTATGTGGACTTTCCCCGTGAGCACCGAACAGCCAACGCCAAACACTGAATTTTTGTTGGATACCAAAGGGCTGAAATGCCCTGAACCGGTCATGATGTTGCACGCCAAAGTGCGAGAAATGGCCGTGGGCGATACGGTAAAAATAGAGGCCACTGATCCTTCAACTGTTAGAGACATTCCCCAATTTTGTCGTTTTCTGGGGCACGAACTAGTGGTGCAACAAGAACAGGACGACATCTTTACTTATATGGTGCGTAAAGGCGCACGCAAACAATAAGGCGCATTATTGTTGTCGCTCCGTGTCTGCGGCATACTGCAGCGCAGCAATGATTTGAGCTGATACATTCATATCGGGAGATTCGCACGATGCAAGTACCACTTTGGATTTGGCTGGTGACAGTCGCTGGCGTCATTGGGCTGTTGTTATTGAGCTTTTTCACGCACATACGCAGCGCACACGAACCCAGCATGAAAGAAGCCGGTGCTTGGACCGCGTTTTTTGTCAGCTTGTCTGTCTTATTTGGCATTGGCGTAACGCTGGTATGGGGCGGTGATTATGGCTTGGAGTTTTTCGCCGGTTACATTACCGAATACAGCCTCTCCATTGATAACCTGTTTGTCTTTGTCATCATCATGTCCAGCTTTGCGGTGCCTCGCGAAGACCAGCAAAAGGTTTTGCTCATCGGCATTGTTATCGCTCTGATTTTGCGCACCATTTTCATTATTCTCGGTGCAGCGGCACTGGCTTACTTTAGCTGGGTGTTCTATATCTTCGGTTTCTTCCTGGTGCTTACTGCACTCAAACTTGGCTTGGAAAGCCACGATGTCGATGAAGAATTCGAGCCAAATATTTTGGTGCGCAGCATGCAAAAAATATTGCCGCTCACCGACAAATATGATGGTGCCAACATGACCACCATGATTGACGGCAAGCGTTACTTCACGCCGATGATGATGGTGATGATTACCATCGGTATGACTGACATCTTGTTCGCGTTGGATTCCATTCCCGCTATCTTTGGCCTGACCAATGTGCCTTACATTGTCTTTACCGCTAACGCCTTTGCATTGCTTGGCTTAATCGAGCTGTATTTCTTGATCGGCGGCTTGCTCAAGAAGCTGGTGTACCTCAGCTACGGCTTGGCATTGGTGCTGGGCTTCATTGGTGTGAAGTTGATTTTGCACGCCATGCACGAAAATACCTTGTCGTTCATTAACGGCGGTGAGCATATCGCTTGGGCGCCGAATATCCCCACTTGGGTATCGCTGGTGGTTATTGTTTCCATTCTGTTGATTACCACCGTGGCGAGCTTGATTAAGAGCAGCCGCGACAGCAAGAAAAGTGCGGGCTAACACCACTTTAGCGGATAGCTTGACTCAAGAGAGGCTGCCCCAAACGGCGGCCTCTCTTGAGTTGTTGTTTGCACGCTGTTTCGAAAGCGGCTGGCAAACGCGTCTAGAGGGTGGGGCGGATGAGCCGTTTTATAAAGCGGCCAAAGCCGGGCAGCTAGCGGTTATTTATTATCGCGCCGATTACTTCTCTAGCGCTTTGCATGAAATTGCCCACTGGTGTTTAGCCGGAGAGCAGCGCCGTCAAAAAGACGACTATGGTTATTGGTACATTGAGGGCGCACGCGATCTCGCACAACAGAAACAGTTTGAGGCAGTCGAGCGTAAACCCCAGGCATTAGAAAAGCTGTTTGCCGAAGCCTGCCAGCGGCCTTTTCGGGTATCAGTCGATAACCTGTCGTTGCCCGATTACGACCCAGCCCCTTTTGCCAAACAGGTTGAACAGCAGGCTCAATATTGGCGGCAACATGCGTCACGAATACCACGGCGTGCGGCGATTTGGATAAACCAGCTAAACAGCGCCTTCTCATCCTAACCTTCACCATAACGACCACAACAACGACAAGAAATTTCTATGGATACTATCGACATCATCGTGTTTGTCGCTTATCTGGCGGGCATCACACTGTTTGGTAGCGCCTTTGTGCGCAAAAACAAATCGGAAGATGCCTACACGCTGGGTAGCAGGGCAGTACCCCAGTGGGTCATTGCTATGTCCATCTTTGCCACTTTTATTAGTAGCATCAGTTTTTTGGCATTGCCGGGCAGTGCCTATCTGACCAACTGGAATGCCTTTGCTTTTAGCCTGTCCATTCCCATTGCACTGATTATTGCGGTGAAATATTTCGTGCCCTTGTATCGCCGCATCAATAGCCCCTCGGCTTATACCTTTCTTGAACAGCGTTTTGGCCCCTGGGCAAGAGTCTATGTGTCGGCCTGCTATCTGCTCACGCAAATCACGCGTGTGGGTACGATTTTGTACTTGCTGGCATTGGCGTTAAATGCAGTGGTCGGTTGGGACATGGCCACTATCATTGTGGTCACCGGCATTGCCGTCACCATTTATTCGCTTTTGGGCGGGTTTGAGGCCGTGGTTTGGACGGACGCCATTCAAGGCATCATTCTCATTGGCGGCGCGGCAATCACCGTAGTGTTTATCTTTTTTAATATGCCGGAAGGCATGGGGCAGGTGTTTAGCATAGCTGCCGAGCACGACAAGTTTAGCCTGGGCGACTTTGGCATCAGCCTGGCCGAACCGACCTTCTGGGTGGTGTTGGTGTACGGGTTGTTTATCAACCTGCAAAACTACGGCATCGACCAAAATTATGTGCAGCGTTACATGGCGTCGCGCACCGACAAAGAAGCCAAGCGTTCGGCTTTTTGGGGCGGTTTGTTATATGTGCCAGTGTCCGCCATGTTCCTCTTTATTGGCACCGCTTTGTTTGCTTACTACCATTCTGGTGCCATTACGCTACCTGCTGCAGTGGCAACCGAAGCCGATAAAATCTTCCCTTATTTCATCGTGCATGGTTTGCCCGTTGGCATCACCGGCATTCTGATTGCCTCGGTGTTCGCTGCTGGCATGAGCACGGTCTCCACCAGCTTCAACAGCTCGGCCACGGTGTTTTTGACAGATTACTACAAGCGTTACAAAAGCGAGCCGGTGACTGAAAAGCAGGCGTTGTGGGTGCTGCGATTGGCCTCTCTGCTCATCAGTATTTTGGGTGGCGCAGTGGCCATCGCCATGATTGACGTAAAAAGTGCGCTGGATGCCTGGTGGAAGATGGCGTCGATATTTAGCGGCGGCATGCTGGGACTATTTTTGTTGGCCGCTTTTTCGCATCTTACGCGTTCGCGTGCGGCCTTGGTGGGCGCTATCTTTGGCGTGGTAGTGATTGGCTGGATGAGCCTGACGCCAACATTCGCGCCGGATGCTGCCTGGAGCAGCCCTTTCCACGACTATTTAGCCATTGTATTTGGCACGTCCACCATCGTGGTTGTGGGTTTTATTGCAACTCTGTTGTTTCGTAAAAAGCCGGTTCAATCTAACTAGAAGAACCGGCCAATGCGAGCTTATCCCTGACCCAGATCAGCCAGCGGGTGGGTTTCAACGCCCGGTGGCAGGGTGAGGAAGTTCGCCAGATAATCTTCGGGAATATCCTCGACCTGGCTATAACGAAACGCGGGCGACTTGTCTTTGTCGACTAATAGCGCCCGCACACCTTCCTTGAAATCGCCGTGATAGCAGCATTGCATCGAGAGGTTCCATTCCATGCGGAACACATCGGCCAGGCTCATTTCTGCCGCCTGTTGTTGGGCAATCCAAACCAGCCAAGCGCTTTGCGGGCAGCCCGCCTTTAAGCCTGCTGCGGCTTTTTGTAGCCATTTGTCATCACCGGCGTATTCGCAAATGTTGGCGACTACTTCCGGTAGTGTGTCGGTATCGCAAAGATGATTAATGATATCGAAATGCGGCTTGATAACCTCTTCAGGCCAATCGGCCAAGGGCAGGGTGTGACGGCGCAACAAACGGGTCACTTCAATATCTACCTGTCGGCTATCCTCCGAAAAGTTGGTGTCGGCCAGGGCGGCTTTAACAACATCGCGCTGGTCACCGGCCATGACATGATCGGCCAGGCCGGTGTAGTGGGCGTCTGCGGCGTTGGCAGAGGCACCAGTTAAACCCAGGAATAACCCCACATCGCCCGGCATGCGGTTTAGGAAACGGCTACCGCCCACATCCGGGTATAAACCAATGGTGATTTCCGGCATGGCAATGCGACTGCTGGGGGTCACAATACGATGTGAACTGCCTGCCAGAAGCCCTAGGCCACCGCCCATGACAATGCCTTCCGCCCAGCAAATAATGGGCTTGCCGAAATAGTACAGCAGGTAATCGAGACGATATTCGCGTTCGAAAAAAGCTTCTGCGTCGGCATTACGCTCGCCATCCTCGGTGGCTACTATGCTGTGGTACAAACTGACCACATCACCACCGGCACAAAAGGCTCTAGTGCCGGCACCTTCTAGCCAAACCGCTTTGATGTTGTCGTCTTTCTGCCAGGCCAGCAGCTGCGGGTAAAGCAGGTCGATCATGTCGAGCGACAGGGCGTTTAGGCTTTTTTCGGCGTTAAGCCGTGCTATTCCGAGCGCACCTTGCTGCTCGAATACCACTGAGGGCATGCAGACTCCTTATTTGTCTGACCAGTGAAGTAGGGCGTTGAGTTGTCGCCACTCGTCTTTGGAGAACTGATCGCGATATAACCAAAACCAACGACCGGTGTAGCCATTGGGCTGGTATACGCTTATCCACCAAACAAAAGCCGCGCTACGGTAGGGCGGCTCCAATTTGATGTGTTGATGGTCGCTTAAGCGCAGGGTGCAGCCACGCGGGCTGACACTGATGGACGCAATAGCCACCGACTTGCGCCACGACATGGCGGCAAACAGCAATATCAAAGCCAGTAGGCCAATCGTCCAATAAAGTGACAGCCCAGATAACAGCACGGCAATCGCCGCCATTACAGAGGCCGCGATTGTCAGGCTTTTGGGCCAGCGGCTACGCGGCAAGATTTTATCGAGCTTCCACGCGCTGGACGAGCTGTTCGACATAGGCTGCAAGTTCAGGATCCTCCGGACGTGAGCTACGCAAAAACCAGTCAAATAGCTCAACGTCATGGCATTCCAATAGGCGGCCATACATGGCCTTCATTTCATCGTCGTCGTCATCGAAACAGTGGTCAAGATAGGCATAAAGAATTTCTTCAATTTCCTTCATGCCACGGCGGCTGTGAAATCGATAACGGCGTTTTAGAGCGGCTTCGTCTGTCATGGTAATCGCTTCTGAAAATTTGTCTTATCTTATCCCGAATGAGAGACAAATTCATGCGCCTTGCTTGCACCCCAAGCGCTCGACCCCTAGCATACGGCTTTGACATTATATTGGGACTCGATCATGACTTATGCACTTCGTTATGGCCTTTTGGTCAGCTTATTTGCGCTATTGGCAGGCTGTGGCATAAATACCATCCCTCAGGCAGACGAAGCCGTTAAAGCGGCTTGGGCACAGGTGGAAAACCAGTATCAACGCCGTGCCGATTTAATTCCCAATCTGGTCGCTACGGTCAAAGGCTACGCCAAGCACGAAAAATCCACCTTAACCGCGGTGACCAATGCCCGCGCCAAAGTCGGCTCGATTCAGGTGACCGGCTCTTTGCTGGATAACCCCAAGGCGCGTCAGAAATTTTTACAGGCGCAGGGCGAGCTACGTGGTGCCTTGCAGCATTTGATGATGGTGTCCGAGCGTTATCCCAATTTGAAAGCTGACAAAAACTTCCTGGCACTACAAGCGCAACTGGAGGGCACCGAAAACCGCATTTCAGTCGCCCGCCGCGACTTTATTTTGGCCGTGCAGCGCTACAACACCGAGATTCGCACCTTCCCGGGGCGCATTTGGCACAGCCTGCTGTATAGCGACATGAAGATTCGCGATACCTATGAGGCCACCAGCGATAATGCCGAAGAAGCGCCTACCGTGAACTTTAACTAATGCGTGGAATGAAGATTGTCGCCACCCTCGGTTTATTGCTACTGGCGCAGCTGGCGGTTGCTGCGCCCAGCTCCCCCGAGCTGACAGGCCGTGTTGTTGACCAAGCAGATCTGCTGACGACTCAACAGGAACGCCAGTTGACGCGACAACTCGCTGCCGAAGAGCGTGCCAGCTCTAACCAACTGGTCGTGGTGACTTTGAAAAGCCTGGATGGCTACACCATTTCCCAATACGGCTACCAGCTGGGTCGCCATTGGGGCATTGGGCAGAA
>CAYVZZ010000059.1:0-9855 GCA_964456185.1 uncultured Alcanivoracaceae bacterium
TCCTTCTTCATTAAATTGCCTGGGCCTGACGAGCCGCTGCGCGCCTTGGATCGCATGCTCAATACCGCGCAATGGTTATCGCGCGAGCTAGATGGCGAGTTGCGCGACATGGACAAAAACGTACTCACCCCGCAAATGACCGAACACATGCGTGAGCAGGTGCAAGAGTTTGAGCGTCGCATGCGCATGCAGGGTGCCAATGGGCGCTAAGGATAAAGCGCACTACCAAGCACTGCAGCAGCAGTTGCGCGCTTGGAGTGTTGCTTACTATGTTCATGATGACCCTCAAGTGCCTGACGCGGAATACGACCGTGTGTTCCGCGAATTACAAGAGATCGAGCAAACCCATCCAGATTGGGTAACCGCCGATTCGCCCAGTCAGCGTGTGGGCGCAGCACCACTCAGTCAATTTGAGACGGTAGAGCACACCGTGCCTATGCTGTCGCTGGGCAATCTTTTTGAAGAAACCGATGTCGCCAAGTTTGACCAGCGGCTGCGTGATCGCCTGGCCAGTGGTGATTCGATTAGCTACGTGGCCGAACCCAAGCTCGACGGTTTGGCCGTTAGCCTGCTGTACCATCAAGGCGAGCTAGTTCAAGCGGCTACACGTGGCGATGGCCGCAGTGGTGAGAATATCACCGCCAATGTGCGCACCATTAAAGCGATTCCGTTAAAGCTGCAGGGCAATGCGCCTGAGTGGCTGGAAGTACGCGGCGAAGTAATCATGCTACATTCTGGCTTTCAGGCATTAAATGAGCGTCGCTTGGCGGCCGGTGAAAAGCCGTTCGCCAACCCGCGTAATGCCGCGGCAGGCAGCCTGCGTCAACTGGACTCACGCATTACCGCTCAACGCCCCCTGATGTTTTATGCCTATGTGGTCGCCCAGTTGCAGGGGCAACCCTGGCCCGCACGCCATAGCGAGCTGCTCGATTACGTGAAGACACTGGGCTTGCCGGTTAATCCACTGGTGCGTGTTTGCCGTGGAGTGGATGAGCTATTGGCGTTTTACCGTGACATTCAGCAGCAGCGGGACTCACTGGATTACGATATTGATGGCGTGGTCTACAAAGTGGATAACCTGGCGCTGCAAGACGAATTGGGCTTTGTCGCCCGCGCACCACGCTGGGCAACCGCTCACAAGTTCCCTGCGCAAGAGGAAATTACCCAGCTACTTGCGGTGGACTGGCAGGTTGGCCGCACAGGTGCTTTAACACCGGTGGCACGGCTGGAGCCGGTTGAAGTAGCAGGTGTGACGGTGAGCAATGCTACGCTACACAATCTTGATGAAATACAACGCCTGCACCTCAAAGTAGGCGATAGGGTAAGTGTCTACCGTGCCGGTGATGTTATCCCGAAGGTGGTTGGTGTCGTAACTGAATCGCCAAATGGCGAGGAAATCGTACCGCCAACGGCTTGCCCCGCTTGCGGCAGTGACGTGCTGCGCGACGAAGACGGCGCGGTGCTGCGTTGTCAAAACGGCCTGGGATGCCCGGCGCAGTTAAAAGAAGCAATTTGGCATTTTGCCTCGCGGCGCGCCATGGATATCGATGGGTTGGGTAGTAAGCTTGTTGAATCCTTGGTCGATCTGGAATGGGTTCACAGCCCGGCCGATTTGTATCGGTTGCAAACTACTCAACTGGCTAGCCTGGAACGAATGGGCGATAAATCGGCGGCCAATCTGGTGGCGGCACTGCAGGCCAGCAAAGAAACTACCTTGGCGCGTTTTCTGTTTGCTTTGGGGATTCGCGAAGTTGGTGAGGCCACTGCTGCCGCGTTGGCCGATGAGTTTGGCCAGTTGGACGCTTTAATGGAGGCCGATGCCGAACGCTTGCAGCTGGTGTCCGATGTGGGCGAAGTGGTGGCCGCCCATATCGTGCATTTTTTCGCCGAGCCGCGTAATCGTGATGTTATTGCTGACCTCATTGCACAAGGTATTCATTGGCCTGATGCCACGCCCGATGCGGACGCCCCTCAGCCATTGGCGGGCGAAACCTGGGTACTTACCGGTAAGTTAAATAGTCTGACACGCGACGAAGCAGGGCAGCGCTTGAAAGCGCTGGGTGCCAAAGTGAGTGGCAGCGTATCGTCGAAAACCACCTGTTTGGTGGCGGGTGAAAAGGCGGGCTCTAAACTGACTAAAGCCGAGAAGCTGGGCGTAAAGGTCATCAATGAAGACGACCTTCTCGCTCGTTTGGCAGAATTAGCTTAAGGCGTTACGTTAGGCATCGGGTTGGATTCGGGCACCTTGAAAAAGGCTACACATTGCATGACCCAGCCCACGAACATCACCAGTACGCCAACGCCAATTATCATAGTGAGTGCGCCAATAAAGATAACCAATCCGCCACTGGTAAATAATGGTTCGTTGGTGCCTTCACCCAGCGCTTTTGAGGCCTTATACCAGAACCAGGAAGCGGCGATCTGAAGTGCCAGATAAATAAGGCCGGATACGACAAGACCCAAGATGCCAAAGAAGGAAAACGCCGCAAGCGCGTCTGCCGACTGAGAATTGGTAGCGGCGGCCGCCCCTAAAAAAGCAATAATGGCGCCGATAATCACAAAGCCTAGCAGCAAGAAAGCGACGATATTTAGCACAATGGCTAAAATCATGCTGTTTTTTACGTCAGGTCGCCCGACCTCGTTGCCGCCTTTGATAAAAGCCACCACAACACAAATCATGGCGGCTAACGCCAGCACACCGCCTGCACCCGTGCCGCTTGCTAACGCAAAAATTAATAAGCAGATGTAGCCAATACCGCCGAGCATTTTGGTGGAGTTATCCATATGTCGAATTCCCAGTTATCCCTGTTGTTTGATAAAGGTATAAAAGCAGCTTTGGTCTATTGAGTCAAAAGCAGACGATACAAATCGTCATGGACAAAATGGCTGACCAAAAATAGGCTCGGAAGCTATCTGGTAATTAATTGGAGCCTCCCATGGCCTTAAGCTATTTCAACGAAACCCACCAACAAGTGCGCAACACGGCGCGTAAATTTGTTGAGACGGAAATTTTGCCCCATATCGGTGAATGGGAAGAAGCCGGTGAGTTTCCCCGCGAGCTGTATCGCAAAGCCGCTGAGACGGGTTTGTTGGGAGTGGGGCATCCCGAATCATTGGGTGGTTTTGCTGAAAATGACGTGTTTATGAAAATTGCGGTATCAGAAGAACTGATGCGCTCCACCTCCGGCGGGCTGGTAGCCGGCCTCGGTTCGCTGGATATTGGCCTGCCGCCGGTGTGGAAGTGGGGCAGTGAGGCCATGCAAGAGCGCGTTGTTAAGCCGGTGCTGGCCGGTGAGAAAATTGCCGCATTGGCGATTACCGAGCCATCGGGCGGTTCGGATGTGGCCAATTTGCAAACCCGTGCCAAGCGCGAAGGTGATTATTATCGCGTCAACGGCAGCAAAATGTTTATTACCAGTGGCGTGCGTGCCGACTTTTATACGGTGGCCGTGCGCACCGGCGACCCCGGCTATGGCGGGGTAAGTCTGTTGCTACTCGAAAAGGGCATGGAGGGCTTTAGCGTCGGGCGCAGCCTGAAAAAAATGGGCTGGTGGGCAAGTGACACCGCCGAGCTGTTTTTTGACGACGTGAAGGTGCCGGTTGCCCATCGCATCGGGCCGGAAAATGGCGGCTTCTTGTGCATCATGCAAAACTTTCAAATGGAACGCCTCATGCTGTGCGTCATGGCGTATATGACCGCGCAAATCGCCTTGGAGGAATGCCTGCGTTATGTGAAAGAACGCTCCGCCTTCGGCCGTCCTATCGGCAAGTTTCAGGTGACCAAGCACAAGCTCGCCGACCTTGCCACACAAATCGAAGTGGCGCGCGAGTTTACCTATCGCACCGCAGCGCGCATCCAGGCCGGTGAAACGGTAATCAAAGAAATTTCCATGGCAAAAAACTTCTGCACCGATGTGGCCGACAAAGCCACCTATGATGCCGTGCAACTGTTTGGCGGCATGGGCTATATGCGCGAGTCGGTGGTCGAGCGGCTGTATCGCGACAACCGCATTCTCAGTATCGGCGGCGGCACCCGCGAAATCATGAACGAAGTTATCAGCAAGCAAATGGGGCTCTAGTTACAGAGCGTGATTTGCTACAATGCGCGCGCATGTTCATTTGAGGAAATCACCATGACCGTTCGCACCCGTGTTGCGCCATCACCCACTGGCGACCCGCATGTTGGCACCGCCTACATTGCCTTGTTCAATCGCTGTTTTGCCCGCCAGCACGGCGGCCAGTTTATCTTGCGCATCGAAGACACGGACCGCACCCGTTCCAGCTCGCAATCCGAGCAGGCGATTATTGATTCCCTCAATTGGCTGGGACTGGACTGGGATGAAGGGCCGGATGTGGGCGGCGACTATGGGCCTTATCGCCAAAGCGAACGGGGAGCCATTTATAAACAATATGCCGATGAGCTATTGGCGAAGAACAAAGCCTTCAAATGTTATCGTACCCCAAGTGAACTCAATGAGTTGCGTGACGAACTTAAAGATAAAGGTGAAAATCGGGCGCTGAAAGACGCCGACCTTGAGCTCTCTGCCGATGAACAAGCCAAGCGTGAAGCCGAAGGCATGCCTTATGTGGTGCGTTTGCGCGTGCCCAGTGACGGGCGTTGTCAGGTCGAAGACATGCTGCGTGGCACCGTCGAGTTGGACTGGGAGCGGGTAGATGCGCAAGTGTTGTTAAAATCCGACGGCATGCCCACCTATCACCTGGCCAATGTGGTCGACGACCACTTGATGGGCATTACGCATGTGTTGCGGGGCGAAGAGTGGCTTAATTCGGCGCCCAAACATCAGCTGCTATATGATGCCTTCGGCTGGGAAATGCCCACGCTTTGCCATATGCCGTTACTGCGCAATCCGGACAAATCCAAGCTCAGTAAACGTAAAAATCCCACCAGTATCTTGTTCTACCAACGCATGGGGTTCTTGCCCGAAGCCGTGGTGAATTATCTGGGGCGCATGGGCTGGTCGATGCCGGATGAGCGTGAGAAGTTCTCTTTAAGCGAAATGCAAGAGGCGTTCGATGTGTCGCGCATTTCTTTGGGCGGGCCTGTGTTTGACGTCGAAAAGCTTTCCTGGTTAAACGGCCTCTGGCTGCGCGAGTTTAGCGACGAAGGATTTTTGCAATTGCTGGGTGACTGGGCGTTTAATCGTGACTATCTCTTGCAGATTATTCCGCACTTGAAGAGCCGCGTTAACACCTTGAGCGAGGTGATTGATAAAGCAGGGTTTTGCTTTACCGGTATGCCGGACATTACCGAGGAAAGTTTCGCCCACAAGACGCATGATGCCGACACCCAAAAACGCTGGTTGCAGTTTTTGCTCTGGTCACTGGAAACCGAGCGTGACTGGCAGAAGGCCAACATTTTTGCTCACGCCAAGCAGTTATCAAAGGCGCTGGATGTCAAAGTAAAAGACTTGCTGTTCCCGGTGTTTATCGCCATTGCCGGCACTAACCAAAGCTTTTCCGTGGTCGATAGCATGGAAATTATTGGGCCAGATATGTCCCGTGCGCGTTTGCGCCATGCCATTGAGGTGTTGGGCGGTGTTTCCAAGAAACAACGCAAAAAGCTGGATAAGGCTTGGAAGGAATTGGTGTCAGACTAAGCATTCATCAAACCGCATCGGGCGTATAGTTAACAAAGCAATTACGCCCTTGTGCCTTGGCTTGATAAAGTGCCTGATCGGCGCGACTACGAAAGGTCTCGACCTGATGGTTATTCAAGTGCAGGGCGGGGGCGCAGTAAATGCCAATACTGAGCGTCATTTCAAAATTGCTGTCTAAATCATCCAGTGCTTTCTGAAGTCGTCGAGTTACCTCGATGGCTTTGTCTTTATCGGTGTCTGGACAAATGACTGCTAGCTCGTCGCCGCCCAGGCGGCCGCTTATGTCTGTTTTGCGCAGCGTCTTGCGTAGCAACTCTCCCAGCTTCTGTAAGGCATCATCACCAGCCAAATGGCCATACTGGTCATTAATCTTCTTAAAATAATCGATATCGATGGCCAGCAAGGTTAGTGGATGCTGCAATCGCTTGGCCAATTCAATTTGTTCTGCCAAACAGGTGTTGAACGCGCGCTGATTTAAACAGCCTGTCAAGCTGTCGGTGCTGGCTAGATGATGCAGTTTGCTGTGTAGAGTTTGCAGTTCGCTTTCATAGCGATCACGACATACAGTGCCGTAGAACACCATGGCCATGGCACCAAGCAGCATGATGAATTGCAGTACAAATAGTTGCCAGTGGGTTAGCAGGTTGGTAAGCAGCGCCCCAGTGGTATACATCAGTAGACCGATGGTGCAGCACAACAAAATCGAGCGGCGACTAAAGCCGAATAGCAAATAAATCGTGGGCAGAAACCACACAAGCACAAATGGGCTATTAATGCCGCCATCCAATACAAGGATGCAACAGCTAAAAAAGTAGCAGGAGATATTCCATGAAATAAAATACAGTTCTCTGTAGCGGCTAGTAACGATGACAGGACGGTAGCGGTAAATGGTGGGTACTAGCCAAAGTGCAGCAAAAACAATGGATACAATAATAATACGGTTTTTGCCAGTGGACCAAGTGAGTAAGCAGTAGATAAGGATGGAGGTGCCGGTAATAAGATAGGACAAAAGGCCTGTGTAGATGTACCCATCTAACATCTTTAAACGGCGTTTTTCCTCTGTGTCGTCAATACTATTAGGAGGTTTCATAATGCTTCATCGCCTAGCAAACATAACTCACGCTCGCGTGCTTAGGTTGCATATAACCGACCATGTCAGCAGCACTTTATGTTTAGTACCTTCTAACAATAACCATTTTTCATTAGTACACCAAATTTTTCATGCCAGTCATCATAGTGGATAGATTATGCCCAGTTAGACTCTGGTTGCTTGACAGGCCGGGGTAGGTTGCTAAAATGCCGCCTCAACCAATCGGTTGCCCATCAAATGGGGCTATAGCTCAGCTGGGAGAGCGCTTGCATGGCATGCAAGAGGTCGGCGGTTCGATCCCGCCTAGCTCCACCAATATTGAAGCCCGCTTTCATATTTTTTGAAAGCGGGCTTTTTTGTTTTTGACCTACTTTCTAAATGATCACAAGAAGCATGAGTGATTCATGCAACTAGATTAATGCCACTAAAATTGATGTGCGTCATGGCCTGCCGTTTTGTCGGCGCAATAATAGCGTCAAACAACGGGAGACTCTCATGGATTATGACATTGCAGTAGTGGGTGCCGGGCCGGCTGGATTGTGTTTTGCAGCTTGTTTGGCGGAGGCAGATTTACGGGTTGTTTTGATTGATGCCCAGCCGGAAGACAAGCTGGCTGATGCCGCGGACGATGGGCGCGAAATTGCAATTACACATCATTCCCAGGCGCAGCTGGCCCGCTTGGGCATCTGGCCGCATATTCCTGACGAAGCCATTGGTAACTTGGGCAGTGCCAAGGTGCTGGATGGCAATCGCGGCCCCAAGCTGTTGTTTGACAAGCCCAGCCAGTTGGGCTGGATGGTTTCCAACTATGCCATTCGCCGGGCGGCTTATGCGCGGGTGGACGAGTTGCCTAATGTCACCTTGTTGAGTGAGCACAAGGTGGAAAAGGTCGAGGTGGGTGCCCACGAGGCGGCGCTGAGTTTAACCACACCGGATGCTTCTTCCTTGTCACTGACAGCCAAGTTGCTGATTGCCGCCGATAGCCGTTTTTCCGGCACTCGGCGGCAGTTAGGCATTGCCACGCACATGCATGATTTTGGGGCGACCATGATGGTGGTGCGGGTGCGCAGTGATTTGCCGCATGACAGCACCGCTTGGGAATGGTTTGGTTATGGGCAAACGCTGGCGTTGTTGCCGTTGCATGATGTCCACACGGCTTCATTGGTGTTAACCCTGCCACCGGCGGAAATGCGTGAATTGGGGCCTTTGTCCTGGGAGGTGTTGAGCCAGGTGCTAACCGAGCGTTTTCAGCACCGATTGGGCAGAATGCAGGTGATTAAAGGCCCGCATTGCTACCCCTTGGTGGGCACTTATGCGCATCGTTTTTATGGGCAAAGGTGTGCGCTGATTGGTGATGCCGCGGTTGGCATGCATCCGGTGACGGCGCATGGCTTTAACCTGGGGTTGATGAGTGCCACGACACTGGCAGAACAAATTACCAGAGCATTAAGTGAAGGCGAGAACATTGCCAGCCCATCAGTGTTGAGCCGTTATCAACGACGCCACCGCATTGCCAGCTGGCCACTTTATGCGGCAACACAGGCTATGGCCTCGCTGTATACCGATGACCGTAAGCCGGCCATGCTGCTACGCAAGGCAGGCTTGGCGTCGGCTCGTGTGTTGCCAGTACAGCGTGTTGTTAATACCGGCTTGACTCGTCCGGAAAGTGGCCTGCCGACACCATTGGCGCGGTTATGGCAACGAGCAAACTAGGTTCGTCGCTTACTCCATGCAGCCATGAGCAAAGCGGTGAAGATGCCCAGCCTAAGCCCAAGAAGCCCGCCAACCGCAAGAACCAAGGCACTTTTGGGTTTAATGTCGCCATAGGGTTGTGTTGGCATGCGCGAAATTTGCGCCACTTTGAGCTGGCTGAAATCCGGGGATAGCTGTTTGAGGTAACGGGCTTTGTCTTTCATTGCGCCTAGCCCGCTGATTAACTTGTCACCCGGAAGGTTGTTTAAGCTGCTTAAATTGACGTTTGAGCTAGTTGCGAGGGCAGCTAACTGTTGCTCGACGGCTGTCAACTCGGATTGTAGCGCACGCGAACCCATCAGATACAGTGGCAGCTTTCTGTCTTTTTGATCATTGACCAGCAACTGGCGTGTCAGTGCTTTGGCATCGTCGGGGTTCAGCTCTTTTAGCAGGTCTTTATGGTTATTTGCGGTTTTCCGCAAAAAGGCACCTAGCGTGATGGGATCGGTTAGCTGCATTTTTTGTGCGACGGCTAAAGCACGATCGAGTGATACCTTTTGTGATGCAAGCTGGTTACGATAATGACTGCGCTTTTGTTCAAGATCGTGTTTAAGCTGTTGCAGCTGCTGGTGGCGAGCGCTTTGCCAAGCAGATATCAGGTTGTGTTTGACGCTTGCCAAGCTGGCTTTTAACAGGCCCTGTGCTAGCTCCACTCCTTTAACCCCTTCGGGGTAGGTCAGTACAAAGCCGTTGTAGTTGTCGCGATCTGCCGATTTATCGGGGTTCAAAAAATGCAGGCTATAATTGTTGTCATCAAACTGTTCAAGCTGTTGCTCCACCGTTTGTGAGCCATTTTTATTAATGGCTTGGCCAAAAGCTTGTTGATGCTGTTGCCAATATGCCATGCGAAAGCGGAAGGCATTTAGCTGCTGCATGACTTGGGTTAAAACAAAACCGGAATCAGCAATCTGTTCATCGGTAGATAATTCGAATTCCACGCCGGGCACTTGCAATGCGGCTAGATCCTGGCGAGCGGGAGGCTGGATAGCTGCTTGAACCTGATAAATGGATGTGGCTAATGCCAAGTAGCATACCGCCGTTATTAAACAGGCTACTAGAATACCCAATACCCAATATTTGCGGGTAAGCACATCATCGATTAATTCGAACAGGTCTATTTCATCGCTGGGCGCGTACGGCCCGTTTGGGTGCAGCTCCCGCTTTGCGTGGCTGATGTGCGACGGGGGTAGGGGGTTGTTGGGCATCGCTGTTCCTGTGGGCGTTGATAGGCCAAAAGTAAAGAGCTTTCGTCCTTGAACAGAAAAATTGATGCGATCGTCTTCATCCGTGAGTACGACGTTTATCGTATATGGTACATAATTATATAGTGTTAATGGGCGATGTTTGTAACTTGCTGTTATTTATGACTATTTGTTGTGCCTAATGATATAAGTC
>CAYVZZ010000059.1:9865-13765 GCA_964456185.1 uncultured Alcanivoracaceae bacterium
CCGGTATGCCAGTCGACCAAATTTCCATTTTTGTCATAGAAAAGTGTCGTCGGATAGCCTCTTACGCCAGCTGCTTCGGCCAGCGCGCCTAGCGGGTCAAGCAACACATTGCGCATTTGCTGTAAATGTTGTTCTGCCAGAAAGTGTTTGACCTGCTTTACGCTTTCTTGCTGGTTGACGAAAAGAAAGCGGATGTCTGGTCGCTTTTGTTGCATTTTCGCCAGCATGGGCATTTCGGCGCGGCAGGGCGGACACCAGGTGGCCCAGAGATTGATGACTAAAGGGCGCTTTGTTCCTTGTTGGTGTATATCGGTGAGTCCAATGGCTTGTCCGTTTAGTTGGTATAGGGTGACTTGCGGCAAATGCGGGCGGTGCTGGGCTTGGTAATGTAGCAGGTGCATCACCCCACCGGTGAGGCTCCAGCAAAGCAGGCCGCTGGCGACGATTTTAATCAGTGCGCGGCGAGCGGCTGGGTGACGCCATAAAGCATAGAGCAGATACAGCAGGATGCCGCCCAACACGCCATATAGGTTGAAGCCTTTGTCGCGTATGTCGATGATGCTGACGGGGTGCGCTGCATAGGCCGACCAGTATTGCGCGACGAACACCAAGCGTCCCACCACAAAACCACTAGCCACTGCATTAAATAGCTGGCCACTGAGGTCGAGCTGCTGCGCTTTGCCCAATCGCCAGGCAACCAACCAAGCAACGATTAGCGCCAACAACCACCAGATTTGTGACCAGGTAATGAGCAATGGGCCGATGGATAGGGTGTTCATGGGCAATTTGCGGTGATTGACGAGAAGGGAGGCAGCTTAGCATGTTGGTAGGCTTGTGGGTGAGAACCCACTAGGCTTTGATGCAGATTTTACTGAAAGTGTTAGGCCAAAGTGGTAAAGTCGCGCTTCTTTTGCCGCTTGCTCTTTGGCGGTGTCCGCTCTATCTCACAGGTTATCACCATGACATTCGCTGAACTGGGCTTATCGGCTCGGCTGCTTTCTCGTCTTACTGAATTGGGCTTTAACGAGCCGACGCCGATTCAGGCTGAAGCCATTCCCGAGGCGTTAGTGCGTCGCGATATTATGGGGGCGGCGCAAACCGGCACGGGTAAAACAGCGGCTTTTTCCTTGCCGCTACTCGACCGGCTGAACGATGGTAAGCGTCCCGGTAAGCGGCAGGTAAAGGCGCTGGTGCTAACGCCAACGCGAGAGCTGGCCGCTCAAGTGCAGGAGAATATCCAAAGTCTCGGGAAATTGCTGCCGGTGCGTTCCATGGCGGTGTTTGGTGGTGTGAAAATCAACCCGCAAATCAGACGCCTGCAACGTGGTGTGGATATTTTGGTGGCCACGCCGGGGCGCTTGCTGGACTTGTATTCACAAGGGGCGCTGCATTTTGACAGTTTGCAAATGCTCGTGCTGGATGAAGCTGATCGCATGCTCGATATGGGCTTTATCCACGATATTCGTAAGATTATTGCGTTACTGCCGAAAGAGCGCCAAACCCTACTGTTTTCGGCTACTTTTTCGCGTTCGGTGAGGCAGTTGGCCAAGCAGTTTATGCATGAGCCAGTCGAGATTGATGTGGCACCGGAGGTGAACACTGCCGAGACGGTGGAACATCGCATTCATCCGGTGGATAAGTCACGCAAGCGTGATTTGCTGAAGCATTTAATCGTCGAGCAGGGCTGGTATCAGGTGCTGGTTTTTAGCCGCACCAAACATGGTGCCAATAAACTGGTGAAGGTGCTGGATAAGGCAAATATTCAGGCAGCAGCTATTCACGGTAATCGCAGCCAAAACCAGCGCATTAAAGCACTTAAAGCGTTTAAGCGGGGTGAGGTGCAGGTGTTGGTGGCCACCGATATTGCCGCGCGTGGCATTGATATCGACTTGTTGCCGCAGGTAGTGAATTTTAATTTGCCCAATGTGCCCGAGGATTATGTGCATCGTATTGGTCGCACGGGGCGTGCCGGCGCCAAGGGGCAGGCCATCTCATTGGTTTGCGCTGAAGAGGCGGAACATCTGTATAAAATTGAAAAGCTCATTGGCCAGTCAATCGAGCGTGTTGTGGTTGAGGGGTTTGAGCCAACAGAGCCTTTATCTGCTGGCGCACCCAAGAAATCCAAGAAGCCCAACAAGCCACATCATAAACGCCGTCGGCGTCGTCCGCGTTCTCGTAAACCGGCGCAAAATCGGCAAGCTAAAAGTTAGTCGTTAGTCACTTGTTTTATCGCGGCGACTAATTCTTCCGGCACTTCTTCCTGCAGGAAGTGACCGGCTCCGGTCTCGGTTACCGGTGCGTTAGGAAAGAGCTTACGCATGCGCTTTAATGCGGGACCGAGAATGGGATCACGCTTACCCCACACCAGTGCCACTTTGCCACTGAATGCCTTTGCCCAATCCTCGCTTTCACCTAAGGTAGCAACGCTTGGGTGTGATTGTTCCGTCGGCACCATGCGTGCCAAGGCCAGTGGGGCGGTGCGATCGGCAAAGCGCCGCAAGGGCCAGCGGTAGGCGCGTTTTTCAAAACGTCCAATGCTGTTGGGATCACCCTGCACCTTATGCATGACGGGCAGGGGAAAGTTTAGCCCTTTAAACGCCAAGCTACTGACAATCGGCATGTTGGAAAAAAGGTGGAAGGCGGTGGTGCGCATCGGCACGGGTGGTTTGAGGATCATCGTATTGGCAAATACAGCGGCTTTAATGCGCTGCGGAACCCGGGCAGCCATAACGGCACTAATGGGGCCGCCCCAATCTTGGCTGACCAGCGTGATGTCAGTTAAATCCAATTGTTCGACCAGTAATTTCAGATTGTTAGCGTGCCAATCTAATGTATGTTGTGACATACGTTTGGGTTTGTCGGATAACCCCAAACCCACCAAGTCTGGTGCGATCACGCGGTAACCCGAGTCAACTAACGGCGTGATCACCTTCCGCCAGAGAAAGCTCCAGGTCGGGTTGCCATGTTGCAGCAGCACTACCGGCCCTTTACCCACATCCACATAGTGCATTTTCCACTCGCCAACCGGCAGACAATAGCGTGTGAAGGGCATGGCCGCTTCAAGCCATTGAGGAAGAGAGGGCGCTTTTTCGGGCGTAGCCGTCATGACGATTTCCTGTAAGAGATAAACCTGCTATAACATGAGTCGACCTTAGCGGTTTTAATTCATAATAAAAAGGGAGAGTATGATGCTAGGAAGAGACGCCGCATATGCGTTAGTACTGAGTGATGTTGGCAAGGTAATTAGCCGTGAAAACTATGACAAGGTGGATGCCGACGATTATGTGATGCATGAGGATGGGGAAGAAATCTTTTTCCTGATTAAATCCAAAGCTGACGAATATTGCTTTACCAACAAGGCGCTCATTCATGTGGATGGCGAAAGCGCGACCAGCAAGAAGCGCAAGGTGAAACGCTTTTCTTATTATCGGTACGCCATTAACGATGTTTGGCTGGAAACAGCAGGTCGCCTGGATATGGACGTTGAGCTGAAGTTTCGCCTTGGTGAAATGGTGCTATCACTAGATGTGAAGAAAGAGCACCTAGAAGCATTAAAAGATTTATATAAGTCATTGATTAAAATAAGTGAGATTAAGGAGGACGCCGAGCACTCGCTGGAAGCGGCACGTAGTAGCTTGCAGCTGGCCTCGGATACCTTGTCACACAGCCGCAACGAGAAAAGCGCCGTTGTTGATGACTTCAAAGAGCTGAACATGATGGCCTTCAACTGGTTGCGCAAGACGCACGAGAAATACCACATCAAAGACTTCGGCTTTGTCTTTAAGCGTTACATTAATAATTAATCTGATTGGGCCCCATGTGAGATGGGCTTTTCCTTAAGGACTCTCTGAACAAGTCCTAGCTGTTCGCAGCGAGGCATAAAGCAGGCAATCACAAGGC